>JAVHVY010000495.1:0-18275 GCA_032160305.1 Actinoplanes sp.
TGGCAACAGTCGCCAACGGCCACGTCATCTACTACATCGACGGCGTCCAGGTCGGCGACCACTCGGGCAAGTTCTACCCCCGCCAGACGATGACGATCAACTGGAACCTGTGGTTCATCGACACGGCCGCGCACTCGGGTGCTCTGAGCACGTACCAGCAGCAGGTCGACTACCTGTTCTTCGCCAAGAGCAAGGTGCTCAGCCCGGCCGAGGCGACGGCGAAGGCGGCCGCGTACCGGTCGGCGGGCAGCTCCTTCACCGACACTGTCGACTCGGCCGGCCCGTGCACGACCCCGACCACCGGCACCACGGCGCCGGCGACCACCCCGACCACCTAGCCGATCGCGGCAGCCCGGCGAACTCGATCAGTCAGGTCGTGACCATGTCCTCCCGGCGGGCTGCGCCCTCTGCCTCCGCCTTGGCCAGCCGGGCCGGGAAGCGTTGGGTGGTGATCCACAGCTTCAGGGTCACCAGGAGCTCGAAGGCCAGTAGCAGCACACCGGCGGCGATCGTCGTACCGATGAGCCAGCCGGTCAGCGGGCCGACGATGAAGACGAACATCTCGAACTCGATGCCGCTGACCAGGTGGGGGCGCATCCGGTGTCGGCGCATCGCCGCGATCACCCGGTCGGGCAGGCTGACCGGGCCGGAACCGGCAACGACCGGCTCGTCCGCGTCGGTGGACTCCGGGTCGCCGTCGGGCTCGGGCGCGGCCGTCCCGACGAGGCCACGGGCTTGCGCGATTTGCGCGTTCATCTGGCGGTTGTACTTGGCGATCTGGCCGCCGTTGAGGTACCGGAACAGGTCCAGGAAGATCACGATCGTGCTGAGCCAAAGATAGATCGGCTCGTGGGTGCGGGCGTACTGGCCGCCGAAGAGGGCCAGCGTGCACATGAAGACCCGGAGCCGGTCGAACATGAAGTCGAACCAGCCGCCGAAGACCGAACCGGTCCCGTTCAGCCGTGCGATCTTGCCGTCCATGCAGTCGACGACGAAGCTGACGTGGAACAGCAGCGCGCCGGCGACGATCCACCAGCGACCACCGAGCGCGAAGCACACCGTCGAGGCGATGCCGACGATCGTCGCCAGCACGGTCAGCAGATCAGGCGTGATCCACCGGTACGGTGCCACCAGCTGGACCAGTCGGCCCGCGACCGGATCGACCAGCAGGACGGTCCACCACGCATCCTTGGGCTTGTACGTCCGCTCGCGAATTTCCGGCATCGTTAACCGGACGGCCATCGTGATCCTCGCCCTCGTTAAGTGAAACGTCGCGCGGATACTACTTAACCGGACCGTCCGTATCCTATGCCGAGTCCGGTATGTCCGAATCGCATTCGTATCACAATCTCGCCTGCACCTGATTCGTCACCCTCCGGAGCGATCCGGCCGGACCTACAGGGATCGGGGCACTCCGGAGGCAAGCCACCGGCGGATCTCGACCGCTGCCCGGTCTGCGACGGGATGGCCGGCGGGCCGGGTGACCAGGTCGCTCAGCGCGAACATGTCGAGGAGCCGGCCCAGGCCCAGTCCGCTGGCAGCGGCAGATCGGCCGGCTGCTGCTCGGCGAAGCCCGAGCAGAACATCCGGCACCGGCACGTGTGCCCGGGCCCGGGCCATGACGGCGGCCTCGACGGCCGGGTCGGCGCCACCGAGCCGGGCGACCACCCGGCCGTCGGCGAACGTGAGCAGGCAGGTCTCGTGGGCGCGCCGGGCCGGTACCCGGACAGCGGGTGTCGTTCCCCCAACGGGGGTGTGGCCGCAGCCGACGTTGAATGGGCTCAGCCGCTCTTTTCCGTACGCTCATCAATTGATTCCGCATGCCTTTCAAAGCCTGCCTGAATCGCCTAATTGAATAGGCACCTCCCCGGCCCGGGAAATGGCACCGGCAATACCCTCGTGGCCCAACTGGTAGAGGCCCAGGTGATCCTGGCGGTCGCTCGGCGGCCGACTCGCGGCCTACCGGAAGGCAGGCGGCTGCGGTCGAGACCGAGGAAAACAGTCCGAAAGGCTTACGCGAGACCCTCAGCAGAAACGGCCGGCCCTAGCAGAGCTTGCCCAAGCTCAGCAGCCAGCCGGAATTCTCTGGCGTGACCGCGGACAGATCGGGGCTCGCGACGATATCGGTGTCAACCTTCGAGGCGTACTCCTCGAAAGCGGTCCGAATCGCTGCGTCCGCGCTCTCCGACGCCAGGGCGTGCAGCTGTCCCGCAAAGGTCGTCGCCGTCTTGTGCACCCCGTCGACGTAGTCCGCCGGCAGCGGCTGACCCGCCTTGACGGTCGGCGCGTTGTTCACATACGTGTCGAAAAAGGGCTTCGCAACTACCTCGGCCTCCTTGCATACCTGCTCCTTCGATTTCGTGCCGGCGGCAGGCGCCTCCGTGCCGGGTGGCGGTGCCCCGCCGGCGACGGGCGCCGAACTAGCGACGGACGGTGCCGACCCGGCGGGCACGGCCGTGCTGACCGGATCAGTGCCACAGGCAGTCGTCGAGGCGATCGCCAGCATGCACGTCAGCGGGAGTTGTACCCAATGGATTGGCATGAATGGACCGTATGCTTCCGGCCGCGTCTGGACCTCGACCGGAACCGATGAGTGACCCTCTGCCCTGCCTCGCCTGTCCAACAAAGCAAACTTCGGTCCGAGCTTCGAGCGGCGTTGAACCTACCCGCCTTGTGCGCCGTGTTGCTCCCCGCACTGAGACGGTGCGCTGCGCGGTATGCCGGCAAGCCGTGCTCATTTTGCGGCCGTGGACTGCCACCGACCACACATGAGGGCCGCGGAGGATGGCCACCATGCGAGCCCTATCGCGGCGTTCCCCTTAGGCGATTTGCCCGATTCGAGTTCCTGTCACCATGCGTAACGTGATCAACCTCCGGGTCTCCGCCGGCCCCGGACACGCCCAATCCCTCAACCGACGCCGAGCGAAGCCGAAGTTACAGCCAGTGCCACCTACGCGTTCCCGCGCTGGTGGATTCACTCGTTTCCACGGAGGTTTCCATGGGTCGTGTCCTCCTTTCCTGGCGCAGGCGCGCTACGACGTTCACCGTGGCGGGTGTGGCACTCGTGGCCGCCGCCGTCACCGGCTTGCTCCTGCTCAGCACCGGCCCCGCCACCGCGACCTGGCAGACGATCTCCGGCAGCACTTCCTGTAACTGCGTCGTGAAGAACACCGAGACCAACGAATACCGTGCGGTCTTCGGATACAGCAGCAATGGCAAGCAGAGCGGCAAGATCGAACTCGGCGACAACAACAAGCTCGAGGTGACCGGCGCGGCGGCGTCGAACATCGACGGCGTACAGACGACCACGTTCGAGCCGGGCTCGCACGTCGCCGCGTTCGCCACCGGCTGGCTCCCCAAGGACGCGAAGGTCAGCTGGTCCGTGGGCGGGCAGAAGGCCTCGGCCGACTGGAACAAGCCCACCTGCGGCCGGGATGTCAGCCTACCCGCCACCGGCAACGGCTCTGGCCCACTGCTGGTACTCGGCGTCGGCCTGCTCGTCGCCGGCGGCGCGATCGTGCTGCGGAAGCGCCGCATCAAGCTGCGGAACGTCTAATGCGCAGCGTGCTGGCGGTCGGCGCGCACCCCGATGACATCGAACTCGGCTGTGCGGGCACCCTCGCCGCGCACCGGGCGGCCGGGGACTTTGTCACCATGCTGGTCTTGACCGGCGGGCAGAACGGCCCAGGCGCCGACGCCGACCGCCGCGCGGAGGCCGAGGCCGCCGCGCGGGCGTTGGACTGCCTGCTGGTCTGGGGGCGGCTCGTGGACTGCGCGATCGCCCCCGACGCCGCCACGATCGCCGTGATCGAGAACGTGATCAGCGGCATGGAAGCCGACGTTGTGTACGTGCACGCACCCGACGACTCGCACCAGGACCACCGGGCGGCCACGGCCGCGACCCTGTCCGCGGCCCGGCTCAGCAGCCGGATCCTGCACTACCGGAGTCCTTCCACGGTGCGCTTCGAGCCGACGATGTTCGTGGACGTCGCCGCGCACCTGGACCGCAAGCTCGCCGCGGTGAGCTGCCACCGCAGCCAGGTCGAGGGCTCCGCCATGGTCGACCCGGAGGTGGTCGCCGCGTCGGCGCGCCACTTCGGTGCCCAGTCCCGAGTACGGTACGCCGAGGCATTCGTACCGGCGCGCTTCGTATGGGACCTGACCCCCGTACCGGAGATGCCCTTGCTGGTGGAGGCACGTGCGCCCGTCGCGCGGATGCCGGCGTGGTGATCGGCGCGGCGCCGGCACACCCACCGCGTCGCTCCCCGCGGCGGGCCCCACCGGAGAACAACCGGCGGACCCTGCTGACGTACGCGCTGGTGTTCGCCGCCACGGTGGGCCTGTTCGGCATCGACCGGACGCTCGGCTGGCTGGCGACCGTACTCAACCTGGTCTTTCTGGTTTTCTTCTTCCGGCACCTGGCCTTCGCGGTGGCCGCGGCCCGCTGGGCCGAGCGGGACCTGGACGCGCCCATCATCGGCGTGGACAGCTTCACCCCGTCGGTGGCCGTGCTGGTCGCCTGCAAGGACGAGGAACTCGTCGTCGACGGCATGGTCACGGCGCTACTGGCGTTGGACTATCCACCCGCGGCGATGACCGTCGTGGTGGTGGACGACGCGTCCACCGACGGCACCGGCGCCCGGCTGGACGCCTGGGCGGCGGCGAACCCGCGACTGCGAGTGCTGCACCGCGCCGCCGGCGCCGGCGGCGGTAAGTCCGGCGCGCTCAACGACGCCCTCGCACTGGTCGACGCGGACGTGGCGGTCATCTTCGACGCCGACCATCAGCCGGAGCGGACCGTGCTGCGGCGACTCGTGCGGCACTTCCGGGACCCGAACGTCGGCGCGGTGATGGGCCGCTGCGTCGTGCGCAACGGGGTCGAGTCGTCGCTCGCCTCCACGATCTTCATCGACTATCTGTCCGGATACCTGGTCAACGAGTACGGCCGGCAGGCGCTGTTCGAGCTGCCCGCGTACGGCGGCGCCAACTGCGCGGTCCGTACCGACCTGATCCGCTCGCTGGGCGGCTGGAACCCGCACACCGTCACCGAGGACACCGACCTGACCCTGCGGGTGCTGCTCGGCGGCTGGCGCGTGCGCTACGACCCGTCCGCGGTCGACTTCGAGGAGGCGGTGCTGTCGACCAGCCGCTTCTGGCGGCAGCGGTACCGGTGGGCCCGCGGGCACCAGAAGTGTCTCCGCGACTACTGGCTACCCATCCTGCACAGCCGTCACCTGTCGGTGCCGCAGAAGTTCGAGACCATGCTCTTCCTGTGGGTCTACCACGTGCCGGTGCTCTGCGGGCTGGGCCTCGTCCTGATCGGTCTGCGGGCGTTCGGCATCGGGGCGTCGTCGTCGATCGGGCTGCTGCCGCTGTCGGCCCTGCTGTTCGCCGGGCCGTTCACCGAGCTCGCCGTCGGGCTGCTGCTGGGCCGGGTGGAGCGCCGGGCCGCCTGGACGCTGGTCGGCTTCGTTCCGGCGTTCGGCATGTCGATCCTCACCGCCACGGTCGCGTACCTCGACGGGATGTGGGGCCGGGCCTATTCCTGGTCGAAGACCGCCCGCTCGGGCGCCACCTCGGCCCAGGTCGAGATCGAGGGGCCCGCGAGGGCGCCGGCTGGCGAATCCCGGTCGTTCGCCCGCCGCGACGCGGTCGCCCTCGGCATGATGAACGAGCGGATCGGTGTGGCCGACCTCGACCGCGAGATAGCTCAGTGACGGCGCCCACCCTGACGTCGCGCCGGGTGGGGCGCGTGCTGGCGAAGGAGTCGCGGCACTGGTTCCGCCCGCGCGGCACCGCCTGGCGGCGCCGGCTCGTACTGCTCGAACTGATCGGTGCGGTCGTCTGGTGTGTCGGCGGGTACGCCCTGCTCATCGAGCCGGCCCGGAGGTTCGAGGTGACGATGGCCACCGAGATCCTGCACGCATTCGGCGTGGACCGGATCTCCAGCGCCCTCGGCGACTCGTTCCTGATCTTCGGCCCGGGCTTCCAGCCGGTGACCGCGGAGATGACCGCCTCCTGCTCGGCGCTGACCAGCATCCTGGCCCTCTCCGCGCTGGCCCTGGTGGCGCTGCGGCAACGCTCGCAGGCACTGATCGGGTTCCTCGCCGCCGGCGTCTTCGTCCTGCTCGCCAACCAGCTCCGGCTGATCCTGTCGCTGCTCGCCGGCCGGTACTTCGCCGTCGACGCGCTGGTGTTCTTCCACGACTGGATCGGAGCCCTGCTCAGCTTCGCCTACACGTTGATCGGACTGCTCATCATGATCGGACTGACGATGCACGACCCGCAGCGCGCCGAACAGGACCGCTCGGGGCGACACACCGCGAACCGGCCCGGCGAATGGGGCCGCCCCGGCATGGGCCACCGCGTCGAGATGGCGGTCAACCCGAACGCCCCGAAGGTGCAGATCGCCGCGTTCCTGCATCGAAGGGTGCTGCCCGCGTCGGTGTCGAACTGGCTGGCCGCCCGCCGCGAGCAGCGACGCGTCGACTACCGGGTCGGCCATGAGAGCACCCGGCGGCGCACCGCCGCAGTCCGCGACCTGGCCGAACGCGGCCTCGGCGTGCACACCGCGACCCTGCTCGCGGTCGCCACACACGAAACCGATCCGGTGGTGCTGGACGCGCTCGCTGGCGCGATCGCCGCCCGGCAGTGGGAACCGATCTCCAACCGCAACATCGTCGCGCTGCGGCTCTGGGCCCGGGCGTGGCTGATGCGCGCTCCGATGCCGGGCGAGCCGACCGGTGCCGGGCGACTCATCGCCGTCACCGGTGCGGGCGGGCCGGCGGGTGTCGCCGTGATCCGGGCGATCCAGGCCGCCGGCGACCGGGCGCTCGCGCTGGACGCCGACCCGGACGCGGTCGGCCTGCGCCTGGCGAGCTCGGCCGCCGTGGTTCCCCGCGCCGACGAGCCGGGATACGCCGAGGCCATGCTCGCCGCGCTGGACGAGTACCGCCCGGTCGCGCTGATCTGCACCGTCGCCGAGGAGTACGCGTACCTAGCACCGCTCGCCGACCGGCTCGCCGACCTGGGCACGAAGACCTGGCTGCCGGATCCGGTGGCTGCCGACACGTGCCTGGACAAGGTGGCGTTCGCCGCCGTACTGCGGGCCGCCGGGGTACCGCACCCGCCGACGGTACGGTCGGCGCACGACGCCGTCCTGATTCCCGGTCCCTGGGTGGTCAAGCCGGCCCGCGGCCGGGGTAGCCGCGACGTGGTCTTCGTCGACGACGCTCGCGACCTCGAACACGCCTTCGCCGCCGTGCCGGACGCTATCGCCCAGACCCGGCTGCCCGGGCTGGAGTTCACCGCCGACGCCCTGGTGGCCCGGGACGGCACCCTGCTGACCTGCGTGCCGCGGTGGCGGGACGAGACCCGCGGCGGCATCTCGGTACGCGGCACCACGTTCGACTCCACCGCGGTGACCGAGGTCGTCGCGGCCACCCTGCGTGCCATCGGGCACACCGGGCCGGCCAACGTACAGGGTTTCGTGGCCGATCCGCAGTCGCTCGCCGGCGACCCGGACTTCCCGGTCATTGTCGGTGTGGTCGAGGTCAACCCACGGTTCTCCGGTGGGCTGCCGCTGACCCTGGCGGCCGGCGCCGACGTGGTCGGCACCTACCTCGCCGGGATCCTCGACCCGGCGGCCGAGTTGCCCCGGTTGACGTACCGGCCGGGCGTGCGGATGGCCCGGCATTTCGCCGAGGTGTACTACGCCGGTGACGGCTCCCCGGTCGCCGATCCGCTCGCGCCGGCGGTGGCCCGATGACCAGCGCTGTCGTCACCACGGCGTGCCCGGCCGGCCCGGGCGAGGCGGTGCGGCGCCGGGTGCTGGTGCCGTTCGGCACCCGGCCCGAGGTGATCAAGCTGGCGCCGGTTGTCCGCGCGCTGCGCGCCGCCGGCCATCTGGTGACCGCGGTGGACACCGGCCAGCACGCCGACGCCGCGATGGGTGCCGACCTGCAGCGCACCCTGGGGCTCAGCCCCGAGGTGCGGCTGCGGCTGAGCGACGGTGTCGCTCGCCCCGGCGCGCTGCTCAGCGGCGCGGCGGAGGTCATCTCGGCGTACCCGGTCGATCTGGTGCTGGCCCTGGGTGACACCCACACCGTGCCGGCGTACGCGCTGGCCGCCCGTACCGCCGGGGTACCGTTCGCGCATCTGGAGGCCGGGCTGCGCAGTTTCAATCTGCGCAGCGTCGAGGAGGTCAACCGGCGGGTGGCCGCGGTGACCGCCCAGCTCCACTTCGCTCCCACCGACCGGGCCGCCGGGTTCCTCACCGCGGAAGGGGTGCCCGCCGAGCGGATCTTCATGGTCGGCAACCCCGTCATCGACGCGTTGCGGGACAACGGGGTGCGGCCCGTCCCGACCACCGAACGCGCCGGGGTGCTGGTCACCGCGCATCGCGCGTCGAACGTCGACGATCCGGCGCGGCTGGCCCGGCTCGTCGAGGTCATCGGCCGGCTGACCGCGATCGGCCCGGTGCGGTTTCCGGTCCATCCACGGACCAAGGCGCGGCTGATCGAGTTCGGGTTGGCCGATCGGCTGGCCCTACTGCCCGGCGTGACCTGGGAGGAGCCGTTGCCGTACGACGGGCTGCTGACCGCGCTGGCCGGGTCCCGGGTGGTGGTCACCGACTCCGGCGGGCTGCAGGAGGAGGCGGCGTACCTGGGCGTACCGGTGGTGGTGCTGCGCCGGTCGACGCCGCGCTGGGAGGGGGTCGAATCGGGTGCGGCGGTCCTGACCGGGATCACCTCCGACGACGAGGCGGACCGGGCCGTCGCCGCGGCGCACCGGCTCAGCGAACCCGAGGCGCTGGCCTGGATCGCGGCCCTGCCGTGCCCGTACGGGGACGGGACAACCGGGACGCAGGTCGCGGCGATCCTCGCCGACCCGGCCACGGACGCCCTGCTGACCCTCGACGAGCCGGACTACACCGACGGCCATCGCCCGTGGGACGTGACGCGGTGACGACCTGGCCCGGGCCGGCGCCGGCCGCGGTGGTGGTCGATCTGGACGACACCGTCTATCCGCAGGCCGCCTACCTGCACGGCGCGGCCCGCGCGGTGGGCCGCGCGGGGGCGGCCGCCGGCCTCGACCAGGTCCGGCTGACCCGGGCGGTGCGCGCCGAACTCGTCGCCGGCTCGGACTCCGGCGGCACCATCGATCGAGCGCTGACCGCGTACGGGGTGCCAGACTCCGGCGCGGCGGAGTTGCTGCCGGCGATGGTGGCCGCGTTCATCGGCTACCGGCCGAAGCGGCTGCCGCTGTACGCCGGCGCGGCCACCGCGTTGGCGATGCTGGGTGCGCGGTTCCCCCTGGCCTGCCTCACCGACGGGAACCCGGCGGTCCAGCGGGCGAAGCTGGCGGCGACCGGGGTGGGACCGGCGTTCGCCGCGGTGATCATCACCGATGAGTGGGGCGGCCGGGCGGCCCGCAAGCCACATCCGGGGAGCCTGCGCCACGCCGCCGCCGCGCTGGGCGTGGCGGTCGAAGATCTCGTGGTGATCGGCGACCGGCCGGGCAAGGACGTGGCGATCGCCGCGGCGTTGGGTGCCCGGTCGATCCGGGTGCGCACCGGCGAGTACGCCGACAGCGCGGACGAGCCGGCGGCCACCGCGGTGGTGGCGGATCTGGCCGCCGCCGCGGAGCTCCTGCTCGGGTAGCCCAATCGGCAGGAGGCACACCGTTCAGGGCGGTGGCAATGCGCGTTCGAATCGTGTTTCGGATACAGCACGACGAGTATGGGCATCAGGGTGTCCGGGAGACTGATCGAGCGGGAAGTCGACGGACATCCGCAGGCCGCCGGTGGGTTGTGCTTCCGCGGCGACGGTGCCGTGGTGTGCCTGGACGATCGACCGGGCGATGGCGAGGCCCAGCCCGCTTCCGCCGCTGTGGTCGATCCGGTCGGAACCGAGTCGGGTGAACGGCTCGAACAACCTGGCGACATCCTGCTGGGGTACGGCCGGCCCGGTGTTGACCACGCTCAGGGCAGGCGACACCCCGACCGTGACGTGCACCGTTCCGCCGGGGTGGTTGTACTTGATGGCGTTGTGCACCAGGTTGCGCACCAGCCGCTCCAGTAGGACCTGGTCGCCGTGTACGACACGCGGCTGCAACTCACAGCTGACGGTCACCCGAAGCTTGTCGGCGTGGGCGCCGCTCTCTCTGATCATCAAGGCGGTGATTTCATCGAGGCGTTGCGGCGTGTGCGCGACCAGCCTCTGATCTGCCTGGCTGAGCACGAGCAGGCCCTCGATGAGGCGTTCGTTCCGGTCGTTGGCCTGCAGTAGCTGGCTGGTCAGCAGCGTGGCCTGCTCGCCGGTGAGCGAGTCGGTCATGCCGACTTCGATCAGCATCCGTTGCAGCGCCAGCGGCGTGCGCAATTCGTGTGAGGCGTTCGCGGCGAATCGGCGTTGGCCCTCGTAGCCGGCGGCGATGCGGTCCATCATGTCGTCCAGGGCCTGCCCGAGTGTGCTCAACTCGTCCCGGTGACGGGTGTCGGGGCGTACGCGGTGGCCCAGATTCTGCGGACCCATCTGTTCGATCGCCGGTACGAGATTTCGGATGGGCGCCAATATCCACCGCGCCGCCCATCGGTATGACACCAGGAGTACCAGTACGAGGAAGAGGTACTGCACCACATTATTGATAGGCGAATAGTCGAACCAGAATTTGCAGGCACCACCCAGCTGACCAACGTTCTGACAGGGCTCCAGGCCGATGAGAAAGGGGGATATCGGCAATGAGTTGTACTGATCCTCGACGATTGCAATCAGTGTCACTGCGACCACGGCCATCGCCAGAAGGCGTCCGCGAACGGTCTTGAAACGCACGTCTTACCGTCCGATCCGATAGCCGGCGCGGGGCACCGTCTGCACGATCTGCGGCTCGCCCAGCTTGCGGCGCAACGTCACCATGGTGACCCGGACGATGTTGCTGAACGGGTCGGTATGTTCGTCCCACACCTGTTCTAACAGATCCTCGACGCTGACTGCCTGCCCCTGTCCCCGCATCAGCGCGTGCAGCAGGCTGAACTCCTTGGCCGTCAGGCTCAACGGCCGACCGTCGCGGGTGGCGGAGCAGGTGGCGACTTCCAGTACGATGCCGTCCCGCTCCAGCACCGGCGGCAGCGCCGGCGCCGTACGGCGGGCGAGCGCCTGGATTCGGGCCACCAGCTCGGCGAACGCGAACGGCTTGGTCAGGTAGTCGTCCGCGCCCAGCCCGAGCCCCTGCACCCGGTCGTAGACGCCGCAGGCGGCGGTGAGCAGTAGCACGCGGGTGCTCAACTGCTGCTGGGTCACCCACCGGCAGACATCGTCACCGGTGCTGCCCGGCATATCCCGGTCCAGCACGGCGACGTCATAGCGGTTGACGGTCAGCCGCTCAAGCGCGCCGTCACCGTCGTAACAGACGTCGACGGCCATGGACTCCCGCCGTAGCCCCACAGCGATCGTGTCGGCGAACAGCCGTTCGTCGTCGGCAATAAGTACTCGCACGCGTCCTTCTCCCGACCCATTGAGTCAGCAGTATTACATAGCCGCGCTAAGCCCGAAAAGTTCACGATGGGTGACCGATTGGTCCACGCACGGTACCGCCGGGGAAACTTATCCGGTGCTTATGCCGAGATCTGTAGAGTCCTGGTCATGTTGATTTCCACGACCGCGCGGCCACGCTTCTCCGGGCACTCTTCCGTTTGGCGCGCCCTCCTCCCGCTAACCGCATGTGGCTTGTTTTTTCTCACCGGCTGCTGCAGCAGCGCATCCGGTGCGGACGCGAATCAGCCGGCGACGGGTGGTGGCACCGCTGGAGAATTCGACGCGGCGAAAGCGGGGGACGAAGTCACGGCCCATTATTCGCAATGGCAGAACCTCATTGCGGACTGTATGAAAAACCAGGGTTTCCAGTACCTTCCGGTGACGCCGCCGGCCGTGGCCAAGCCCGACCTGTTCGGCGGAAAGCTGTCGGTGTTGCAGCCGGCCGACGAGGTGCGCAGGTTCCGGCAGAAGTACGGCTTCGGCGGCGCCTATGCCCTGCTGATGTATCCGCAGGACAAGGCACTGGCCGGATACAAGAGCGGCAAGGTGGCCGAGAACGACCCCAACGACGACATCCGCGCAGCCCTGGACCCGGCCCGCCGCCGAGCGTTCGACCTGGCGCTGCAGGGTGCCACCAGCGAGCCGGGGCCCACGTACACACCGACTACGGGGTGTGTCGGCGAGATGAGAAAGAAGTCCTACCCCGGCGAGGACACGGTCGATGCGACGACGCAAGCCTACTCCGCGTTCCAGGCCCAGCCCGCCGTCGTGGCAGCGGCGCAGAAATACGCCGACTGCCTGCGGAAAAAGGGTTACGCGGTCAATTCCGCCAAGCCTGGTGCGATCGAGTCCGAGCTGGCCGAGCAGGCGTGGTCCCAGCAGGTTCCGGCCTCGGTGAGCAAGGCCGACGCCCAGGCCGCGCTACAGAAGGAGATCGAGACGGCGCTCGCCGACCTGGACTGCCGTACGGACTACGCCGCACTGGTGCGGACGAAGTATGCGAAAGTGGTCTTCGAGAACGGCAACAGCTGATCATGCGACTGTCGTTACCACGTTCCGGACCTCCGCGGGTCGTCGCTGCGACGGCCGCGATCGCGCTGGCGACGGGGGCGGTCGGTTGGTCAGTCGGTTCCGGGATGCAGTCGCCCGCCGACGCGGCCGCCGCGCATCGAGCGCCCCCGGCGTCGTTGATCACGGTCGCGGTCGAGCAGCGGGCGCTGACCGCGACGGTGACCGCGCGGGGCACGGTCGCCTATGGCGCGCCCCAGCCGATCACGCTGACCGGTGCCGTCGCCGGTGATAACGGCGAACCAGCCGCGTCCCCGTTGGTCACCAAGGCCCCGGTGGCCGGCCGGACCCTGCACGAGGGTGAGGTGCTGCTCGAGGTGAGCGGTCGCCCGGTGATCGTGCTGAAGGGCAAGGTGCCGATGTATCGCACTCTGACGAGGGGCAGCACCGGCGACGACGTCCGCCAGTTGCGCGCGGCGTTGCATCGTCTGATGCCGGGCGGCGGCCTGTCGCCGGGCGGCCCGCTCAACGACAGCGCGCTGCACGCCGTCGGCAAGTGGTATGAGCACATCGGCTACCGGGCCAGCGGTCCGACCATCGCGCAACGCGCCCAGCAACGCCAGCTGCAGCAGGCCGTCAAGACAGCACAGGGCGCCGCGGGAACCGGCGGTAAGGCCGCCGGGTCGGGTAGCGGCGGGCAGGCGATCGCCGACGCCCGGGCCGAGCTCGCCGAGTTCGACCGGACGTACGGAATCAGTATCGCCAGCGGCGAGGTCATCTTCCTGCCCAACCTGCCGGTCCGGCTCACCGCGGTCGCGGTCAAGGCCGGTGCCCCGGCGTCGGGTGAGCTCGGCACGGTCGCCGACCCCACACTGGTCGTCAACGGTGATGTCGCGACCGACGACGCGGATCTACTCAAGGTCGGTATGGCCGCGACGCTGGAACACCCCAACGGAAACACGTTCCCCGCGACGCTGAGCAGACTCGGTGGTACGGTCCCCACCGCCCCGGCCCCGGACGGCGCCGGGAAGGCCGGTGCGGGGAAGGCCGGCGCAGCCGATGCCTCGCAGCCGGAGGCGGCGGCGATCACGGGCACCCCGATCCGGTTGACGCTGCGCGACCCGAAGAAGCTGGAGCCGTTCGCCGGCCAGGCATTCAAGATCACCATCAAGGTCGGTGCCACCGGGCACGCGGTCCTGGCCGTGCCGGTCGCGGCCGTGTTCACCGCGGCGGACGGGCAGGCCCGGGTCAGCGTGCCTGACCCGGCGGGCACGGTACGGGACGTGGCCGTCGATGCGGGACTGACCACCGGCGGCTATGTGCAGGTGACGCCGACGGCCGCGGACTCTCTGCACGTCGGCGACCGGGTAGTGGTGGGTAACCAGTGACCGACGTCATCACCCTCACCGGGGTCGGCCGGACCTTCGCCACCGATCCGCCCGTGCCCGCGCTCGTCGACGTACACCTGCGGATCCGTCGCGGTGACTACGTCAGCATCATCGGACCGTCCGGCTCCGGAAAATCCACTCTGCTGAACATCCTCGGGCTGCTGGACCTGCCGGACACCGGCACCTACGAACTGGAAGGAGTGCAGAGCACCCAGCTCGACGACACCAGCCGTACCGCGCTGCGCGGATCCCGGATCGGCTTCGTCTTCCAGTCGTTCCATCTGCTCGCGCACCGGGACGTCATGGACAATGTGATGCTCGGCGATCTCTACACCCGGGCTCCGCGCACCGGTCGCCGCGACCGCGCCGCCGCCGTGCTCGACCTGGTCGGCATGGGCCACCGGCGGGACTTCCGGCCGGGCAACCTCTCCGGCGGGGAACGCCAACGCGTCGCCATCGCCCGGGCTCTCGTCGGTGACCCGGCCCTGCTGCTGTGCGACGAACCGACCGGAAACCTCGACAGCGCCAACACCACCGCGGTGTTGGACCTCTTCGACGCCCTCCGCGCCGCCGGCACCACCCTTGTGGTTATCACCCACGACGAAGTGGTCAGCAGTAGAGCGGCCCGTCAGGTCCGGATCACCGACGGGCGCCTCACCGAACAGACCATCGCACTGCCGCAACTGTCCAGGACGGGGGTTGAATGATGCCCCTGATCCGGCTGCGTCGACGTCGACCCGACATCCCCACCAGCAGGCTCGACCTGCGCGATCTGGGCGCCGAGGCACTCGCCGGCATCGGGGCCCGGCCCGCCCGTACCGCGCTGACCATCCTCGGCACCGTGCTCGGCATCGGGACGCTGGTCGCTACCCTCGGCATCTCGAGCACCGCGGGCAACCAGATCGCCGGACGTTTCGACGCGGTCACCGCCACCGAGGTCACCGCCACCATCAGCGCACCCGGACCCGACTCACCTCCCAGGGTGCCCTGGACCGCTCTCGACAACGTTGCCCGGCTCAACGGGGTGACGGCGGTGGCCGCGTACGCAGCCTCGGCAACGGGCAAGGAACTGGCCGTGCGAGCCAACACGCTGCGCGACCCGGAAAAAGTCCTGGACCGCGCCCTGCCCGTCCTCGGCGCCACTGCCGCACTGCCCACGGCGATCCGGACCACCGTCGGCACCGGGCGGTTCTTCGACGACGGCCACATCACCCGCCGGGACCGGGTGGCCGTCCTCGGCCGGCAAGCCGCCGAACTGCTCGGGGTCACCCGGATCGACAACCAACCAGCGATCTTCCTCGACGGCGCGCCATTCACCGTGATCGGCATCCTCGACGAGATCGGCCGCGCCGACCAGCAGAGCCTCACCGGATCGGTGATCGTCCCCTGGACCGCCGCCGACGACCGCCTGCACCTCGGCCCGGCAAGCACCGTCGTCATCACGACCGCACTCGGCGCCGCCCCGCTCATCGCCCAGCAGGCGCCCATCGCCCTGAGCCCGAACGACCCCGCGGTCATCACCATGAACGCACCTCCGGACCCCGACGAACTCCGCACCGGCGTCGCCGACGATGTCAGCGGTCTGCTGCTCATTCTCGGCTTGGTGTCCCTGATCGTGGGTGCCCTCGGTATCGCCAACGTCACTCTCGTCACCGTCATGGAACGCACCGCCGAAATCGGGCTGCGCCGCGCACTGGGCGCCCGACGGCGACATATCGCCACCCAGTTCCTCGTCGAATCCACCACCGTCGGGCTGCTCGGCGGCGTCATCGGCGCCAGCTTCGGCATCATCACCGTCGTGGTGATCAGCGTCGTACGCCAATGGACACCGGTCCTACCCGGAACGCTCGCAGCCGGCGCACCCTTGGCGGGCGCCGTCGTCGGCCTGCTCGCCGGGCTCTACCCAGCGCTGCGCGCCGCCCACCTGCAACCGGTCGACGCCCTGCGCGGCCCCGCCTGATCCGAGCGCGTGGCTGCTGACCGACGAATGTTTCGCCCAGGGCGGCGTTCTACGTCGATCTGAAGGCCGAGCCGTCACTCCAAGATCGAGTTACACCGTTAAATTCACCGTCCCTTGGCGGGCAGGGACGGGGCAGCTACCCAAGCGCGGGGCTTACGACGTCGCCGAAGATGCCGTCATCGACGGGAGCCTGGCGGCGGTGTGGCGGGCGGCGGCGTGGGCGGCAGGCGGCGGTGTGCCGTTGTGGCGGGCGGCGCTGTGGCGGGCGGCGTTGTGGCGGGTGGCTCGTCCGTGGCGGGTGGCGCGGTGGTGAGCGGCGCTGTGGTGAGCGGCGCTGTGGTCGACGGTTGAATTGTTGACGTGTTGGTTGCCGGGGTATCGGTTGCCGGGTGTCTGACCAGTAGTGCACCGCCGATCAACAGCGTCATCACTGCCAGTCCGGAGGCGGCTCCGGTCGCGAGCCGCCGGCGTCGCCGGATGCGGCTGCCGAGGGCTATGACGGACCCCAGGTCGAGAGGCTGTGGCGCGAAGTCGGGTGGCGAGGACATCGCATCCAGGTAGTCGTCGAGCTTCGTCATCGTCGTACTCTGCTTTCCTGGTACTTGCCGGGCGTGTGCACCGGTGGGTCCGCCTCGAGCCGTAGTTTCGCCAGGCCGCGTGAGTTGAGGCTCTTCACGGTGCCGACGGGGAGGCTGAGCTCGCGGGCCACCTCGGCCTCGGACAGGTCGACATAGTGCCGCAGCACGATCACCGCGCGTTCTTTGGGTGACAGCACGTCCAGCATGCTGATCAGCCACCGGCGCCGGGCCACGTCGTCGGCCAGGTCATGCGGCATCGGCTGATCCGGCATGGCCTCGGTCGTGTACTCGCGGTAGGGCCTGCGCCACTTGTCGGTGACGTGGTTGGCCAGCACTGTCCGGGCGTAGGCGTACGCATCCTGCCTGCGGACCCGCTTCCAGGCCGCGTAGGTCCGGACCAGGGCGGTCTGGGCGGCGTCCTCGGCGTCGTGCCGGCTTCCCGTCAGGAGGTAGGCCATGTGTTGCAACCGGGCCGAGCTCGCCGTGGCGAACTCGGCGAAGTCGTCGTCACCGCGCGCCATACATCGTCTTCTCCACGCCGCTAAGTACGAGTGGGGCCGGGCAAAGGTTGCGCTCCGCGACGGCAACCTTTTTGCCTACCCACCCGTCTCGATCTGTGCAATGAGCCATCCGACCTTAGCTCCGGGAGCCCGCATGAGAAACACCAAATTCCGTTGGACGTACGCCGCCGGAGCGGCTGCGGCCTGCGTTGGAGTCATCGTGGCGACTTCAATGGCGGCGAACGCCGGCAGCACCTCAGCCGCACTGCGGGCCGGTGCCGGTGCCGCGGCCACCGCCCCGCCGTCGACGGACCCGGCGTCGACGAAAGCGCCGTCCACGGACCCGGCGTCGACGAACCCGCCGTCCACGAACCCGGCGTCGACGAACCGGCCGGCGAAGAACCCGCCGGCCAAGGCCACCAAGGCCGCGGTGCTCGGTGACATCGTGAAGACCGGTTTCGGTGATTGGGTGCTCTTCGCGACCCCGGTGAAGTCTGCCGTGCTACCGAAGACCCACTTCGGTGTGATGGCTGGTCGCCGCAGCAACGCCAGGTTGACCGGTGATGTGATCACGAACGAGACCAAGGGCTCGGACAAGGCGACCGGCTTCCACGCGGTGCAGGGCACGATGGAGGTCGATGGCGTGCAGGCCCCGACGTTCGGCTACTACGCCGGACCGGCTACCAGGATCACCGGCAAGGCGCACGGCAAGACCGTGACCGCGGGGCAGGCAGTGTGGAGCGAGGACGCGTCGGTGATCTTCTTCTGGTTCACGCCGGGGACGACCGTCAACTCGCTGGCCGCCTACGACAAGACCGGCAAGAAGCTGCCGACCGGCCACTCCGGCGTCGGACTGGTCTAAGGGCTTGAAAATATTTAACACGCTGATTTGATCTCTGCCGTGGGATGTATGCCCTGGGTGGCGGCGTAGCGGGACAGTCCGGCCAGGGTGCTGAGGTGCGCTGCTGGGGGTGTTCGGGTGAATCCGTGCTCGTCGAGTAGTTGTTGGGCCTCGCGGATGGCGTGGCGGGCGGTGTCGGTACTGACCCCGAGTAGCCGGGCGAGGAGTGCTGTGGGCAGGGCCAGGCGCTGGTGTAGCAGGGCGGCGGTGATCTGTTCGGTGAGGGTGAGTTTGGGTCGCCGTCCTGCTCCGGGTGCTCGCCGGCGATGAGTGCCGAGCCGGTCGTGGCTGGCTTTGGCCCGTTGCGCTTGTTGTGGTGCGGCAAGTGCCGCGGCGAGGGCGGCCAGGTGGGTTCGGGAGATCCCGGTCAACGCGGGATCAGTCAGTGCGGCACGGTCGAAGGTAT
>JAVHVY010000496.1:0-41622 GCA_032160305.1 Actinoplanes sp.
AACGCGGACAGCGCATACGGCAGGGACCGGGACTCGATCGACTCGTACGGCTCCCACTGGGCCGGGCCGTTCACCGGCACCAACCACAGCTGCCAGCACAGCGCGGTGGATCTGTTCAACGCCGCGCCCTGACACCGGTCAGTGTGCGTCTGACGGCCCGGGCGGCCCCCCGTGCAGTGCCGTCGTGACCGCGGCGATCAGTTTCTCCAGATACTCGTCGCTGATCGGGTTACGCGTCACGGCGAGCCGCCAGTAGAGCGGGCCGAGGATCAGGTCGACGGCGAGCTGCGGATCGGCGCTCGGCGGCAGCTCGCCGCGGGCCACCGCCTGGCCGACCAGCTTGTCGCCGACCGCGGTCTGATGGGTGCCCAGCGCCTTCTGCAGTGTCTCGGCGATCTGCGGGTTGCGCGCCGCCTCGGCCATCAGGTCGGGGATGATCTGCGACGCGATCCGGTGTTGGAGCGCCTTGCTGGCGATCATCATCAGCAGAGTGAGGTCGCCGGCGAAGCTGCCGGTGTCGGGCAGCGGGACGGACCGGCCGGCGACTTCCGAGACAATTTCGAGAACCATCTCGAGTTTGTTGCTCCAGCGACGGTAGATTGCCGTCTTGCCGACACCCGCACGGCGGGCAACGGCCTCGATAGACAGACGGCCGTAACCGACCTCGGCCAGCTCGTTCATCACGGCGTTGCGGATCGCCGTGGTGATGTCGCCACGGAGCACCGCCGCTCCGGCAGGTGCGCGCTTAACGGTTGCCACTCGTGCAATGTAGCGCAAGGACGTAACGGTTGCGTTCCGCCGTTTGGTCAGCTACCGTCTCTCTCACGTCGATACGATCCCGTTTCGTCGGCGATACGCTTACTACTGTGTTCACGCGCACGTCCTCGAGGCCCGGCCCGTCCGCCGGGTCCCCCAGATCGGAGCCCCGGCCCATGGCCCAGACGGCAGTCGCCGACAACGACACCGGCCTGCCCCTCAAGGAGCTGGCCCGTCGCCACGGCCTGAGCGCGGCCGGCGCGCTGCCCAGCCTGCCGGCGTATGCCCGGCAGCTCTGGGCGTACCGGTACTTCATCGCGTCGTATGCGGACGCCAAGGTCGCCTCGGCGCTGGGCAAGACCCGGCTCGGGATGTTCTGGCAGGTGCTCACACCCCTCTTCAACGCGGCCGTCTACTACGTGATCTTCGGCGTCATCCTGAACACCAAGGGCGGCGTCGACAACTTCATCCCGTACCTGTGCTGTGGTGTCTTCATCTTCGGCTTCACCCAGAGCGTGGTGCAGGCCGGCGTCGGGGCGGTCAGCGGCAACCTCGGGTTGATCCGGGCCCTGCACTTTCCGCGGGCCAGCCTGCCGCTGGCGATCGCGGGGGTCGAGATCCGCAACCTGATCGCCTCGATGTCCGTGCTGATCACCATCGTGTTGATCACCGGCGAGCCGATCAGCTGGCAGTGGCTGCTGCTACTCCCGGCGCTGCTGCTCCAGTCGGTGTTCAACGCCGGGCTGGCGATGTTGGTGGCCCGGCTCGGCTCCAAGCTCACCGACATCAAGCAGCTGATCCCGTTCATCATGCGGATCTGGTTGTATCTCTCCGCCGTGCTCTATCCGGTGACGAAATTCACTGAGCACGTGCACGGCTGGAAACTGCGGCTGGTCGAGGCCAACCCGCTGCTCGTCTTCATCGAGCTGGCCCGGCACGCCCTGCTGGACAACGTCAAGCTCGCCGGCACGCCCCGGCTGCTCTGGATCGAGGCCGTGTGCTGGACCCTGGTGGTCGGCTTCGGTGGTTTCGTCTACTTCTGGCGCGGAGAGAAGGGCTACGGCCGTGGCTGACCCTCGCGAGGAACGGGTGCCGACCGTCGTCGCCGACAACGCGCACATCATCTACCGCATCTACGGTGCCGCCGGCTCCGGCACGGCCACCCCGGTGGCCAGCTTCAAACGGATCGTCACCGGCAAGAAGTCGACGTCGGTGCGCGAGGTGCACGCCGTCAAGGGTGTCAGCTTCGTGGCGTACAAGGGCGAGGCGATCGGGCTGATCGGCAGCAACGGCTCCGGCAAATCGACCCTGCTGCGGGCCATCGCGGGCCTGCTGCCGGTGGAGAAGGGCGGCGCGATCTACGCGGCCGGCCAGCCGTCCCTGCTCGGCGTCAACGCCGCCCTGATGAACGACCTGTCCGGCGAGCGCAACGTGGTGCTCGGCTGCCTGGCGATGGGTATGACTCCGGCCCAGGTGAAGGCCCAGACCGCCGAGATCATCGACTTCTCCGGCATCAACGAGCGCGGCGACTTCGGCTCCCTGCCGATGAAGACGTACTCCTCCGGCATGTCGGCCCGGCTGCGCTTCTCGATCGCGGCGGCCAAGAAGCACGACGTGCTGCTGATCGACGAGGCGCTGGCCACCGGAGACGCGAAATTCCGCCGTCGCAGCGAGCAGCGGGTCCGCGACCTGCGCAAGGAGGCGGGCACCGTTTTCCTGGTCTCGCACAGCGAGCAGTCGATCCGGGACACCTGCGAACGCAGCATCTGGCTGGAGTCGGGCCAGATCCGCGCGGACGGCCCGACCGAGGACGTGATGAAGGAGTACGAGGCATACATGCGCAAGTAGGGGGGTCTGTGCCGCTACCCAAGCCTGGACTATCAGTCGGCGGAGCTGTGCCGCGTCGGCTAGATCACCGAGAGGTGTACGTGGTTGGTGTGGTTGCTCGACGGGTCGCCGTGGCCCCCGCTGTAGGACTTCCAGCCACTGCTCGGCAGCCAGATGCGTTTGAACCAGATGACGTAGAGCACGCCCAGGTTGTCGGCATTCTCGCGGAAGTAGGTCGCGAGCCGGTTGCCGTAGTCCTTGCTCGCGCCCGTCGCCACTCCCCCGAAACCGCCCTTGTCGGCCGCGAAGTCGCAGGCCCGGCCCTTCGGGTGCTCCCCGCTGTTCTGCTCGCGGAAACAGTGCACGTAGTGGGTGAAGCCGGCGTGTCGGGCTTGGTTCAACGCGTTCAGCAGCCGGGTGGTGATCCGGCCCGAGCTGGTCGGGTCGTTCACCATCGTGCGGTCCGACCCGCCGTAACGCGGCGCGGAGGCCGACCGCGAGGAGCTGCTGCCACCCGGTGAGCCGGTGTTCTGGCCACCGCCGACCGCCTTGAGCGCGCCCTCGGCCTGGGCCTTGCGTCCGGCCATCAGCTTGACCTGCTTCTGCTGTTCCCGGATCGCGGTGTCGATGGCGATCTTCGCCTGCTCCTGCCGGTTACGGGTGTCCTTGAGAGCACGCACCGCCGAGTCCTGCCGCACCGCGACCGTCGTCAGCGTGTCGACCCGGTCGAGCAGGCCCGCCGCGGAGTCGGCGCTGAGCAGCGCGGCCATCGGCCCGAGCCGGCCGGACTGGTAGGTCTGATTGATGACCTGGTCCAGCACCGCCTGCTGCGGAGCGAGCTGGCCGTCGATCTCCTTGAGCTTGGCGGTCAGGTCAACCTGGGTCTTCTTCGAGGTGGCCAGCGCCGCCTTGGCTTTCAGATAGCCACCGGAGGCCGCGTCGAGCTGATCGGTCAGCGACTTGGAGCCGCCCTCGCCGTCGTCGCCCGTGTCGCCCGGGGCGGCCAGGGGACGGGGTGCGGCCAGGGGACGGGCGGCCGCGGCGGGGGATCCGACGGTCAGGGCCGGACCGGCGGTGGCGACCAGGAGCGCGAGTGCCGCGGCTAATCGTCGCCGGACATGGGGGTCCTTCACACGTGCCTTCCTTCCGTCGGCCGCCGACCGGGTTAGCTGACGGGTTCGGGATGGAAGAGATCCCTACCGCGCTACGCGCGGATTCACCCCACTACCTGGGTTGTGGTTCCCCGGCTCGCCCGAAGGGCGATTAAGCGGCGGTCCGTTGTCAGACCGTGATGAACGATACCCACGAATTCCTCAATGACCACTAGTAGTACTCTGCGCTATCGTCTGACGACTATTAGTGAGGCAGAAATGTGCTGACCGGCGGCCGGCAAATCTTCGGGTAAGCTGGCCGCCGGTTACTGCCAGAAGGCGCGCCACCACGCGGAAGGGACACTGGATGACGGCAACCCCGCGCCGGTGGTTGGCCCTCGCCCTGGCACCGCTGGTCGCCGCCGCGATGGTCGCGGTACTCTCGCCCGCCACCCCGGCGAGCGCCGACCCGGGCGACACGACGAGCACGGCCGACGACGGCGACGACGACCCGCTGCTCAACGACGTGCTCGACGCCACCGGCCGGCGCTATCTGGCGGCCAGGGCAGCGGTGGCCAAATCGACGAAGACCCAGCTGAAGCTCGCCCTCGACGTGCGGACCGCGGAGGCGAAGCGCGACGCGTTGCTGCCCGAGGTGGGGGCCGTCGCGGGTCAGCAGTACCGCACCGGCGACGTCTCGGCGGCAAGCTTCCTGCTGAACAGCGCCAGTTCGGACGATTTCCTCAAAAAGGCTATTTCGCTGGCGGAGATCAACGCTCTGAACAACGGGAAGCTCAAAGAGCTGGACACCGCGATCACCGAGGTGAACGCGGCCAAGGCCAATCTCGACACCGAAATGCGGGCCCAGAAGCAGAGTCTGGCGCTGATGCAGAAGCAGAAGGAAGCCGCCGAGAAGGCCCTCGCCCTGGTCGGCGGGAAGAGCCTGACCGGCGGTTTCGTACTCGCGAAATCCGCGGTGGCGGCACCCGCGCGACGCAATGCCGACGGTGGCTTCTCGCCCGAGTCGTGCCGCATCGACGACCCCACGACGAGTGGCTGCATAACCGCGCGGACCCTGCACATGTTCAACGAAGTGAAGAAAGCCGGATTCAACCGGTTCGTCGGGTGCCATCGCAACGGCGGGCCGTTCGAGCATCCGAAGGGCCGGGCGTGTGACTGGTCGCTGCAGAACAAGGGCTTCTCGGTCGCGCACAACGCCGACATGAAGAACTACGGCAACAACCTGATGGCCTTCCTGGTCCGCAACGCCGACCGGCTGGGCATCCTCTACGTGATCTGGTACGCGCAGATCTGGTTCCCGGCCACCGGCTGGAAGACCTACCACGGGACGAGCAACCACAAGGACCACGTCCACGTCTCGATGCTCTGAGCTGAGTGGGCACACCACCGCGGCTCCCGTCCTCGGCAGGGCGGGAGCCGCGGTGGTTCTCAGGCGGACGTGTTGCGCCGCACCGGGGCACGGCCGGCGGGCTGGGTCGGTGCCGGGCCGACCGCCATCGGTGGCGGAATCGGCATGATGACCGGCTTGACCTGGGTGACCTCGATCTCCTTGCCGTGGTGCAGCAGGGTGAGCCGGGCCGAACCGCCGCCGTTGCGGAGCGAATAGGTGACCTCTTCGCGGTTCACGTCCACCCGCAGCCGCAGGCCACGCCAGAGCAGGGAGAATTCGAGCCGGTCGATGCGGGTCGGCAGCCGCGGCGCGAAGGACAGCTGACCGTTGAAGTCGCGCATGCCGCCGAGGCCGGCGACCAGCGCGATCCAGGAACCGGCCAACGACGCCACGTGCACACCGTCCCGGGCGTTCTGGTGCAGGTCGTGCAGGTCCATCAGGGCCGCTTCGCCCAGGTAGTCGTAGGCCAGCTCGGTGAAGCCCACCTCGGCCGCCATCACGGCCTGCACGCAGGCCGACAACGACGAGTCCCGCACCGTACGGGCGTCGTAGTAGGCGAAGTTGCGGACCTTCTCCTCCGGGGTGAAGGCGTCGCCCCGGATGTACATCGCCATCACCAGGTCGGCCTGCTTGACCACCTGCTTGCGGTACAGGTCGAAGTACGGATAGTTCAGCAGCAGCGGGTACGCCTCCGCCGGAGTGTTCTCGAAGTCCCACTCCTGCAGTCGGGTGAAGCCCTGCGACTGCTGGTGCACCCCCAGCTCCCGGTCGTACGGGATGTGCACGGACGCCGCCGCGTCCCGCCAGGAGGCCGACTCCTCGTCGTCCACCCCCAGGATGCGGGCCAGATCGGGGTGCCGCTTGGCCGCGTCCGCCGCGGCGAACATGTTCTGCTGGGCCATCAGGTTGGTGTAGACGTTGTCGTCCACCACGGCCGTGTACTCGTCCGGGCCGGTCACCCCGTCGATGTGGAAGCGCCCGTGCCGGTCGTGGTGCCCCAGCGAACGCCACAGCCGGGCCGTCTCGACGAGCAGTTCGAGGCCGTACTCACGCTCGAACTCGACATCTCCGGTCGCCTGCACGTAGCGGCGGACCGCGTCGGCGATGTCGGCGCCGATGTGGAAGCCCGCGGTGCCGGCCGGCCAGTACGCCGAGCACTCCTCGCCGCGGATCGTGCGCCACGGAAAGGCCGCGCCCTGTAGCCCCAGCGTCTGCGCGCGCTCCCGGGCCAGGTCCAGGGTCGAATGCCGCCAGCGCAGCACGTCGGCCGCCGCGGCGGGCTGGGTGTAGGTCAGCGCCGGCAGGACGAAGGTCTCGGCGTCCCAGAAGGTGTGCCCGTCGTAGCCGGGGCCGGTCAGGCCCTTCGAGCCGATCGGGCGCTGCTCGGCGCGGGCACCGGCCTGCAACGTGTGGAAGAGGCCGAAGCGGACGGCCTGCTGCACCTCGGGGTCGCCCTCGACCTTGACGTCGGAGTGGTCCCAGAACTGGTCCAGGTAGTCGCGCTGAGCCTCGACCAGGCCCTCCCAGCCGTCCAGCCGGGCGCTGGCCAGCGCGGCGCCGACCTGGTCCCGCACGGCCGGCAGCGAGCGGTTGCTGGACCACCCGTACGCCGCGAGCTTGACGACCGTGAGTTTCTGCCCCGGCTCAAGCTTGCAGGCGACCGTGGTGCGCAGCCAGTCGGCGTGCCCCTCGGTGGTGATGGCGTGCTTGCCGGGCGCCTCGACGAAGTGTTCCATCGCCGCGGCCATCCGCAGATCGCTGGCCTTGGTGCGGTGTACCAGCAGACCACCGGCCTTCTGTTCGAGCATCTCCTCGGCCTGTAGCGGGTGGTCGAGCACGGCGGCGACCCGGGGGTCCTTGCTGATCGGCGGCAGCTGTTCGTTGGCGACCAGCTCGGACTGCAGGATCAGCCGGGCGGAGGCGTCGAGCGGCTCGACCTCATAGCGGAAGGCGACCACGGACCGCTGGGTGAAGGAGACGAGCCGAACGGTCCGCACCCGGATCGCCTGACCGGACGGCGAGACCCACTCGACGATCCGTTCCAGGGTGCCGGCCCGCAGGTCCAGCACCCGCTCGTGGGAACGCAGTTCGCCGTAGCGCACGTCGAACGGCTCGTCGTCCACGAGCAGCCGCATCAGCTTGGCGTTGGTGACGTTGACCATCGTCTGGCCGGACTCGGGAAAGCCGTAGCCGGCCTCCGCGTAAGGCAGTGGGCGCAGTTCGTAGAACGAGTTCAGGTACGTGCCGGGCAGGCCGTGCGGCTCACCCTCGTCCAGGTTCCCGCGGATCCCGATGTGGCCGTTGGCCAGGGCGAAGACCGACTCGGACTGAGCCAGCAGGTTCAGATCCAGGCGCGTCTCCCGGATGTGCCACGGGTCGACGGGATAAGCCCGTTCACGGATCACGGTGGTGCCTCTCGAAATGAGGAAAGGAAGAGAAGTCTGTGCGCTGGGACGCAGTCATTACGCCAGAAGTTCGGACAGATCCTGGACGACGATGTCCGCGCCGTGCTCGCGCAGGGCGTCCGCCTGGCCGACCCGGTCGACACCGACGACGATGCCGAACCTGCCGGCCCGACCCGCCGCCACGCCGGCCTGTGCGTCCTCGAACACCGCGCAATTCTCAGGCACCGTGTCAAGGAGCTGAGCGCCGTACTGGAAGGTGTCGGGGGCCGGTTTGCCGGGGAGGCTGTGTTCGCGGGCGGTGACCCCGTCCACCCGGACCTCGATCAGGTCGGCGATACCGGCCGCCACGAGGACGTCCTTGCAGTTGGCGCTCGCCGACACGACGGCACGGCGCAGGCCGGCGGCCTTGGCGGCGTGCAGGTAGTCGACGGAGCCGGGGTACACCTGGACGGCGCCCTCTTTGATCTTCTGCAGGACTATCTCGTTCTTGCGATTGCCGATGCCGTTGACGGTCTCCGCGTCGGGACCGTCGCCGGCGGTGCCCTCGGGCAGGGTGATGCCCCGGGAAGCCAGGAAGGTGCGCACGCCGTCGGCGCGCGGCCGGCCATCGACATACTCGTGGTAGTCGGCGCCGGAGTCGAACGGGACGAAGGCCTGGCCGTGCTGGCCAGACCACGTCTCGAGGAACGCGTCGAACGTCTGTTTCCACGCCGCGTTGTGGACGAGTGCGGTCTGGGTCAGCACGCCGTCCAGATCGAACAGCAGAGCGGTTACGCGAGGAGGAAGTCCGAGCACCGGCCTAATGTAGTCGCCCATGGTCCCGGACGAGACAGAAAGGCCCACCTCACGTTTTTCAGGGCCGTTCACGCAGAATTTTCAGGGCCGTTCATTCAGAAGAGGTGGCCGATGGTTCGGATGATCTCGGCGTAGAAGTTGCCGTCGATCTGCCGGTACAGACTGAAGGCCATGTTCGGGCTGCCGAAGAACGGCCGCAGGGTCCAGGCCAGCTGGGTGCCGACGAAGCCGAACAGCAGGATCCAGATGTAGAGCAGCGCCATGCTCGGCGGCGCGGGCGGCTTGGCCGGCGCCGTCTCGCGGACATACGGCCGGGGCGGGCCCTGGGTGAGAGCGGCCGGGTGTCGGGGCGGGGCCTGGGTGAGGGTGGCCGTCGCACCGATGCCGGGCATGCCGGCTGTCAGCGCGGACACGGCTGGGCTGACCGGCGCTTCCGGCAGGGCGGCCGGGGTCGTCTCCGGGGCCAACAGGCCGTGCTCGTTCAGGATCCTCATGCCGCCGGTCAGGAAGCGCAGGCCGACGATCGCCGAGAGCGCCAGGATCGCCACGTTGAGCAGCTTGAAGAAGCCGTAGTCGGGCGCGGTGATCAGGAAGAACAGGCTGATCGGGGCGAACGCGAGGGCCAGCATCGAGGTGACCGTCAGGGCCACCATGACCAGCGCCAGTGACTGGCGGATCGACAGCCGGGCGCCGAAGACCAGGTTGAACAGGTACAGCGTCGGCAGGCAGATCGCCAGGGTGACCAGGAACAGCAAGGGCAGCTTGACCGCCGACGTCAGCGCCATCAGGACACTGTGGAACGAGCCGAGCACCGCGCCATAGCAGGCGAGCGCGATCACCGAACTGACCACCATCTGGCCGGTCAGCCGGGGCAGGCCCCGATCCTCGACCACCTGCTGCCAGATACCGCGCCGATCCCGCAGGATCCGCTCGATCACCAGCAGTCCGGACGGGTTAGCCATTGCGACCCCTCACGTAGGTTACGTCGATACGCCATCGAGTCGACGTGAGGGCTGACCCTAACCCACAATGTCAAAAATCGATATCGATATCCTGGGCGATAGTCAGCGCCAGCCGATGTCGATCCGGTCGCCGCGCTCGTCGAAGAAGTGCAGAGCGTCCATCCGTACGGCGATGGCAAGCTGGTGACCAGGCGAAACGGCCGGATACGGGGCCAGTCGCACGGCCAGCTCGGCGGGCCGCCGCTGGTGTCGCCCCGGGTCGTTGAGCACGCTGGACTCGGCGTCCCGGGCCTCCGGACCAGCCGCCTTGGCGCCCCGGCCGGTGAGCCGCTGCAACGCCCCGCCGAAGCGGCGCAACGTGCCCGGCTCCGCCTCCTGGTCCGGCACGCCCCCGCCGAGCTCGTCGACCCTGATCGCGGTCGCGCCGATGTCGAGGAAGGCGAGCGACTCGTGCCCGTGGTGCTCCAGGTAACGGATCCGGCCCTGCAGCACGTCACCCGGGGTGTCCGGGGCGACCGGGGTGAGCGCCTCGGCCCGCATGCCGACCACGATCCGCTCACCGTGGTAGTGCGCCACCGCCCGCGCCCGGATGTCGGTCCAGGGCAGGTAGAGCGCCTGTTCGCCGAGGTTCAGGGCGATGTAGCGGTCCAGGTGGACGTAGACCGACGCCTCCAGCAGGTTCATCCGGGGACTGCCGAGGAAGGCCGCGACGTAGAGCGTCGCTGGCCGACCGTAGACCTGGGTCGGCGTACCGACGTCCTGCAGCACCCCCTTGCGCATGATGGCCACCCGGTCGGCCATGGTCAGCGCCTCGGCCTGGTCATGCGTCACGTACATGGTGGTCACCCCGAGCTCGCGGGTCAGGCCGGTGATCTCGGCGCGCAGCTCGGCGCGTAGTCCGGTGTCGAGATTGGACAGCGGTTCGTCCATCAGGAACAGGCCGGGCCGGCGCACGATGGCCCGGCCCATCGCGACCCGCTGCCGCTGGCCGCCGGAGAGCTGGCTGGGCTTGCGGCCGAGCACGTCGCCGATGCCGAGCGCGCTGGCCACGTCGCTGACCCGTTCGCCGCGCAACGCGCGCTCGATCCCGCCGAGCTTGAGCGGAAAGCCGATGTTGTCGCCCACGGTCATGTGCGGATAGAGCGCAAAATCCTGAAACACCATGGCGATGCTGCGGTCGCGCGGGGGCAGGTCCAGCACCGGTTCACCGTTCAGCTTGATGTCGCCTTCGGTGGGATCCTCCAGGCCCGCGATCATCCGCAGGATGGTCGACTTGCCACACCCGGACGGACCGAGCAACACCATGAACTCGCCGTCGTTGACGTCGAGGCTGACGTTGTCGACCGCCACCGTCCCGTCCGGCCAGATCTTGGTGACGTCCTTGATCGAGACGGTCGTCACCGTCTACCTCCTGAGAATTCTGAACCGGGCGTGACAGGCCGAGGACAACCGGCGATGGGCTACTGTGGCGAGCCGAATCGCTCGTTAGCCATCGGGTGAAAGTGTGATTCGCGTAGCGTTATCACATGGTCACACAAATAAATAGACACCACGTTCGATATCGCCCTCGGCCAGGTGTCGTAACCGCTTCCGGGCGCGCGGAACATCGCCGAACCGTTATCGTGCGGCCACGCCCGGGAAGACCCGCCGCACCACCCGCTCGGCCGCTCCACCGTCCTCGAGCGAACAGAACTTGGCCCGGAAGGCGGTGCGCGCGGCCGTCGCCTCGGCACCGGCATACCCACCACCGCGAAAAACCTCGACCAGTTCCGCGAACGTGCGGGCGACGGCACCCGGCGGCTCCGCCATCAGGTCGAAGTAGGTGCCCCGCAACTGCCGGTAGACCGGCCAGTCGGGGGCGAAGATCACCAGCGGCCGGTCCAGCACCGCGAAGTCGAACATCGCCGACGAGTAGTCGGTCAGCATCACGTCCGCGGCGAGGTAGAGATCCTCGACCGTCGGGTAGGCCGACACGTCGATGATCGTCCCGCGCCGGGCGGGCTCCTTGCCGGCGGCCACCGCGGGGACGTAGAAGTAGTGCGCCCGGACCAGCAGCACCGTCTCCGGGCCCAACTGGTCGGCCAGATCCTCGACCTCGAGCACCTGGGCGCCGACCGGCAGCCACTCGCGGTGCGTCGGGGTGTAGAGCACGACGCGCTGGCCGGGGCGGATGCCGAGCTTGTCGCGTACGCCCGCGGTGTCGGCTGCGGTGGCGACCGCCAAGCGGTCGTTACGCGGATAGCCGACCTCAAGGGTTTCGTAGCCGCAGGGGTAGGCGCGTTCCCAGGCGATCGTGGTGTGCGGGTTCGCGGTGATGCTGAAGTCCCACCGGTCGGCCCGGCGCATCTGGGCCGCGAAATCCTTGTCCGTGGTGCTGGCCGGGTGGTCGGCCTGGTCCATCCCCATCATCTTCAGCGGGGTGCCGTGGTGGGTCATCACGTGCGTGCTGCCCGTGCGCTTGACCACTCGGTTCGGCCAGTTCACGTTGTTGACCAGGTACCGGGCCCGGGCCAGGGCCTTGAAGTACCGCAGCGAACCGGCGACCACGTAGTCGGTGCCGGCCGGGACCGAAGCGACGCGGGCCCGACCGACCACCCAGACCGGGCGGATCCCCGGCGCCAGTTCGGCGGCCTTGGCGGCGATCGCCGCCGGATTGCAGGTCACCCCGCGATACCAGTAGGCCGCGTAAAGTGCCAGCTTCTGATCCACCGGCAGGCGCAGCTGTAGCCGGTAATACCCCAGGTAGAGGCCCTCGCGCACGGTCTTGACGACCTGCCGGACCCGGCGCCGCACGGTCTTCTTCGCCTTGCCGGCCAGCCGCTTCAGTTTCTGCGCCGCCTCGACCGCCTGGAACCGCCGGTAGGCATTCCTGGCGACCAGCCGATGCCGCACCGCGTTGGCGCCGGTGGGGACCGGATAGCCGCCCGGCGGGAGGTACCGCACGTAGTCCTGATGGATCCGCTCGAAGAAGCGCCGACGCGACCTGGCCGAGATCCGCACCGGGTTGCGCAGCACCGAGACGTAGTGCCATATCATCCGGGCGAAGATCAGCGGGCGCAGCGCCTCGGCGTTGGTCGCATACCGGTCGACCAGCGCCATCGCGTGGCCCCAGTGTTCGAAGATCTCGAAGTGCCGGTCTCCGCCGGTCTTGGTGATCGCCCCGGTACGCCGCTGCCGGTAGTGCACGATCGTCCGGGGCAGGCCGGTGATCCGCCCGGCGGCGGCCATCACCGGGAAGGTGAACGAGACGTCCTCGTACCAGCCCTGCTCGAAGGTGAAGCCGAGCCGGACCAGCAGGTCGCGCCGGACCACCCTGTTCCAGACCACGTGCAGGACCTCGTTGATCCGCGGCCAGGACTCCATGGTGAAGGTCTCCGGCGCCTCGGCCAGCACCAGGTTGGCCCGCACGGTCTGCACCCGGCCGTCCCAGAAGACCTTGTCGTACGCGCCGACCAGCACGTCCGCGTCGGTGGCGACCAGCCGCTCGGCGACCGCCTTCAGCGCGCCGTGGTCCAGCCAGTCGTCGCTGTCGACGAACCAGACGTACTCGCCCGCCGCATGCTCCAGGCCGACGTTGCGGGCCCGGCCGAGGCCGACGTTCTCGGTGAGCGTGACAATCCGGATCCGGTCGTCGCGTGCCGCGTACTCGGCCAGGATCGCGGCGCTGTTGTCCGGCGAGCAGTCGTCGACCGCCACCACCTCGAAGTCGGCGAACGACTGGTCGAGCAGCGAATCCAGGCACTGCCGCAGATAGCCCTGCACCTTATAGACGGGAAGCACGATGCTGAGCAGCTTCATCACAGACTCCGGGTGCGCCGGTCGAGACCGGCCTCGATCAACAGGGCCGCCGGGCCCCAGCGGGATGCGAATGGGGGCCAGGTTAACAGCGGACCGTCACCGGGTACTGATCACCCTTACGGGAGTTTGCCAACCCGTATCCGGACCTGGACCGGGGCGGGCATGCAGCGCGCCCTACCGTGGACCACGGCCGCCGCACACCCGCGGTGACCATTGACGAAGGAGCGCACGACGTGAACCGACTGTCTCGACCCCGCGGCGATCGATGGATCGCCGGTGTCTGTTCCGGCCTGGCCCGGCGTTTCGGGATGTCGCCGGGCACGGTCCGGCTGATCTTCGTCGTCTCCTGCCTGCTGCCGGGCCCGCAGTTCCTGATCTACCTGATCCTCTGGGTGATGATGCCGAGCGAGTAGGCACGGTCTGCGGGCCTGCTCAGGGGGTCGCCCACTGCACGGTGACGGTCGTGTAACCCAGGCGGGTGAGCAGGCTCTGCAGCATCCGCTCGGTGTTGGCCTTGGCACGCTGGTCGAGGCCGCTGCCCGCCGCGGCCGCGGTGATCCGCTTCTGCGCCTCGGCGTAGACGTTCTGCTGCTTGTCGGGCTCGGTGCGGAAGGCGTCACCGATCCGGTTGAGCAGGCCGCGCTGCTCGGCGACGACGTAACTGCGCTGCAGGTCGAGCGCCGCCTGGGACTGCTGCGGCGCGGGCAGGGTGATCCGGACCGACTTGGCGTTGTTGTCGATCGTCAGCGCGCCGTCGGCGATCGTGCCGAAGTCGACATACTCCTCGACCGTGCCGGAGCCGACGAAGAGCGTGCGGTGGTTGAGCAGGAAGTCGGGGATGTTGTCCTTGTCCTCCTGCAGGTCGACGATCACCTGGAAGGTGCCGTCGGCGGCGACATAGCGGCTCAGGTCACGCATGGACTGCAGCAGCACGGGCTGGCTGCGATCCGTCGTCCGGTCGGCGAACGGGTTGTCGAAGCTCGGCAGTATGTGCGCGGCGCGCAGCCCGAAGCAGGCGGCCACGATCACCACGAAGACGACAGCGGTGAAGGCCAGCAGGCGCCCGACAATCGACCGCCGCGGCTGCGGCTCCGGCACCTCGGCGGGCGCCGGCGGCACGGCCGGGTCGGCCGGCTCCATCGCCGGGAACTCTCGTGTCGGGTCGTCGATGTCAGTCCGGTCGGCCATCGTCAGCACCCCTTCCTCTTGGTACCTACGGTACGGAAGGGGTGCGACATCCGCAGAAGTCATCCGGCGACGGAATCCCGCACGGGGCAGAGGATGTCAAAGAACCAGCACGCGGGCGTGGATCTGGTTGCGCTGCTGCAGTGCGGCCCGCAGCGCCCGGTGCAGTCCGTCCTCCAGGTACAGGGCGCCCCGATACTCCACGACGTGTGGAAAGAGGTCGCCGTAGAAGGTCGAGTCCTCGGCCAGCAGTTTGTCGAGGGCCAGCTCGCGCTTGGTCGTGATGAGGTCGGCCAGCCGGATCGGCCGAGGTGGGATTTCGGCCCACTTCTTCAGCGTCGTCTGGTGGTCGGGGTACGGCGCTCCGTCCCGCACCGCTTTGAAGATCACGACGGCACGCTCCCCTCCGGTACGTTCCGGTCCCTACCCGGCCCACCGGCCAAGATGTACCACATCGTGCACGGGTCGGTGGCCGCGGCGCAGTGACGGTGACCTCTTGTCCGCTGCACGGTAGCCCACGGTGAGTGCACCGATCGGCGTGTACTCCTCCGGGATACCGAAGGCTGCCTTGAATGCCGGAATTGTCCCCACCGGCAGGCCGACAAAACAGGATCCCAGTCCCTCATTCACCGCGGTCAGGTGCATGAGAAGGGCGGCGAACCCGGTGTCGATGTCCCAATACGGTACCGGCCAGTGCGCTTCGTCACGATCCGTCCAGCCCTTGTCCGGCTGAGCATACCGGTCGAGATAGACCGACTTATTGGACAGCGCCACGATGACCAGCGGCGCCGCGCTGAGCCGGACCAGCCAGGCGTCGGGCCCGCCCGGCTCGTCCGGCTCGTCGGGCTCGTCCGGCTCGTCGGGCTCGTCCGGCTCGTCCGGCCCGCCCGGCTCGTCCGGCCCGCCCGGCTCGTCCGGCTCGTCCGGCTCGTCGGGCCCGGCCAGCGACGCCCAGTACCGCGCCCGATCGGCCGGCTCGGTCAGGACGAGGAAACCCCAGCCCTGGGAGAAGCCCGCCGACGGAGCCCGCAGCGCGTGCGCGACGATCTTGTCGACCAGCTCGGCCGGGACCGGCCGGTCCGGCTCGTAGCTGCGGACCATCCGCCGGCGCCGGAGCACCTCGTCGAAATCCATCGCTACGACCGCACGCCCCAGGTCGCCGACCAGGTCGTGCCCGGCTCCAGCACGATCAGGTCGCGGCCCGACCGGAACGCATCCGGCGGGCAGGTCATCGGCTCGATCGCGAACGACCGGCGGAACCGCTCACCGTGCAGCGTGTCGCCGGAGAAGACCTGCCACCACTTGAACGTCCCGTCGCCCCAGACGTGCACCTCGGCGGAGCCGTCCGGCGCGGCGATGGTCACCGACGATGTGCCGTCCGCCTCCGCCTGGATCTCCCCGAAGGTGGTGTCGAGCACCAGCTCGCCAACCTTGCGCGGCGCGACGAAGTCGTACTCGGTGCCAGCCACCTTGACCGCGCCGATCGGCAACAACCGGCTGTCGGCGAGCACCCGGATGCGGCCGGGCACCCGCAGCAGGGTGTCGTTCACCGGCACGCCGGGCAGCCGCAGGTACGGGTGGACCGAATAGCCCCAGGGCGCGTTCGTGTCGCCGGTGTTGGTGACCCGCTGCTCGCACCGCAGGCCGTCCGCCGACACGCTCCACCGGGTCGTCAACGTCAACGCGAACGGATACCCCACCTGCGGCGGCAGATCGAACGTCAAGGTCACGGCGTCGGCGGTCTGCTCGGCGAGACTCCACCGCGCCCAGTTGGTCAGCCCGTGGATCGCGTTGTGCCGGGCCGGCTCGGTCAGCGCCAGCTGGTACGCCGTCCCCTCGAAGGTGTACTGCCCGTCGCGGATCCGGTTCGGCCACGGGGCGAGGATCTGCCCGGCCGAGGCGGGCGACGGTTCGTCGGTCCCGAAGCCGTCGACGATCTCCCGCTCACCCACGGCGTAGGTGCGCAGCACACCGCCGACCTCCACCACGGTGGCCCGATGCTCGCCGGACTCGATGCTCCACTGCGTGCCGGATTTGGCGGGTGCGACGCTCGTCATGCGGTGGACACTATCGGTTCGCCGCGGCACCGGCGCCGGTAGGCGGCCGATAGCGGGCGACGACCGTCAGCGGCCGCGGATCGATCACCCAGCTCCCGTGCTGGGCGATCCCTCGGCCCGGTCAGTTATCGCTTCCTCGGTCACGGTGCCAGCCGTTCGACAACCCAGACCCCGTTTTCGGTACGCCGAAAGCGCAGCCGGTCGTGCAGTCGGCTGGTCCGGCCCTGCCAGAATTCGACCGTGTCCGGGACGATCCGCAGGCCACCCCAGTGCGGTGGGGGCGGCACCTCGGCGCCGGCGAAGCGTTCGGCGGCCGCGGTGTAACTCCGTTCGACCGCGGACCGGTCGCTGACCACCTGCGACTGCGGGCTGGCCCAGGCGCCGAGCTGCGAGCCGCGCGGGCGGGTCGCGAAATACTCCTCGGTCTCGGCGCGGGAGACCTTCTCCACCGAGCCCCCGGCGAGCACCTGCCGCTGGAGGGGAAACCACGGAAAGACCAGGCTCGCGTACGGATTGGTCAGCGCCTGTACGCCCTTGCGGGAGGTGTAGTTCGTGTAGAAGACGAAACCGTCTGCGTCATAGGCCTTGAGCAGGACCGTTCGCGCCGAGGTCCGCCTGGTCGGGCCGTCCGCCGTCGCGACGATCATCGCGTTCGGCTCGGGCAGCCCCGCCGCCACCGCGTCGGCGAACCAGCGGGCGAACTGCTCGGTCCAGGTTGCGGCCAGGTCGGCTTCGAGCAGCTCACCGCGGGCCGTGTAGTCGCGCCGCATCCCCGCCACGTTGTCCGGTGTCACCCGTTCACCCTAAGTCCGCCGATTGATAGTCCAGGCTTGGCTAGCGGCAGTCCGCCGACTGATAGTCCAGGCTTGGCTAGTGGCACGGCCGCCGGTGTGCCGCGCGGTCGGCGAGGATGGGTGTCGCGGAGAGCACAACACGGCAGGTCGACCATTGCGATACCAGCGGGCAAGATGAAGCACCTACCGCTCTTCGGGAGGCGAAGTGTCCGATTTCAAGCCGGGGCTGGAGGGCGTGACCGCCTTCGAGACCCAGATCGCCGAGCCGGACAAAGCCGGTGGCGCGCTGCGGTACCGCGGCGTCGACATCGAGGACCTGATCGGCCAGGTCTCCTTCGGCAACGTCTGGGCGCTGCTGGTCGACGGCCGGTTCGGTCCCGGGCTGCCGCCGGCCGAGCCGTTCCCGGTGCCGGTGCACTCGGGTGACATCCGGGTCGATGTGCAGTCCGCGGTCGCCATGCTCGCGCCGTACTGGGGGCTCAGCCAGCTGCTCGACATCGACGAGGAGCAGGCCCGCTCCGACCTGGCCCGGGTCTCGGTGACCGCGCTGTCGTTCGTCGCGCAGGCCGCCCGTGGGCTGGGCCTGCCGGCCGTCCCGCAGAAGGACATCGACCAGGCCCGGACAATCGTCGAACGTTTCATGCGGCGCTGGCGCGGCGACCCCGATCCCCGGCACGTCAAAGCGGTCGACGCCTACTTCATCTCCGCTGCCGAGCACGGCCTGAACGCGTCCACCTTCACCACCCGGATCGTCGCGTCCACCGGCGCGGACGTGGCCGCCTGCATCTCCTCCGGCATCGGCGCGCTCTCCGGCCCGCTGCACGGCGGCGCCCCGTCCCGGGTGCTGCACATGATCGAAGCGGTCGAACGTAGTGGCGACGCCGAGGGTTACGTCAAGGGCGTTCTCGATCGCGGCGAGCGACTGATGGGCTTCGGCCATCGCGTCTACCGCGCCGAGGACCCGCGTGCCCGCGTGCTGCGCCGCACCGCCAAAGAGCTGGGTGCGCCGCGCTTCGAGGTGGCCGAGGCGCTGGAGAAGGCGGCGCTGGCCGAGTTACACGCCCGCAAGCCCGACCGGGTACTGGCCACCAACGTCGAGTTCTGGTCGGCCGTCGTGCTCGACTTCGCCGAGGTGCCCGCGCACATGTTCACCTCGATGTTCACCTGCGCCCGGGTGGCCGGCTGGAGCGCGCACACCCTGGAGCAGAAGAAGCTGAACCGGCTGGTCCGTCCGGGCGCGCTGTACGTCGGTCCGGCGCCGCGCAAACCCCAGGACGTCGAAGGCTGGGACCAGGTCCCGCATAATGTGTGACCGCTCCAACCGCTAGTCGCTGATCCGTTCGGAAGGACCCCCGGTGGCCATCGTTATCCCCGACGCACTCAAGCCGATCGACGGCCGGTTCGGCTCCGGGCCGAGCAAGGTCCGCCCGGAGGGGGTCGCCGCGCTGTCCGCTGTCGCGACGACCTTCCTCGGCACGTCGCACCGGCAGGCGACCGTGCGCGAGCAGGTGGCCCGGCTGCGCCGCGGGGTGGCCCAGTTCTGGTCCGCTCCCGAGGGTTACGAGGTGATCCTTTCCAACGGCGGCACCAGCGCGTTCTGGGAGGTCGCGACGTTCGGACTGGTCCGGGAGAAGGCGCAGTTCGCGGAGTTCGGCGAGTTCGGCGCGAAGTTCGCCAAGGCTGTGGCGGACGCTCCGTTCCTGGCCTCGCCGACCGTGCACAGGGTTCCGGGCGGCCAGGCGTCGTATCTGAGCGCCGAGGCGGGTGTTGACACCTATGCGACGGTGCAGAACGAGACCTCGACCGGCGTCGCCGTACCGGTCCAGCGGGTCGCCGGGGCCGACCAGGGGGCGCTGCTGCTCACCGACGCGACCTCGGGCGGCGGCAGCCTCGCGGTCGACCTGACCGAGACGGACGTCTACTACCTGGCCCCGCAGAAGGCGCTCGGCTCCGACGGCGGCATCTGGCTGGCCCTGATGTCCCCGGCCGCGATCGAACGAGCGCACGAGATCAAGGCGACCGGGCGCTACATCCCGCAGTTCCTCGACCTGGTCACGGCGATCGAGCAGTCCCGGCTGGAGCAGACCTACAACACCCCGGCGCTGGCCACCGTGTTCCTGGCCGCCGAGCAGCTGGACTGGATGAACCGGCAGGGCGGCCTGGACTGGGCGGCGAAACGCAGCGCGGAGAGCGCAGCGGTGATCTACGGCTGGGCCGACAGATCGGCCCACGCGACACCGTTCGTGACCGACCCGGCACTGCGGTCGAACGCGGTGGCCACCATCGACTTCGCCGACGGGATCGACGCGGCGGCGCTGGCCACGGTGCTGCGCGCCAACGGCATCGTGGATACCGAGCCGTACCGCAAGCTGGGCCGCAACCAGCTGCGGATCGCCCTCTACCCGACGGTCGACCCGGGCGACGTCGAAGCGCTGACCGCCTGCATCGACTACGTGATCGATAATGGCTGAACTATTCTCGGGCCCGGAGCCGTACTCACCGGCATGGCCAGATCAGGTGTCGAGATCCTGCACACCGGAGCGCACAGCGCTTCGATCTTCGATCTCTCCCGGAGCATGGGTGAAGGGGTGCAGATCGTCGACTTCTGCATCCCGTGCAACCCGTACTTCCCGACCCCGGAGATGTTCGCCGAGCTGTCCCGGGACCTGACCAAGATCCTCAAGTACTACCCCAGCGACGCGTCCACGATCACCGCGAAACTGTCCAGCGTGCTGGGCCTGCACCCGCAGACCGTGGCGATGGCGAACGGCTCGACCGAGCTGATCACCTGGATCGACCACCTGCTGATCAAGAGCAGCGTGGCGATCCCGATCCCGACCTTCGGCCGGTGGACCGATCAGCCGCTGGAGACGGGCAAGCGGGTCGACATGTTCCCGCTGCGCGAACGCGACGGCTTCCGCCTCGACCTGGACGAGTACGTGCAGTTCATCCGCGACCGCGGCTCGCGCGTGGCGGTGGTCTGCAACGTGAACAACCCCGACGGCGGCTACCTGAACCGCCGCGACGTGATCCGGTTCATGGACGACCTGGCCGACCTGGACCTGGTCGTGATCGACGAGTCGTTCATCGACTTCTCCGACGCCGAGCAGTACCCGTCGGTCGGCCCGGAAGCGGTGATCCGCCCGAACGTGGTCGTGCTGAAGAGCCTGGGCAAGAACTTCGGCCTGCACGGCATCCGCTTCGGCTACCTGATGGCCAACCCGGCGATCGCCGGCCGGATCGCCAAGGCCCTGCCGAAGTGGAACCTCAACTCGCTGGCCGAGAAGGTCGTCTTCATGATCCAGGACCATCAGGCGGACTACGAGGAGAGCCTGCGCCTGCTGAGCCGGGACCGGCGCGGGATGGCGACCGAGCTGAGCCAGATCCCCGGCCTGACGGTCTTCCCGTCGCAGGGCAACTTCATCCTGGTGAAACTCCCGACCGACTGGTCCGGGGTGAGCCTGCGCGACTTCCTGGTCGCCAGGCACGGCGTCTACACCCGGGAATGCGGCAACAAACTCGGCATGACCAGCCAGTTCATGCGCCTGGTGGTCCGCCCGGCCGCCGACGTGGACCGCCTGATCGACGGCCTGGACGACTACGCCGGCGACCGCCGCACCAGCGCGGCGGCCGACCCGTGGTCGACGGGCCCGGCTGCGGCCTGGAACACCGGCACGGCGCCCGCCTCACCAGCGCCCTGGTCGGCCGACCCGGCCGCCACATCATCGTCGCGTCCGGCGCCGTCGCCCGCCTCCCGCCCGGCGCCGTCGCCCGCCTCCCGCCCGGCGTCGCCGCCCTCGGCCTCCCGGTCGGGCCGCCCGTATCCGGTCGACCCCCTGACCGACGACTCGTACTCGACCGCGGCGCGCGGCGCCGGTGAAGCGGCGGAACCGCGGCGGTCGGCGGCGGAAACTGGTTACGACCGCCGTTGGCGGATCGAGGACGACGTCACGCCCTATCCACCCCGCCGGGCGGCGACATACTGACCGGCCGCTCCAGCACCGCCTCACCGTGGTCGATCTCGCCGGTCTCGACGAACCCCGCCGACCGGTAGAGCTCCCAGGCTGCCTTGTTCTCGGGTACGACGCTGAGTCGCACCCGGTCGGCGGTCTTCTCCCTCGCCACCCACTCGACGGCGGCGGCCAGCGCACGCCGACCCAGCCCCTGGCCCTGAAACCGGTGATCGATCATGAACCGCACGATGTAGTGCCCCGGACCGTCCTCACGGGGATGGAAGAGCACGAAGCCGACCGGCTCGTCATCGGCATAGATCAGCCGGGGATCCGCCTCGGGCAGCACGTACGCCTCGGCCACCGACCGGACGTTCGGCGCCACGTAGGCCCGCTGCTCAGCCGACACATCAAGCTCGATACAAACGCGCAGATTGTCCCGAGTGATCTCTCGAAGATCGATTGTCGTCATTGTTCCTTTGTAGTCCATCCATTCCACCTGGAACAGTCACCCGCAAAGGCGACCGGCGTCGGGCCGTGCTGCTGTTGCTCGCCGGTGTGCTCGTACCGACATCGGTCTCGCATTTTCAGCGCGACCCCCGCGCCGCCGGTGGTGGACATCCCGGCCGGAACGATGCGGACGCATGTGCTCACCGCCTACGCGACTGCCGACGGGCCGGGGCGAAGCTGACATTCCGGAGTGCGTCGGCCGCTGAAGATCAGCTACGCAGGTCAGCGACTTTGCCGGCGTGGCTTACCCCCATTGGGTGAGCCGGGCGCGTACCGTGTTCCGAAATGCGCCCGGGTGGCTGACTCTCGGGAGCACAGGCCAGCGACGGGACGGAGGCAACGCATGCGGCCAGTACGCTTCGTCGCCCTCTCCGAGGACGGTCAGGCCCTGGTGCTCGCCGACGAGGTCGGCCGGCTCCTGGCACTGCCCCTCGACGACCGGATCAGCGGTGCGGTCACGCACATCGACGGCAGCAGCCCCGCGCCGTCGAACACCGCCATGGCGGTGGCCGGCCACGCCGAGCCGCAGATGGCGTCACTGTCCCCGCGCGACATCCAGTCCCGGATCCGCTCCGGCGAGTCCGCCGAGGACGTCGCCCGGGTAGCCGGCGTGCCGGTCGACCGGGTGCTCCGGTATGCGGGGCCGGTGCTGCAGGAACGGGCGATGCTGGCCCAGCACGCGCGCCGCACCCGGCTGAAGACCTCCGACTCGGGCTCCCCACTGGCCGAGGTGGTCGACGCCCGGCTCGCCCAGCACGGCATCGACACCGACAAGATCTCCTGGGATGCGTACCGGCGCGAGGACGGCACCTGGCGGATCGTCGCCACCTGGCCGTCGGGCAAGGCCACCGCCCAGGCGATCTGGGATCTCGACAAGGGCCGCCAGGTGGTCTCCCCCCACGACGACATGGCGCAGTATCTGTGCGCTGAACGCCCGACCCAGATCCTCGGCCAGGAACCAGTCCCCGAGCGGGCCGGGCACGAGCGCGGCGGCCACGGCCTGCCCGGCGCCGCCCGGGGCGAGACCTCCCGCGGCGGTCACGGCCTGCCCGCCCAGCCGGTCGAAGCCCCCCGCTCGACCCGGGATCCGATCCGTTCCGGCCGCGATGCGCTGCTCGCGTCGCTCGACCGGCCGCTGAGCCAGAGCCCCGGCCGGGGCCTGGACCGGCCCGAGCCGCGTCGGCCGGCGGCGGGCGGCGCCGCAGGGCTGCTCGGCGGTGGCGCCGGGTCGGCCTTCGACGACGACTCCGACCTGCCGAAAGAGGTCCCGGCCGTGCCGTCGTTGGCGGTGCTGCGGCCGCGCCGCACAGTCGGCCAGGCCAACCAGACCGAGAATGCGGAAAACGAGGAGCAGAAGCCCCGTAAGCGCCTGCCGAGCTGGGACGACGTCCTCTTCGGCGGCGGCCCCGCGGCCCGCGAAAGCTCCTAGCGCCGCAGCTCGATCGGATCTCGGCCGCGCACCACACCCAGTGCGGTCAGCACCGGCGGCTCCTGCGGCACCTCGCCGAGGAACGCCAGAGTCAGATGCCAGCCGTCGACCGCGGTCAGGCGCAGCCCGGGCGGGATCGCCCGGCTCAGGTGATCGACCGCGGCAACCGGCGGATGAACCGCCACGAAAAGCCGCAACTCAGGACCGGGACCGTAACGCCAGCCCCGCCGACTCCAGCGCCGACTCGACCCGGAGACGTTCGAGGTCGCGTTCCACGCCGGTCAGCCGGTCGAGCCGTTCGGTCACCCCGAGGCACCGGCTCGCCATCTGCAGCCAGTTGTCGTAGGCCCGGACCACCTCGGCCTGCCACCGCTCGGAACACTGGGTCGGCCCGCCCCGCCGCTGCCGATCGAGACGCCGCAACTCCGCCGCGATCTGCTCGATGCACGGTACGCCGCGGGCCGGCGGCAGCCCGGCACCGATCTTCAGATGCCGGTCCAGCTGCCGCAGCACGCGAACCTCCCGCCGGTCGCGCCCGAGCCATCCCCGACCCACCGCCACCTGCTCACCCCCGACCAGCACGACCACGACGCACGGCACCAGGATCAATGCACCAGTGCCGCCCAGGGCACGGCAACGTGCGTGATGACCACCCACCGACGCTAAAGCTTCGTTGAGCCGAAGGCCACCGAATATGCCCGTTCGGCGGATCAGAAACCGGTCAGTTTCCCTCACGCGCCGAAAAGCCCACTCCCAAAGATCAATCCCATCGCGTACGCAGCGGAGCAGTCCCCCAGTGCCGGTCAGGCTGCTGCCTGGGCGGCTCGCTCCGCGGCGGCGGGTTGGGCGACCGCCGGCTCGCCGACGGGCCTGGCCGCCACCGGCTCGCCGACGGGCCTGGCCGCTACCGGCTGGGACTCGTCGTCGTCGGAATCGGGGCGGACCAGCGTCAGGCGGGGCCGGGGCCGGACGGTCAGACTCACCCGCTCCCCACTGGAACGCAACTGCCAGAGCAGCGCCCCGACCGAGGCGACGAAGCAGATCAGCCCCGCCACCCAGATGCTGGACGGCACTCCGAAACGCTCGCCCCACCACCCGGCCAGCGACGCACCGATCGGCGTGGTTCCGAGGAAGACCAGCACGTACAGCGCCATCACCCGGCCCCGGTACTGGCCGTGGACGCCCATCTGGACGCGCTGGTTGGCGGCCTGGGCCAGATAGATCGAGAAGAAGCCGGTCGGCACGAGCAGGATCATCGCCACGATGAAGGTCGGTGCGAAGCCGACCGCGAACTCCAGCGCGCTGAAGGCCACGGCGGCGCCGAGGACCACGTACACACCGGGTCGGGAGCGGCGGGCACTGCCGGCCAGCGCCCCACCGAGCGCGCCCACCGCCAGCCCCGTGGTCAACAGGCCGAACGAGGACGGTCCGGCATGGAAGTTGATCTTTGCCAGGGCGGCCAGCGTGACCGGGAAGTTGAAGCCGATCATGCCGACCACGGCCATCAGCGCGATCGGCAGCATCAGGTCGGCGCGGCCGCGTACGTATCGGAGACCGTCAATGATCTTGGTGTCGGACGCGGCCGAAGGCCCGGCCGAGATGTCGCGGTAGAGATCGTCCGGGTGCATCCGGGTGTAGCTGAAGATCGGGGCGACGACCAGCACGGTCGCGATCAGGAAGACCGGGCCGGTGTGGAAGATCGCGAGCGCGATCCCGGCCAGCGCGGGCCCGGCGATCCGGGCGGTGTTGAAGGTCGCCGCCGACAGCGAGAGGGCGTTGGGCAGCAGCGGGCGCTCGACCAGCTCCGAGACGAAGGCCTGGCGGACCGGCGTCTCGACCGAGTTGGCGATGCCGAGCAGGCCGGCGAAGAGGAAGACGTGCCAGAGCACGACGACTCCACTGGCGACCAGGATCGCGAAGACGATCGCGGTGACGGCGAAGACCGCGTTGGCGGCGAGCAGCAGCTTGCGCTTGTCGAAGCGGTCGGCCAGCTTGCCGCTCCACAGGGTCAGCAGCAGAACGGGCAGGAACTGCAACGCCGCCACGACGCCCAGCGCGCCCGGCGAATTGTGCGACAGGTCGAGCACCAGCCAGTCCTGGGCGGTGAACATCATCCACACGCCGACCAGCTTGACCAGCTGCCCGGTGGCGAAGAGTCGGTAGTTGCGTACCTGTAGGGACCGGAATGTCGTGCTCAGCACTGCCCGCACTCGGGTTGCGCCTCCTCGATCAGTCGTAGGCGTCATCGTCGGGTGTGACGAAGCGGACGACCGGCGGGCCGGCCCGGTCAGGCCCTGGCCACCTGCTGCAGGATCGCGGCGGCGCTGGCCAGGATGTCGCGCTGCTCCGGCGTGAGCTCGGCCAGCTGCGCTGCCAGCCACTCGTTGCGCGCCTGCTCGAACTGGGCGAAGACCGCCCGGCCCAGCTCCGTCGCCACGAGGATGACCTGCCGGCCATCGGTCGGGTGCGGCGTGCGCGCCACCAGCCCGCGGTCCTCCAGCTTGCCCACGATCTTGGTCATCGTGGGCGGCTGGACCCGCTCCATGTCGGCCAACTCACGGGGAGTCAGGGCGCCGGCCAGCTGGAGGCTGGTCAGCGCGGAAAGCTGACTGAACGTGAGGTCGCCGACCGGGCGGGCCTGGCGGACCCGTCGGTTGAGCCGCTGGATCGCTTCGCGCAGCGTTTTGGCAAGCTCGTCCGCTGTCGCACGCTCCGCCGCCACCAGCCACTCCATCCGTTACTTAGCCTAGCTAATGAGCTTGGCTAACGACATCGGTTTCGCCTATGACTGCCGTCACCGCCAGCAGTACCGGAAAGGGTACGGGCACGTGTTACAAAGTGTGAGTGACCACCGAGAAGCCCCGGATCGAGCCGCTCGACCCGCCGATGGTGCCGTTCGCGGTCGGCGGCCTGGTCGCCTTCGTCGTCGCCGGCGTGGTGGTGCTGCTCGCCCACGGGCCGCGCGACTGGTGGTGGATCTGCGTGGCCGGCTTCCTCTGCGGCATCCCCGGCCTGATCACGATGCTGCTGCACGACGCGCACCGGCGCCGGCGCCGCGCCCTGAGCCATCCCGACTTCCAGGTGACGTCCTAGCTGTGGCCGTACTGCTCCGGGGGCTCGGTTTCCTCGACTGAGCCGTGGCCCCGGCTGACCGCGACCGACTCGACCTCGGAGTCGTCGTAGACCGTCGGTAGCTCCTCGACCGGCGGCTCCGCCGTGCCGAGCAGTGCCTCGGAGTGCGCGCCGCAGCCGTGGTCGGCGCTGACCGCCCGGGCGTCGTCGGGGGCGTAGAGGTTTCCGCAGACGCCGAACATCGTGCGCATCGAACCCGCCAGCGGCAGGTAGAAGCCGCAGCTGCCGCAGCGGGCGTTGCGCGGGGCGGCCGTGGCGATTGGCGCCTCCGGGCCGGAGTCGCCGTCGTACCAGCGCTGGGCGGTCTCCATCCGGCCGTCCTGGGACATCACCCGGGACCGGCCGAGGCCGAGCTCCCAGGAGACCTCCTCGACCGCCGGGTCGTCGCTGAGCACGTAGCCGGGGGTGAGCCGGTCGTCGTCGGGCGCGGTCGCCATCAGGTCGCCGACGCCGAGGTCGCCCGCCTGGACGCGCTCGTTCCAGGGCAGCCAGACCGGGGCGAGTAGCGCGTCTGGGCCGGGCAGCAGCACGGTCTCGCAGATCGTGACGTGCCGGCCGCGCGGCACCCGGGTGACGGTGACCGCCCACCGCCAGCCCTCGTACCCGGCCAGGTGGCTCTCGAAGAAGTGGGTCACCACCCGGTCACCGTCGGCCACCGCCTCGAGGTGCTCACCGATGTCATCGGCGTCGACCTCGGTGATGGCACCCCGGGCCACCCCGACGGCATCGGCGCAAACCTGGTCGAGTCGGGCGGCACGAGCTGGCGTTCTGGTGGTCACCGATCCATTGTTCCTCATTCGGGCGCCAGTACCGCAGCCGCTCCCCCAGATCGTCGCCCGGCGGAGGCGACGAAGGTCGCACCGATCAGTCAGGATGGTGCCATGGCGCTGCTTCCAACGATCGGGCGCACCGTCGGCACGGGCGTCAAAGCCGTCCGGATGATGGTGCGCGGCTCGCTGCGTGGCGGGCGGTGGGCAACCCGCCGGGTCGGCAGTGCCCGGGCCAAGGGCGCGGCCAACGAGATCGGCATGGTCCGGCTCTTCGACCTGCACGCCCTGTCCTGCGCGGGCGACACGCTGATCGCCATCGGGTTGGCCGGCACGATCTTCTTCAACGTCCCGCTCGGCGAGGCCCGCAGCAAGGTCGCCCTGTACCTGCTGATCACGATGGTCCCGTTCGCGCTGCTGGCCCCGGTGATCGGGCCGCTGCTCGACCACTTCCGGCACGGCCGCCGGTATGCGCTGGCCACCACGATGCTGGGCCGCGCGTTCCTGGCCTGGCTGATCTCCGACAACCTGCACGGCATCGGGCTCTACCCGGCCGTCTTCGGGGTGCTCGCGCTGAGCCGGGCGTACGGGGTGGCGCGCTCGGCGGCGGTGCCCCGGTTGCTGCCCGAGGGCATCGGGTTGTCCCAGGTGGGGGCCCGCGCCAGCGTCTACGGCACGTTCGCGGGCGCGCTGGTGGCCCCGATCGGGCTGGCCGCGTTCTGGTTCGGTCCGCAGTGGTCGCTGCGGGTGGCCGCGGTGATCTTCATCGTCGGCATGGTGGTGTCGTTGCGCCTGCCGCCGCGCGCCGACTCGGATCCGCCCGAGGCGGTCCCGCGCCCGTTCCGCACGATGCTGCGGCTGCGGCGCGGCTCCGACCGTCCGCTCTCCGGGCGGCTCGTCGTCGCCACCCTGATCGGCAGTGCCTCGCTGCGCTGCCTCTACGGCTTCCTGCTGCTCTACTTCGCCTTCGCGATCAAGGCAGGTGAACTGGACACTGAGTTCTTTGGACACGAACTAGGCGGCCAAGCTGCCGTAGCGCTGGTCGGCGGGGCGCTGGCGGTCGGCACGTTCCTGTCCACCGCGATCGGCACCCGGCTGCGGATCCGCCGCCCGAGCGCCGTGCAGTCCAGCGGCCTGACCATCACCGCCGGCGTCGGCGTGCTGGCGGCGATCTTCTACAGCCTGCCGATGGTGGCGCTGCTGGCGCTGGTCGCCTCGATCTTCAGCGGCGTCTCGAAGCTGGCCGTCGACGCGAGCATCCAGGAGCGCGTCCCGGAACGCCTGCGGGCCAGTGCGTTCGCCCACTCCGAGACGGTCTTGATGATGGCCTGGGTGGTCGGCGGCGGGGTGGGCATCGTCCCGCTGACCGGCCGCCTCGGCGTGGCCCTGGCCGCGCTGTTCGCGGTGATCGCCGCTGTTCGGGCCGCCATCGTCGCGGCCCGCCTGCACGCCGAGCGCCTGTACGGCCGGCCCCACGCGCCGGCCGAGGACACGGCCACGACGCAGGCGGAGCCGGTCCGCGCCGACACAGCGGCGAAGCCGGTCCGCGCCGACACAGCGGCGGAGCCGGCCGCCCCCAGCGCGCCGGGCCCGCCCGAACCGGCCCGGGCCGAGCGCCGCGAGCCGGCCCAGGCGACGGCGGCACGGACCACGACCAGAGGGTGGCGGCGCACGAAACGGCAGCCGGCGGCGAACCCACCACCAGCGCCGCCGTCGCCCGACCCCGAGCCGGCGCTGGCCCCGCCCGGCTACCACATCTACCGCCCGACCTCGGCGACGAAGCCGGCCGAGCCGGGAGACTCATGACCCGGCTGCTCGTGGTGACCGCGGTGCGGGCCGAAGCGGAGGCGTTCCGGGCCGCGACGACCTCGGCCCGGGTCACGATCGAGGTGGTCGGCGCCGGCCCGGCCGTGGCCGCCGCCGGCACTGCCCGGCTGCTCGCCCTGGCCGAGGCGGCCGGCGCCCCGTACGAGGCGGTGATCTGCGCCGGGATAGCCGGCGGCTTTCCCGCCCGGGCCCCGGTCGGCGCCACCGTCCTGGCCGTCAGGAGCATCGCCGCCGACCTCGGAGCCGAGTCCCCCGGCGGCTTCCTGACGATCGACGAGCTCGGCTTCGGCACCAGCACGCTGCCGGCCGACACAAACCTGCGGAAAACCCTGAAAGACCGCCTCCCGTACGCCCGGGACGGCGACATCCTGACCCTGGCGACGGTGACCGGCACCGTCGCGACGGCAGCCGCCCTGGCCGCCCGCTATCCGGGCGCGCTGGCCGAGGCGATGGAGGGCTACGGCGTCGCTTCAGCCGCGGCGCAGGCCCGGGTCGCGTACGCGGAAATCCGGACGATCTCCAATCCGATAGGTCCACGGGACCGCGCCGCCTGGCGGCTAGGCGAAGCCCTGGCCGCCCTGACGACGGCAGCCGGCCAATTGGCCTGCGAGTAACCCGAGGCCCGCGGATAACCCGAGGCCTGCGGATAACCCGAGGCCTGCGGATAACCCGGGCCCTGTGGGTAATCCGGGCCGGTGGGTAATCCTGGGCCGGTGGGTAATCCGGGGCCGGTGGGTAATCCGGGGCCGGTGGGTAATCCGAGGCCGGTGGGTAATCCGAGGCCGGTGGATAACCCGAGGCCGGTGGATAACCCGAGGTGTGGGGAGTCAGACACCGAGGAGCCGGCGCGCGGACGCCGCCGATCGCTACGGTGAGGAACGTGGCAGTTTCTCTGGCGGTCTCCCCGTGTCCCAACGACACGTTCGTCTTCCATGCGCTGGTGCACGGCCTGATCCCCGGGGCGCCGGAGGTCAACCTCACCTTCGCCGACGTCGACGTGACCAACACCGCGGCCGAGCGCGGCGATGTCGACCTGGTCAAGGTGAGCTACGCGGCACTGCCGTGGCTGCTGGACGACTACGACCTGCTGCCGTGCGGCGGCGCGCTGGGCCGGGGCTGCGGCCCACTGGTGCTCACCCGGGACGCCCGGAGCGACCTGACCGGCGCCACCGTGGCCATCCCCGGCGACCGCACCACCGCCTACCTGCTCCTGCGCCTGTGGTCGGCGGGCAAGCCGCCGGCCCGGATCGAGGTCGTCCCGTTCCACCAGATCATGCCCGGCGTGGCCGAGGGCCGGTACGACGCCGGCCTGGTGATCCACGAGGCCCGCTTCACCTATCCGCGCTACGGCCTGACCGCGCTGGCCGACCTCGGCCAGTGGTGGGAGCAGGACACCGGGCTGCCGATCCCGCTCGGGGCGATCCTGGCCAGGAAGGGCTCGGTCGACCCGCACGAGGCCGCCGAGTGGATCCGGACCAGCGTCAGCATGGCCTGGGCCAATCCGGTGGCGAGCCGCGCCTTCGTCCTGGCCAACGCCCAGGAGATGGAGGCTGACGTGGTCCAGCAGCACATCGATCTCTACGTCAACGAATTCACCCTGCATCTGGGCCCGGACGGACTCGCCGCCGCCGACGCCCTGCTCGGACGGTCGGCGGCGGCGGGTATCACGCCTGCGGTCAAGCCGCTCGGGTAGTCAGACTTCCAACTCCCGCGCGACCGCGTGCACGAGCTGCGCCACCTGCGCCGCCGAACGCTTGTCGGGGTAGCGCCCGCGGCGCAGGTCGGGCTGCACCTTCGCCTCGAGCACCTTGATCATGTCTTCGATGAGGCCGTGCAACTCGTCGGCCGGGCGGCGGCGCAGCTCCGCCATCGTCGGCGGGGCGTCCAGCACCTTCACCCCGTTCGCCTGGGCGCCTTTACGGCCGTCGGAGATGCCGAACTCGATGCGCTGGCCGGCTTTCAGATCCTCCACCCCGCGGGGCAGGGCAGCCTTCGGCACGAAGACATCCCCGCCCTCGTCGCTCGTGACAAACCCGAATCCCTTCGCCGCGTCGTACCACTTCACTCGACCCGTGGGCACCGCTGACCTCAACTTCACTCAATGGACACATGCGCTCACGGCAAGGCTATCGAGCCGCCGGTCTGTTCCCCAACCGCAATCTTTGCCAGCAGCGCCGGGAAGCCCGTCGGGTCGGACAGCACGTGCGGGTCAGATCCAGGTCGGACCCCGTCACGATGTGGTCGGTGGCCGGTACGTCAGCTCCCCCACGGGCAGCGGGAAGGTCTGGTCGTCGCCGAACGGGGACGGCGCGGCCGCCCGGTCGGACACCAGCTCAGCCACGGTGAGGTGGCCTTCCTTGGGCGAGCGCGCCCGGCTGGTCTCCGCCGAATCCGGCACCTTCGCTTCTGCCACGTCCGTCCTCCTGATATCCGCCGGTCCAGGCCACGCCCCGGATCCGCCACCATGCTCCCACGGCGGCTAGCGTTGAACACGATGGCCACCAACTTCGCCGACCGGCTCCGCTCGCTCCCCGACGATGCGCTGGGCGCGCTGATCCAGCTGCGTCCGGACCTCGTCGTGCCTGTTCCGTCCGACATCTCCGCGCTGGCCGTGCGCGCCCAGTCCCGCGGCTCGGTCGCCCGCTGCCTGGACACGCTGGACGAGTTCACCCTGCACATCCTCGACGCGGCCCGGCTGAGCCGGTTCGCCGAAACCGCGCTGACCTCGCTCCCTGCCGTTCTCGCGCTGGCTGCCACGGCAGAGCAGGCCGATGTACGCGCAGCCGTCGATCGCCTACGCGCCCGGTTCCTGATCCACGGCCCCGAGGAGGCGCTCGCCGTCGTCGGCGCCGTCGACGAGGTCACCTCGCCTTACCCGGCCGGTCTCGGCCGCCCGGCCGACTATCTGGATCCGCAGGCAGCGGCCCTGTGCGCGGACAAGGCCAAGCTTCGGCGCACCGTGCTGTCCGCCCCGCCGGCCGCCCGCGCGGTGCTGGACCGGCTCGCCGTCGGGCCGCCGATCGGGGCGCTGAAGAGCGCCAGTATGGCCGAGCCGATCCGCTGGCTGGTCGACCATCACGTGCTCGTGCCGGTCTCCGAAGCCGGCCGCGCGCCCCGCCCCGACGGCGAACTGGTCGAGCTTCCGCGCGAGGTGGGCATGCTGTTGCGCCGCGACACCGGCCCGCTGGGCGTCCTGCGCCCGCTGCCACCCGCCCCGCCGACACCGGCACGCGACCTGACGTCGATCGACTCGGCCGGCTCCGGCCAGGTGATGGAGGCCGTCCGCGGCACCGAGACGCTGCTGGAGGCGCTCGCCGCCGAACCCGCCTCGGTGCTGAAGACCGGCGGCCTGGGCGTACGCGACCTGAAGCGGCTGGCCCGGGCGACCGGAGTGGACGAGTCGGCGGCGGCGCTGCTGCTCGAAGTGGCATACGCGGCCGGGCTGCTCGGCGAGGCGGACGCCTCCGGGGTGTCCCGGGCGGTCGCGATCAGCCGGGCGATGGGCAACGTCGACGAGATCTTCCTGCCGACCAGCTTGTACGACCTGTGGCGGGCGCTCAGCGTCGCCCAGCGCTGGGCGGCGCTGACCCGGTCGTGGCTCGCGATGACCCGGCAGAGCAGCCTGGTCGGGCAGCGCGACGACCGGGACCGCCCGATCAACGCGCTCGCCCCGGACGCGGAACGGGCCGGCGCCCCGGCCGCCCGCGCCGAAGCCCTGCTCGCGATCGCCGACCTGCCGCCCGGCACCGCCCCGACTGTCGACGCCGTGCTGGGCCTGCTCGCCTGGCAGTCGCCCCGGCGCTCGCGGGGCCGAGAGGTGGCCCACCGGGACGCGCTCAGCGCCGCGGCCGCCCTGGGTGTGACCGCGCTCGGCGCCCTGACCTCGTACGCCCGTCTGCTCCTCGCCGACACCGGCCCGGCGCCGGAGGCCGACCCGCTGGGGGTCCGCCCGGCCGGCGACCGGGTCGGCGGCCGGTCCCCGGCCGTCCGAGCCCTGGACGCCCTGCTGCCGGCCCCGGTCGACCACGTCCTGGTGCAGGCCGACCTGTCCGTCGTCGTGCCCGGCCCGCCGGAGCCCGAACTGGCCGCCGAGCTGGAGGTCGTCGCCGAGCTGGAGTCGGCCGGGGGCGCCAGCGTGCACCGGGTCACCGCGGCCAGCGTGCGCCGCGCGCTGGACGTCGGCTACGCGGCCGGTGACCTGCACGCCCTCTTCAAGCGCCGGTCCCGAACGCCCATTCCGCAGGCGCTGACCTACCTGATCGACGACGCGGCCCGCCGGCACGGCGGGCTCCGGGTCGGTTCGGCGGGTTCCTATCTGCGCAGCGACGACGAGGCGCTGCTGGCCGAGGTGCTGGCCGACAAACGCCTGGTCACCCTGGCCCTGCACCGGATCGCGCCGACTGTCCTGGTCACCCCGCTGCAGGTGGCCCGGCTGCTGGGGGCGCTGCGGGACGCCGGTTTCGCCCCGGTCGCCGAGGACGCGAGCGGCGCGGCCGTGCTCTCCCGGCCCAAGGCGCGCCGCGCGGCGCCCCGTACGCCCATGTCCGCCCGGGTGGCCGACCAGGCCGTGCTGCCGCAGCTGGCCGGGCCCCGCCTGGCCGGCGTGGTCGAGCAGATCCGCCGCGGTGACCACGCCACCCGGGCCGCCCGGCGGGCCCCGGTCACCGTCCGCGCGACGAACGGATCGGCCGGACCGGCTCTGACCCCGGTGCAGGAGCACAGCCAGGCGATGGCCGTGCTGCAGCAGGCCGTCCGAGACAAGGCCCTGGTCTGGGTCGGTTACGTCGACTCGCACGGCTCGACGCTGTCCCGGTTGGTCCGGCCGGTCGCGCTGAGCGCGGGCTTCCTGCGCGCCGAGGACGACCGGACCGAGACCGAGCACCGATTCGCCCTGCACCGGATCACCACCGCCGTGCCGGAGGAGTAACCGGCGCGCGCCGGTCGACTGTTCCCCTTCGACGATGATGTCAGCCGATCACTTCTTCATGACGGTGAGGTACAGCTTCGTCAGCGCGGTCTGGACCACGTCTTCGGCCTTGGCCCCGGATCTTAACCGGGAGTGACCACCAGCTGGTTGCACCGAGTGTTCTTCTTCACGGCAGTACCTGCAATATCCCCCATAACGAGCGGAAATTCGTCGGATGGCGAGCACGGCGTTGATAGCTTGTCGCCGGTGTCCGTCACTGTCAGCACGATCGATATCGCCCCAGTCGCGCCGCCACCCGCGGCCGCGCCGTCCCCCCGGCCTCGGCCCTGGCGTGCCCATGTGATCGTCGGGGCCATCGCTCTAGCCGGCGCCCTGTACCTCACCTACGGCCTGTGGCTCGACCCATATGGGCGCACCGTCGCGGAGAACGTGGGCGACCAGGCCCTCTTCGAGTGGAACCTGGCCTACGGGGTCTACCTGGTGGAGCACCTCAGCAACCCGTTCTTCACCACCCTCATGAACGCCCCGCACGGGGTGAACCTGGCCGCCAACACCGCGCTTACGGCCGACGCCGTCCTGTTCGCGCCACTGACCAAGGTGGCCGGCCCGCAGGTCTCCCTGGTCGCCATCAGCACGCTCAACCTGGCCGGCTCGGCGGTCGCCTGGTACCTGTTCTTCGGCCGCTGGGTGGTCCGCAGCCGGGTCGCGGCCGCGGTGGCCGGGCTGTTCTGCGGCTTCGCCCCCGGCTTCGTGGCGCACTCCAACGCCCATCTCAACTTCGGGTCGGGCTGGCTCGCGCCGCTGATCCTGTGGCGGCTGTGCAAGCTGCGCGACCAGGGCCGACTGCGGTGGCTGCGCAACGGTGCCGCGCTGGGGGTGGCGGTGGCGGTCGGCTTCTCGATCGCGGCCGAGGGACTGTTCATGACTGCCCTGGCCGGCGGCGTCTTCGTGATTATGTGGGTGCTGGCGCCGGCCAACCGGGCCGCGCTGCCCCGGGCGTCGGCCGGGCTCGGCACGGCCGCGGCGGTGGCCGGTGCGTTGCTGGCGTATCCGCTCTACCTGCACTTCGCCGGCCCCGAGACGTTCGGGCCGACCGGCTTCAGGCAGGACGCGTTCTCCGAGGACCTGACGTCGTTCGCCTCGTTCGGCCACCAGACCGTGGCCGGGCTGGCCGGGCTGACTCCGACCCACCGGCTGTCCCCCAACCCGGTCGAGGAGACGTCGTTCTTCGGGCTGCCGCTGGTGCTGCTGGTACTCGTCGGCTGGGTCGCGCTCCGGCGCCGGGCTGATCCGGGCCGGCGCGCCCTGCTCCATGGCGTCGCGGTGGTCGGCGCGGTCTTCATGGTCATCTCACTGGGGCCGCATCTACGGATCGGGGGTTCCGACACCGGAATCCGGATGCCGTACGCGGCGTTGATCAACCTGCCGCTGTTCGACGCCGCGTTGCCGGCCCGGTTCGCACTGGTACTGGTCGGGGTCGTCGGCGTGGTGCTGGCCCTACTCGCCGACGAGTTGCTGACCGGCCGGTGGCGTCCGGCAACCCGGGCCGGCCGGATCACCGCATTGGCCGGCGTACTGGTGCCGCTCCTCCCGCTCCTCCCGCTGCCCATTGCGTACGGCCACCGGACGACCGAGCCCCGGTTCATCTCGGCCGGCACCTGGCAGCGATATGTGCCCGACGGTGGGGTACTGAGCGAGATCCCGCTCGCCAGCAACGTGAGCGTGGACGGCGAGCGCTGGCAGGCGTACACGATGGCGCGTGGGGGAAGGCAGTTCCGCATCCCCGACGGGTTCTTCCTCGGGCCTGACACGCCGGACGAGCGCGGCGTGGTCCGGGGCCGGATCGGGGCTCCCTGGCACTATCTCGACGCGACCTTCCGGCGGGCCGCGATGCACGGCCAGGCGCCCAAGGTCACCGATCAGGACCGCCGGACGGCGCGTGCCGACCTCGCCTATTGGCACGTCGACGCGTTGTTCCTGCCCGACGCGATCACCGGGCCGACCGGCATGCTCTCCCAGTCGGCGGTCGAGCAGACCGCGGTCGACCTGCTCGGACCGCCCGAGCGCGTCGACGACGTGCTGGTGTGGCGCGTGCGTCCGGGAGTCGATCCGGTCGCCCCGGCGAAATAGGGTGGGACGGCCGGCAAACCTCGGCGCCGTGTCAGACTGGAGGGTCGGCTAGGGCTTTCGAGAGGTGTGCAGGTGAGCGGCGGACCGTTGATCGTGCAATCGGACAAGACCCTGTTGCTGGAGGTGGACCACCCCGACGCGCAGGCGTGCCGGATGGCGATCGCGCCGTTCGCGGAGCTGGAACGCTCCCCCGAGCACGTGCACACCTACCGGCTGACGCCGCTGGGCCTGTGGAACGCGCGGGCCGCCGGGCACGACGCCGAGGGGGTCGTCGACTCCCTGATCAAATACTCGCGGTACCCGGTGCCGCACGCGCTGCTGGTCGATGTCACCGAGACGATGGACCGCTACGGCCGGCTGCAACTGGTCAACGAGCCCGATCACGGCCTGGTCCTGCGCGGGCTCGACAAGATCGTGCTGATCGAGGTGGCGAAGAGCAAGAAGCTGGCCGGCATGCTCGGCGCCCGGATCGACGACGAGATGATCCAGGTACACGCCTCCGAACGCGGCCGGCTCAAACAGGCGCTGCTCAAACTCGGCTGGCCCGCCGAGGACCTCGCCGGGTATGTCGACGGCGAGGCGCACGAGATCGCACTGGCCGAAGACGGCTGGAAGCTGCGGTCGTACCAGCAGGAGGCGGTCGACGGCTTCTGGGCCGGCGGCTCGGGCGTCGTGGTGCTGCCCTGCGGCGCGGGCAAGACGCTGGTCGGGGCGGCCGCGATGGCGACGGCCAAGGCCACCACGCTGATCCTGGTGACGAACACGGTCGCCGGCCGGCAGTGGAAACGCGAGTTGATCGCCCGCACGTCGCTGACCGAGGACGAGATCGGTGAGTACTCCGGCGAGCGCAAGGAGATCCGGCCGGACACGATCGCCACGAACCAGGTGCTGACCTCGCGGCGCGGCGGCACCTTCACCCACCTCGACCTGTTCGGCGCCCGCGACTGGGGCCTGGTCATCTACGACGAGGTCCACCTGCTGCCGGCCCCGATCTTCCGCTTCACGGCGGACCTCCAGGCCCGTCGCCGGCTCGGCCTCACGGCGACTCTGGTACGCGAGGACGGCCGCGAGGGCGACGTCTTCTCCCTGATCGGGCCGAAGCGCTACGACGCCCCGTGGAAGGACATCGAGGCACAGGGCTGGATCGCGCCGGCCGAGTGCGTCGAGGTCCGGGTCACCCTGACCGACGCCGAACGGATGGCGTACGCGGTGACCGAGTCGGACGAGCGGTACCGGGTGGCGGCGACCGCCCGTACCAAACTGCCGGTGATCCGCGCCCTGGTCGAGAAGCACCCCGGCGAGCAGATCCTGGTGATCGGCGCCTACATCGACCAGCTGCACCAGCTCGGCGAGTACCTCGACGCCCCGATCATCCAGGGCTCGACGACCAACAAGGAGCGCGAACGCCTCTTCGACGCCTTCCGGACGGGCGAGGTGAAGACGCTGGTGTTGTCGAAGGTCGGCAACTTCTCGATCGACCTGCCCGAGGCGGCGGTGGCGATCCAGGTTTCCGGCACCTTCGGCTCACGCCAGGAGGAGGCCCAGCGGCTCGGCCGGGTGCTGCGGCCCAAGGGCGACGGCCGCCAGGCGCACTTCTACACGGTCGTCTCCCGCGACACGATCGACACCGAGTACGCGGCGCATCGGCAGCGCTTCCTGGCCGAGCAGGGGTATGCGTACACGATCATCGACGCCGACGACGTGCTGGGGCCGCCGCTGCCCCAGATCGACTGATCCGATCGGCCGGCCGCCCGGCTACGGCACGCGGGGGCCCGGGGTGAGCAGATCGGCCAGCAGATCGCCGTGGTCCTCGACCCGCTGGAGCACCTCGGCGCCCGTGTAGTGCCGGGCCGGCGCCGCCCCGGTCGCCACCTGCTCGACTTCGTCCCAGGTCAGCGGGGTCGACGCGGTCGGGGTCGGCTGGCCCCGCAGCGAGTAGGGCGCCACCGTGGTCTTCGCCGCCGCGTTCTGGCTCCAGTCGATGAAGACCTTGCCGGGCCGGACGGCTTTCGCCATCGTGGCGGTGATGGACCGCGGCACCCGGGCGGACAATTCCTCGGCCACCGCTTTGGCATAGCCGGTGACCGTCTCGGCGTCCTGGGATCCGGAGATCGGGCAGCACAACTGCATGCCTTTCTTGCCGGAGGTCTTCGGAAAGGCGGCGATGCCGTCGGCGGCCAACCGGTCGCGCATCAGTACGGCTACCGCGCAGCATTCGGTGAGCCCGGCCGGCGCACCCGGATCGAGATCGACCACCATCAGATCGGGGTCCGCGCCGATCCGCCATTGCGGGGTGTGCAGTTCGAGCGCGGCCAGATTGGCGAGCCAGACCAGGGTCGGCAGATCGTCGACCACCACGAAGTCGATCGTCTCGCGTTTCATCGTGGAACCGGGCACCGGCAGATTCTCCAGGTGCACCCACGGCGGGGTACCACCCGGCTTGTTCTTCTCGAAGAAATGCGCGCCGTCGACGCCGTTCGGGAACCGGATCCGGGTGACCGGGCGACCCCGCAGATGCGGCAGCAGGACGGGAGCAATCCGCATGTAATAGTCGATGACCTCGCCTTTGGTGAAACCGGCGGCGGGGTACATCAGCTTGTCGAGATTGGACAGTTCGAGGTCGCGGCCGTCGATCCGCACGGCGAAGCGGTCACCGGCCATCCTGGTCCTCCTCGTCGCACTCCTCGGGTGTCTTGTCCGGGCGCAGCCGCAGGAACCGGGGGAACCGCAGCCGCCCGTCCGGGGTCCGGTTGCCGTAGCGGACCTCGACCACCAGATCGGGCCGCACCCAGTGCGCCCCTCGGGCATCCTCGCGCGGCACCGCCCCGGCCGCGAACGGTGAGCCGCGCTGCTCCAGTGCAGCCAGGGCGGCGAGCAGATCCCGCTCGGCCGCCGCGCCGATCCCGCCGCCGACCCGGCCCCGGAAATGCAGCCCGGTCGGCCCGGGCACGCCGACCAGCAGCCCGCCGAGCCGGCGCACCCCGGACCGCCAGCCGCCGATCACGTAGTCGCCGGTCCGGTCGAACTTCACCTTGATCCAGTCCGGTGAGCGGGTCCCCGGCAGGTACGGCGTGTCGAGGCGTTTCGCCACCACCCCCTCGAGGTCGTTCTCCTGGGCGGCGGCCAAGGTGGCCGGACCGTCGCCGAACACCGGCGGCACCGTCCAGTGGCCGACGCCCAGGTCGAGGTTTTCGAGGCGGGCACGGCGCTGCGCGTACGGAAGCGGCATGAGATTTTCGCCGGCCAGCCGCAGCAGGTCGAAGATCATGTAGGTCACCGGGAGGGTGGCGGCCAGGCGCGCGGCCCGTCCGGGATCGCGGACGTGCATCCGCTCCGCCAGCGCGGTGAACGAGGGTCGCCCGCCCGCGTCGAGGACGACCATCTCGCCGTCGAGCAGGGAATCATCCGGCAGCGAAAGCGACGATATTTCGGGATAGGCGGTCGTCACCATATTTCCGGATCGAGCGAACAAATGTGGGGATCCACCGGAAAACGCGGCCAGCACCCGTACGCCGTCCCATTTGAACTCATAACTCCAGCCCGGCCCCCGCGGCAGCGGGCCCGTGGTCGCGAGCATCGGGGACAGGGGTGCGGCAGGCATCCCGATCACCTTATGCAGGGCAAAGGTCTTACGCAGGCGTCTGACTAATGCAATCCTGGATCGAGCAGCCGTGCCGCTACCCAAGCCTGGACCATCAGTCGGCTGTGCCGCTTCGGCGGAGCTCACGCAGGGTCGGAGGGGGAACCATGCGCGCGATCTGGAAAGGCGCGGTCTCGTTCGGCCTGGTGTCGATCGCCGTCAAGCTCTACTCCGCGACGGAGGAAAAGGACATCCGCTTCCACCAGGTGCATCGCACCGATGGCGGCCGGATCAAATACAAGCGCACCTGCTCGATCGACGGCGAGGAGGTGACCTATGACGACATCGCCAAGGGTTACGACATCGGTGGCGGCGAAACGGTCATCCTGACCGACGAGGACTTCGCCGATCTGCCGCTGACCACCTCCCGCGCGATCGACGTGCTGCAGTTCGTCCCCGCCGACCAGATCGACCCGATCATGTTCGCCAAGGCCTACTACCTCGAGCCCGAGGGCCAGGCGGCGAAACCGTACGTGCTGCTCCGGGACGCCCTGCGGGACGCCGACCGGGTCGCCATCGTCAAGATCGCCCTGCGGCAGCGCGAGCAGCTGGCCACCCTGCGGGTCCGCGAGGACGTCCTGGTGCTGAACACGATGCTCTGGCCCGACGAGGTCCGCGCGGTCGATTTCGGCTTCCTCGACGAGGAGATCGAGACCCGTCCGGCCGAGCTCGCGATGGCCAGCTCCCTGATCGACTCGATGGCCGGCAGTTTCAAGGCCGACGACTTCACCGACAACTACCGCGCCGCCCTGCAGGAGGTCATCGACGCCAAGGTCGAGGGCCGCGAGATCGTGCAGCCGGAGGAGGCCGAGGAGGCGCCGGCCGCCGCGGTCGACCTGATGGCCGCCCTCAAGGCCTCCGTCGAGCGCGCCAAGAAAGCCCGCGGCGAAGCGCCGGAAGACCGGGCCAAGGCCGTCGAGGCCACCCCGGTCGGCGCGGCCACATCGGCCGCCAAGCGCACCTCTTCGCGTACGCCCACAAAGTCCACACCCGCGACGAAGGCCACCGCCCCCGCGAAAACCGCCGCGAAGAAGGCGACTCCCGCCAAGAAGGGAACCCAGGCTGCGGCCAAGTCCACGGGCACCACGACGGCGGCTGCGAAGAAGGCAGCTCCCGCCAAGAAGGCGGCCCGCAAGTCGGCCTGACTAGGCTGGTCGTCGTGGCATTGACGTGGGCCGAGTCGTACCTCGGCAAAGTGCGCGAAAGTATCGGCGACTCCGACACCATCCTCTTCGTCGGGGCGCGGGGCGTCATCCTGGACGAGCAGCGCCGGTTGCTGTTGATCCAGCGTTCCGACAACCGCCGCTGGGCCATTCCGGCGGGCGCGATGGAGCTGGGCGAGAGCATGCAGGAATGCGCGATCCGCGAGGTGTGGGAGGAGACCGGGCTCAAAGCGACGTCGCTGACCCCGTTCGCGTTCTATAGCGCGTACACCTACACGAACGACTACGGCCACACGTACCAGCAGATCCTGATGTCGTTCCGGATCGACAGCTGGGAGGGTGAGCTGCTGCGGCAGACCGAGGAGTCGCTGGACGCCGGCTTTTTCGCCCTGGACGCGCTGCCCGCCGAGTCGTTCATCGTCGACGAGACGCTGGCCGACCTGGCGGCGTTCGAGGCCACCGGGCAGCTCGTCCTCAAGTAGCGGCCGGCGGCACAATCCGGGTCGTGACCGGCCGGTGCCCCCGATCCGGGCGGGGCACACTCCTCAGCGCTGGGCTGGGCGCGGCGACGGGCGGCCAGCCGGCGGCCGTTCGGGCACGGACGCGGGCCTTACCGGGATCGGGACCGGGATCGTTCGGCGGTTGACCAGTTCACCGCCGGACCAGGCGGCGTAGACCGCGGCGCCCAACGCGAGCAACTCGACTACGAAGAGGCCGCCACCGGTGACCCGGTCGGGGGTGCGCATCCGCAGCATCAGGATCACGGTGAAGAGGATCAGGACACCCATGTTCATCAGGGTCTGCAGGACGCCGATCCGCTTGGTGCGAGCGGTGCGGGCGAGCATCACGTCGATCGCACCGGCCAGCATGGCGAACACGCCGCCGAGCAGGCCGGCGACCACGTTCCAGTAACCGAGCTGGCCGACGATCGCCGGAGCGCCGAGCAGGACCGCCAGGTCGAACAGCACCGCCATCGCGAAGAGCCCGAGCGGAAACATGACCAGCACCGGCTGGATCGCCTGGCCCGATACTCGCAGTCGACTATCCATGTGTTTGATCAGCCTCC
>JAVHVY010000125.1:0-16618 GCA_032160305.1 Actinoplanes sp.
CGAGCTTCCGCCACTGGTGCCACCCGCCCCGGAACAGGCGGATAGAACCAATAGACCGACAGTCGCACCGGCGACCAGGAAGGACAGTTCCATCCTGTTTTTCTGCACAGCAGATCCTCCGTTTGAAGCAGAGCCTCTGTTATAAAAAATGCACGAACCGCACGAGCGGTGGTTTCAGACGCGGATCACCTGTGGGCCGAGTCGTGAATAGCGGTGCGCCTCGGACGCCGGCAATCCGGTGTCCGTGACCAGTGATTCGAAATCTGATATCTCGGCGAAGCGGCAGAACGTGCGTACGCCGAATTTGGTGTGGATACCGATGAAAATCCGCCGGCGAGCCGCTCGGACGGCTTGCGCCTTCACGTCGGCGACCGCGGGGTCGGGGGTGGTGAGTCCTACCTCGCGGGATATTCCGTTGGCCCCGACGAACGCGAGGTCGATGACGAATCCGGCCAGCATGCCGCTGGCCCAATGGTCGACGGTGGCCAGCGTGCGACCACGGACCCGACCACCGAGCAGCAGCACGGTCGCCGGGGTGGAGGTGGACAGCCAGGCCGCCGTGTTGAGCGAAGCGGTGACCACGGTGAGCGGACGATCTGTGGGCAACGCTTCCGCAATAAGCTGCGGCGTGAAGCCCTCATCGATGAAAATCGTTTCGGCGTCACCCAGGAGAGCGACTGCGGCAGCGGCTATCCGGCGTTTTTCCGGAACTCCGCGGGTGGTCCGCACAGCGAGGTCGGTCTCGAATTTCGCGGTTTCCACCGGGTAGGCGCCGCCGTGCGTACGGCGGAGCAGTCCGTGCTTTTCGAGCAGCCGCAGATCGCGCCGGATGGTCTCCGCCGAAACCATCAGCTCGGCCGAGAGTTTTCCGACGTCGACTCCACCCTGCCGGCGGGCCAGGGCAACGATCTGGTGTTGCCGCTCGTCCGCATTCACGCCCTGCCACCTCCGGCCGCTGTCTCCAGGAGCTTCTTGGTCTTCCTCCAGGCGTTCTGACCTTCGTCGCCTGCCGTGGATTAGTTGTAACACCAGCGAAACGTGTGGCCCCCATCACAGTCTAGGCAACTTAAGTGGGTCTGTGCCCGGTTAACTGCCCGCCGGGCGCGGTCCAGACTGCCATATTTGCTGACAGGTAGGGACGAACGTTATGCCCGAATCAGTCCTTCGGCTGCCCGATCGATGCCCGAGGCTGTGCGAGCGGTCCAGGCCAGCGTGTGTGTTCGGGCGTACGGTATCCCGGAGTCCGTCTCCCAGGTTGTCATCGAAACGTGATGTACCGCCGTTGCCGCCCCAGTGCGGATCCCGCCGCACCACATGTGGGAACGGGCATCCCGGTCACGCCCCGCGACCAGGATCCGCTCAGGTCACGCCACCGGCGACCGACAGACGGATGTGGGAGTACTCGCAACAGAACGGGAACGCCTGCTCGACCGGCTCTCCCGGATCCAGCACGCGATCGCCCGACGGTCCCCGCTGTCGCAGATCCTCGAGGCGATCACCCGCGGCGCCCGCGAACTGCTCGGCGTCGAACTGGCCGGACTCAACCTGGTCGAGCAGGCGCTCCTGGACTCGCTGACCGGGCTGGCCGGCCGGGCGCAGTTCGTGACCCGGATGGAGAGCGCCTTCACCGCCCCGCCCGGCGGTGGCGTCGGTGCCCTCTTCGTCGACCTGGACCGGTTCAAGGTCGTCAACGACTCGCTCGGCCACGCGGCGGGCGACCTGCTGCTGGTCGGGGTCGCCGACCGCATCCGGACCTGCCTGCGCGACGGGGACACCGCCGCCCGGCTCGGCGGCGACGAGTTCGCCGTCCTGCGGCCGGGATTGTCCGGGGTCGGCGAGCTGGTACCGGTGGCCCGGCGCATTCTGCAGGCACTGCGCGAGCCGTTCGACCTGGCCGGCACGGAGACCTTCGTCAGTTCGAGCATCGGCATCGCGCACGGCGAGATCGGCGTCCAGGACGCGCAAGAGCTGATGATCCGCGCCGACCTGGCCATGTATCAGGCCAAGAAGCTGGGCAAGGATCGCATCGAGGTGTTCCGGCCGGCCATGCGGGAGGCCTTTCAGGTCGCCCTGCGGATGGAGGCGGACCTGCGCCGCGCGGTGGTCCGGCACGAGTTCGAGCTGCGCTACCAACCCATCGTGCAACTGCGTTCGGGAGAGATCACCGGCCTGGAGGCGCTGGTCCGCTGGCAGCACCCGGAACGTGGGATCATCGCGCCGGTGGAGTTCATTCCGCTCGCCGAAGAGACCGGAATGATCGTTCCGATCGGCGACTGGGTGCTGCGCGAGGCGTGCCGGCAGGTCGCGGACTGGAACGCGCGCCGCGCGGGCAAACCGCTGACGGTCAGCGTCAACCTGTCGGCGCTCCAGCTCGACCGGGGCGACCTGCCCGAGCTGGTCGGGGCGGCGCTGGCCGAGAGCGGTCTGGCGCCCAAATGCCTGGTGATCGAGCTGACCGAATCCCTGCTCGTGGACGACCGCGAGTCCACGATGCGCCAGCTCACCCAGGTCAAGGCACTGGGCATACGGCTGGCGATCGACGACTTCGGCACCGGCTACTCGTCGCTGGCGTACCTGCGGCGGTTCCCGATCGACATCATCAAGATCGACAAATCGTTCGTGGACGATGTCGGGGACGAGCCGACCGCCGCCGCTCTGACACTGGGCATCATCCAGCTCGGCCAGACCCTGCGGCTGTCCACGATCGCCGAGGGCATCGAACACCTGGATCAGCTCAACGAACTCGCCGACGGCAACTGCGAGCTGGGCCAGGGCTACTACTTCGCCGAGCCGCTGACCGACGAGGCGATGGGCGACCTGCTCTTCGGCGATACCAGCGACAACGGTGGAACCAGCGAAACCAGCGAAACCAGCGGAACCGGCTACAACGGCGGAACCGGCCGAACCAGCGACGACGGTGGAACCGGCGGGAGCGGCGAGAACGTCAGGGCGAACGACACCGGGGCGACCGCCAGCTCGTAACCGGGCAGCACCCCGGGGCCGCAGGATGCGGTGCCGAGGCCGCGCTGGGCGACGTCGACGTTCACCACGATCTCCGGGCCCGGTATCAGGTCAGTGGTGTGCCGGGCCGCGTCGAGCTGCTCTGAGGTCCAGCGCCGGGCGGTGAAGCCGAAGGTCGCGTCCCCACTCACCAGCACCCCGCCGCCCGGGCCGGTGAACGCCACCCAGCGGGTGTCGATCCGGTGCCCGTTCTCCTGCGGGAACACGTACGGGGTCTGCAGCTCGTCGACCGTCGCGGTGAACCGGCCGACCCGGGCCGCCCGCCGCGAGTCCGGATACGCCTCCCCCGGCCCACGGCCGAACCACTGCACCGTCGACAGGCCGGCGGGCAGGGTGAAGCGCACCCCGAGCCGGGGCAGCGGGCACGGCCACTCCCCTTCCGGCTTCACGTCGACCGCCAGCCGCAGGCTGGCGCCGTCCTCGGTCCAGGTGTAGCTGACCGCCAGGCCGAGATCCTCGGCCGCCGGCGCGACCCGGCTGGTCGACGGCGTGTCGATCCGGTGCCGCATCCGGTCCAGGCCGACCCGCCGCCACGCCGGTTCCAGCGCCGCGAAGCGGTCGTTGTCGATCGGCGCCCGCCACACGTCCAGCCGCAGGCCGGAGCGCAGATCCGCGGGCAGGGTCCCGCTCCCGCGCGGCAGCACGGGCGTGCCGCCGAGGGCGATCTGAGCGACCGCCACCTCGTGCCCGGCCGGCGCCCAGGGCTGATCGGCGGCGAGCACGGCCCGCACGGTCAGCCAGCGTTCGCCCGCCCCGGGCGGCGACTCCGGCAGCGGCACCTCGGCGGTCTGCCCGGGCCCGACCGGCGGCACGGTCAGCCGGCCGACGACCACCGGCTCGCCGTCGGCCTCGACCTGGTAGGAGAAGTCCAGGTAGGACGTGTCGACGAAGGCGTTCAGGTTGCGCACGTGCAGACTTTCGGCAGTGCCGGTCATGGGTACGGGTGCGAAGACGGCTGCCGCCTCGACCAGGCCCGGTGACGGTGTGCGGTCGGGGAAGACCAGGCCGTCGATGACGAAGTTGCCGTCGTGCAGCGGCTCGCCGAAGTCCCCGCCGTAGGCGAAGAACTCCCGGCCGTCCGCGGTGTGCTGCCGGATGCCGTGGTCGATCCACTCCCAGATGAAACCGCCCTGGCAGCGCGGATACTTGTCGAACAGCTCCTGATACTCGCTCAGGCCGCCCGGTCCGTTGCCCATCGCGTGCGCGTACTCGCACTGGATGAAGGGCATCGCCCGGCGGCGCCTGTCGGTGTCCGGGTCCTTCAGCGGGGTCTCGGCCTGCCGGCCGATCGCGTCGACTTCGGCGTGTGACGCGTACATCCGGCTGTAGACGTCGGTGTAGCGGCACTCGCGGTCGCCTTCGTAGTGGATCGGGCGGCCCGGGTCGCGCTGCCGGGTCCAGTCGGCCGTCAGGCCGTGGTTGGCGCCGATGCCGGCCTCGTTGCCGAGCGACCACAGGATGATGCTCGGGTGGTTCTTGTCGCGTTCGACCATGCGGCGCATCCGGTCGAGGTAGGCGGCGCTCCACCGCGGATCGTCGCTGGGGTTGCGCCGCCAGCCGAGCGGGCGGAAGCCGTGGGTTTCCAGGTCACACTCGTCGACGACCCAGAGGCCGAGCTCGTCGCACAGGTCGAGGAAGCCCGGCGTCGGCGGATAGTGGCTGGTCCGGACGGCGTTGACGTTGTGCCGCTTCATCAGCACCACGTCCTGCCGGGCCACCTCCAACGGCACGACCCGGCCCAGGTCGGGATGGAACTCGTGCCGGTTGACCCCGCGCAGCAGCAGCGGCACGCCGTTGACGGTGAGCTGCCCGTCGACGATCGCCACGGTCCGGAAACCGACCGCCACGGTGACCGTCTCGCCGCCCGCGCGGACCGTCACGACGTAACGGGCCGGCGACTCGGCGCTCCACGGCCGCACCGGTCCGACGTCGAGGGTCGTACCGGACGGGGCATCGTGGACGCCCAGCTCCGGCACCGACACCAGCGCCGGGCCGGGTGTCTCGACGCGCAGCGCGCCGCGGCCGGTGTGCTGGTCGAAGTCGGCGTGTACGAAGACGTCGTCGACACCGCCGGGCGGGCGGGACAGCAGGGTCACCGAGCGGAAGATCCCGGGCAGCCACCACATGTCCTGGTCTTCGAGGTAACTGCCCGCCGACCACTGGTGCACCCGGACGGCCAGCACGTTGCGCCCCGGCCGCAGCCGCGCGCCGACGTCGAACTCGGTGCTCAGCCGGCTGCCCGTGCCCCAGCCGAGCTCGACGCCGTTGAGCCAGACCCGCAGGCACGACTCGGCGCCCTCGAAGCGCAGCACGGCGTCCCCGGCGGGCCAGCCTGCGGGCAGGTCGAAGGCGCACCGGTGGTCGCCGGTCAGATTCTCGGTCGGCACCCGGGGCGGGTCGACCGGGAACGGATAACGGATATTCGTGTACGCCGGCCGGCCGTGACCGTGCATGGGCCAGCTCGACGGCACCGGCAGCACGTCCCACCGGGTGTCGTCGAGATCGGGCGCGGCGAAATCCGGGGCGGCGGCCACGCACGGCGACAGCCGGAACCGCCAGTCACCGTCCAGGGCCAGTGTGGCGGCGTCGGTGTGCAGGTGCGCCCGCGGTTCCCGACGGCCGGCACCGGGCTCGTAGCTCTCGAAATAGGCAACGGTCACGCAGCCGAGTCTGCCCCAGGAAACTCGGGAGCGCCGCGAGCCCCGGGTTGCGCGCTCCCGGCGTACCGAAATCGGCTCCGCCCCGCCGGCTGCCGGATAACGACATGCCCCGGCCAACCAGGGTTTCGCTGCCGGTCACCCGGCTGTACGAGCGTGGAGAGGTGGAAAACGTTCTGCTGACGGCCGTCGTCCCGGTCCACGCCGTGCCCCGGTCGCTGCTCACGCAGTGCCTGGACTCCCTGCTCAACGGCCTGAGCACGGAGGAGCGCGCCGCCGTGGAGATCATCGCGGTCGACGACGCCTCCCCCGGCGACTGCGCCGCCGTGCTCGACTCGTACGCGGGCGGGCACCGCGGTGTACGTGTTGTTCACCTGACCCAGAACGTCGGTCTCGGGCTCGCCCGCAACGCCGGTCTGGCCGAGGCCACCGGCGAGTACGTCTGGTTCGTCGACAGCGACGACCGGCTGCCCGAGGGCTCGGTACGCGCCGTTCTGGACCGCCTGCTCGCCGAGCGCCCCGACGTGCTGCTGATCGACCACCTTCGTGAGCACGAGGGTGGCCGCTTCGAGGTCGACGCGAGCAGTCACCTGCTGCGCCGGGTGCCCGGTAGCGCCCCGCTGGCCGAACGCCGCCAGCTGCTCCGCGTGCAGCACACCGCCTGGAACCGGATCGTGCGCCGCGGTCACCTGCGCGACCTCGACCTGTGGTTCCACCCAGGCTGGTACGAGGACGTCCCGTTCAGCAACCCGGTGCTGATCGGCGCCGGCCGCATCGCGGTGCTCGACCGGGTCTGCTACCTCTACCGGATCGGCCGGCCGGGCGCGATCACCGCCACCCGCAGCGACCGCCACTTCGAGGCCTTCGACCAGTACGACCGGCTGCTGGAGTGGGTGGCCGCCCGGGAGCCGGCAGCCTGGCTGCAGGCCGAGCTGTTCACCCTGATGATCAACCATCTGTTGGTGGTGGCCGGCAACGACGGCCGGTTGCACCCGAGCCGCCGGCACGCCTTCTTCCGCCGGATCGCGGCGCACTACCGCCGGCACCGCCCGGCCGGGCATCTGGTCCCGGCGGGAGTGCAGGGCCTCAAGCAGCGCCTGGTCGCGGCGAACGCCTACCCGCTCTACGCGCTGTCGCGGGCCGCGTACCAGATCCGGCGCGGCACCGAGTGGACACCTGCGGTTCTTCCCGACCTCGCCTCGTCGCCACGGAAGCCTCAGACGGTCCGCCTACGGTGACGCGCTCCACCTCCACAACCAGGGAAGGGCCCCGCGTGCTGCGTGCTGCCGTCGACGCTGATCGCGACACCGTGCTCGCCTGGCGCAACCACCCCGACGTGCGTGCGGTCAGCCTGACCACGCATGTCATCTCCCCGGCGGAGCATGCGGCCTGGTGGGCGGCGGTCGGCGCGGACCCGGACCGGCACGTGCTGATCTTCGACGAGGCGGCCGTGGTCGTCTTCGACCTGCGGGAGAGCCCGGCCGTCTGGTCCTTCTACCTGGACGTCGCCGGGCTGGGCGCACAGGTGCTGCCGACCTGGATGCGGCTGGAGCGGGCCGCGGTCGAGTACGCCTTCGGGGTGCTCGGGGTGGACCGGCTCGGCGGCGAGACGCTGGCCACCAACCGGCAGGTTCTGGCCCTGCACCGGCGCTTCGGCTTCCGCGAGACCCGGCGATACGACCGGCTCGTCGACGGTACGGCCGAGACGGTCGTCTGGACGGAAAGAGGCAAGAGTGACTGAGATCGGTACCGGGAAACGGCCGTACATCGTGGCCGAGATGTCCGGCAACCACAACGGCTCGCTCGACCGGGCGCTGGCCCTGGTCGACGCCGCGGCCGAGGCGGGCGCCGACGCGATCAAGATCCAGACGTACACCGCCGACACGATGACCGTCGACGTGCGGCACCCGCGCTTCCAGCTCTCCGCGGGCCACGAGCTGTGGGGCGGCGAGTACCTCTACGACCTGTACCAGCGCGCGCACACGCCCTGGCAGTGGCACGAGGCGATCTTCGACCGGGCCCGCCGGCACGGCATCGCCGCGTTCTCCAGCCCGTTCGACCGGACCGCGGTCGAGCTGCTGGAGAAGCTGGACACGCCGATGTTCAAGATCGCGTCCTCGGAGATCACCGACCTGCCGCTGATCCGGCTCTGCGCGAGCACCGGCAAACCGCTGATCATCTCGACCGGAATGGCCACCCTGCACGAGATCACCGCGGCGGTCGAGGCCGCCCAGGGTGCCGGAGCCACCGAGATCGTCGTGCTCTCCTGCACCGCTTCCTACCCCGCCCCGCCGGAGTCGACCAACCTGCGCCGCATCCCGGTGCTGGCCGAGGCGCTGCGGCTGCCGATCGGGCTGAGTGACCACACGCTGGGCATCGGCGTACCGATCGCCGCGGTCGGCCTGGGCGCCTGCCTGATCGAAAAACACGTCACCCTGGACCGGGCCGACGGCGGTGTGGATTCGGCGTTCTCGCTGGAGCCGGCCGAGCTGAAAGCCCTGGTGGTCGAGTCGCAGCGGGCCTGGCAGGCGCTGGGCGGCACGACGATCGGCCCGACCGAGGCGGAACGCGAAGGCCTGCGCTTCCGCCGGTCCCTCTACGTCGTGGCCGACGTCAAGGCCGGCGACCTGGTGACCGAGGCGACCGTACGCTCGATCCGGCCCACCGGCGGTCTCGCGCCCGATCTGATCGGCCTGGCCCTGGGGCGTACGTTCCGGCAGGACGCGGCGAAAGGCACGCCGCTGTCCTGGGATCTGATCTGAGAGAGGCTCTGACACACCGTGTGGCTCAACGCGAACAACAAGGAACTGCAGTGGTTCCTGGATGCATCGGCTGTCTACTGGGCGAAGAACCTGCCCCGGCCGGCGGACGACGCGGTCATCCTGGTGGAGGCGTTCCACCAGGACATCCGGGTCACCCTGCGCAACCTGGCGTTCGCCAACGCACTCCGCAGGCTGCGCCCGGCCCGTCTGATCGTCTTCACCGGGGTCGAGGAAGCCTGGCGACGGACACTGTGGAGCGGCTTCGACACCGGGGTCGTGCGGCAGGTGGCGGAGTCGTTCGGAGCCGCGGAGACGATCGACGTCTGGGATCTGGTCCGGCGTGGCATCTCCCGCAAACCCCAGCTGGACGAGGCCACCCTGGTCGAGAACACGAACGCGACCTACTGCCGGCTGGCCAAGGTGCCAGGGCTGCCCGACGGCTACCGGCAGCGGGCCGACTACCAGCTCCGGCGCCGCTACGCCGACGGGCTGGCCGCCTTCTACGAGGAGCAGTTCGAGCAGCCCGTCGTCGCGCTGGTGACCAGCCACGTCGACTACGACCAGTGGGGACTGGCCGTCGACGTGGCCCGGCGCCACGGTGTGCCGATCATCCACACCCAGCAGACCGGCTGTATGAAGGCGTACGGGCTCTTCCCGGAGAAGGACACCCACACCGGGACCTTCCGGGCCGAGCTGACCCAGCAGATCGGGGCGGCGTTCGAGGAGCACGTCTGGTCCCGGCGCGAGCAGCTGCACGACGCCGCCGAGCTGATCGCCTGGCGGGCCAAGGTCAACCTGGGCCGGCCCAGCTGGTGGCGGGGCGGTCACACCGCCTCGGTCGACCTGAACAACCCGGCCGAACGCGCCCGCCTGCGCAGCAGCGTGGTCACCCGGCTCGGCTTCGACGCGACCCGGCCGGTCGTCACCGTCTTCAACCACGCCGTCTCCGACGCGCTCGGCACCAACCGCGAACTGTTTCCCAGCCTGGCCGACTGGTTCACCGACACGGCCGCGTTCGCCGCCGAGCACCCGCAGGCGCAATGGCTCTTCCTCGAACATCCGAGCCAGGCCCTCTACGACTCCAGCGGCTTCTTCGACACGCTCGCCCGCAAGCACAAGGGCGACAGGCACCTGGCCTTCCGGCCCAGCGCCTCGCTCAGCAAAAACGCGCTGTGGAGCCTCACCGACCTGGGCGTCACCGTGCGCGGCAGCGTCAGCAACGAACTGCCCGCGTACGGGATCCCGGTGATCCAGGCCGGCTGGTCGGAATGGAGCTCGTGCGGACTGTCCACCGTGGTCGACGACGCGGACGCCTACTTCAAGACGCTCGAACAGAGCATCGACCAGATCCGCGACGGGATGGACCTGGTCACCGCCGAGCAGGTCCAGCGCGCCCGGCTCTGGCTGTGGCTGTACCGCAGCGGCACCGATGTGATCACCCCGCTCGTCCCGCAGTGGGAGGTGTGGCCGGCCGACGTGTTGCTCAAGGTGCTGCGGGCGACGTTCCGGCACATCGAGAGCGACGCCGACCCGCTTTTCGAGGCGGTGGCCCGGATGTGGACCCGCCGGGAACCGATGCTGACCCGCACGGACTGGTCGGCATGATCGGCGCCTGGTTCCACACCGCCTACGACGAACCGCGACCGGTCCTCGGCCTGCCCGCCGAGATCACCGGCGGCCAGGACGACGTGGTCTGCATCGTCGATCAGGTGGTCCGCGGCACCGGCATCGTCGGCCGGGTGACCGGCGACTTCGGCGCGGTCGCGGTCAAGCTGCCGGGCGTCGGTCGGCCCGTCCAGGTCCGCGTCCAGCTGCAGCTCGACGATTTGAGCACCCGCTGGTGGTCCGACCGGGTGCGCCCGCCGCGACACGAGCCGGAACGCCCCCGGGTGGTGCTGCTGCGCGCGCAGGGCACGATCCGCGGCGCGGCGGTGCTGGCCCGCCGGCAGGGATGGCGGGGCGCGGCGAGCGCGCGCGCCACGCTCGACTTCACCCTGGCCGCCGACGAGATCGACGGCCTGCTGGTGGTCGAGGTGGCCGAGGCCGAGCTGCCGTCGTGGTCGGCCGGGCGGGTCAGCGCCCGCTCCGCGCTGGGCCTGCGGATCGACACCATTCTCGTACGCGAAGCCGACCCCACAACCGCACCAGCGCCGTCCCGGACCGGCTGTGATCTGGCCGTGCTGCAGCCCGGAGATCCGGCGGACTTCCGGCTGGAGATCGGCACGGCCGCGCTCGCCCCGCCGGTGCCCCGCTCACCGGTCACCCCGCTGACCAGGCGCAAGCCGTCCCGGGCCGCTTTCAAGGCGCTGCGGATCGCCCGGCGGGCCGCGGTCCGGGCCCGGTCCCAGACACTGCCCGACCGGCCGGACGCCGGCATCGGGGTGCTCGCGGCGGATCTCGGCTCCGGCGTACCGATAGCGGTGGAGATCGTGTCGCGGCGGACCGGAAGCCTCGACCTGCGTCTCGCGGCACCGCCCGAGGGTCCGGTCCTGATCGGCCTGGACCGGGCGCACCCGGGCCTGTCCTGCCGGATCGTGCCGATCCGATGATCCACCGACCGGCCCTGACCGGGGACGCCGAGCGCGACCGCCGCGTCCTGCAGGAGGCTCTCGACACGCCGTCGCCCGGCAAACTCGACCTGCCACCGGGCGAGCATGTGATCGCCGACGGGCTGCGCGTGCCGGGCGGCTGGACGATCCGGGGCGCATCGGTGGCCGGCGCGAACGGCTCCCCGCCGAGCAGTTGGCTCGCCTCGGCCGGCCGGAGCGGGCACCCGGTGCTGCACGTGCTCGGCTCGGACGTGTCGATCAGCGACCTGGGCCTGCGCCCGCCGCCGGCCGACCCGGGCGAGCACGGCGGCGACCGGGGCACGGCCGTCACGATCGGCGAGTACCTCTACCGCGAGACTCCCGAGTGGATCGAGCGGGTCGACATCCGGCGGGTACACGTGTCCCGCCCGCCGGGCGACCGGGCCGCCAACTGTGTCGCCGTGATGGGCGCGGTCCGCGAGGTGACCCTGCACGACCTGACGATCCGGGGCGGCTACACCGGGGTCGCGGTGCACTGGGGTGCCGTCGGTGCGGACGTGGCCTCGATCGCCGGCCCGACGTACCACCCGCACCACCTGCGCATCACCGACCTGCGGGTCCGGGACGCGGTCGAAGGCTTCTACCTCAGTTCGGTGCACGACGTACAGGTGCTCGGCTCCTGCCTGCGGGACGTGGAGATGGGCTTCCGGCTGCTCCCGGGCGACAACACGGACCGCTTCGTGGCCGCCGCCCCGGGCGAGATCGGCGCGCGGATCGAGATCGCGGACGCCTGCGTGCGCTGGAACGGCCCGCAGTACGCGATCCGGGCCGCCGGCTGGGGGCGCAGCGAGGTCGACGGGGTGGTCAGCCTGCTCGCCTACCACGACGCGGTGATCCGCGACTGCACGCTCACCGGAGCCGGCAGCGGTGCCGCCTGGTCGCCCGTACAGATGGAACAAGCCTCCGGCGTGGAATTGCGGGACATCCGGATGGAGACGAGTTCGGCCTCCGTTACGGGCCCCTGCTGCGCACTCGGCGCGAAGGCCTGATCACCCTTCGAAAGGCCTCCCACCTGGGACAATACCGAGCATGGTCGTCGTCTACAGTGACGCCCGGCCGAGGCCCCCTGAACGGCCGGGGTGGGCGCCGCCATGCCCGCCCCGGCCCCCATACCGCGTAAGCGCCACCGCGTCCGCCCGCCGCGCCGCTCGGAAACCAGGGCCGCGGCGCGTAGGACCTATGCGTCCGTGCCGGTACGGTCGGATCTACGGCGTCAAGCCCAGCCGATACAGCCGGGAGCCTGCTATGCCACGCAGGGTTGTCATTGTTAACCCGAACTTCGGATCTCGGGTAAGGCAGCTGCGTGAGCAGCGGCGTCTTTCACTGCGCCAGCTTGGCTTGAAGATCCACTGCTCGCATGGATATCTGTGGGACCTCGAAACGGGTGGCAAACGGCCGAGCGTTTCCGTAGCCGCGCTGCTCGATGCTGCGCTCGGCGCAGACGGGGAACTGTCGGCCATGGTCGCCGAGCTGTCAGCCGACAACCGTGGAGTATCTGCCGCCGCCTTTTCGGACGCCGGTTCGCTGTCGCCTGGGCTAGAGTTCGCGCCGGATTGGCGACACGGCGTAGATGTCGCGACTGAGTTGTGGCGAGGTGACATGCAGAGGCGCCACCTGCTGCGCGGAGTCGGCTTCAGCGCGGCGGCGTACATGACGCCGGCTATGCGTTGGCTGACGTCAGCCCTCGACGACCGTCCGACCGGGAGTGGCGAGCGGCTGGTGGGGGAGCCGGACATTGAAATGGTTCGGCGAATTACCGGCGTCTATCGCACCCTGGACAATCAGTTCGGCGGCGGCCACATCCGCGAGAGCGTGGTTCGCTTTCTCGACAACGAGGTGGCGGTGTTGCTCCGCGGTCGCTACGACGCAGGGACAGGCAAGGCACTGCTGTCTGCCGCTGCGGAGGCCACGCAGCTGGCGGGCTGGGCGAGTTACGACATGGGGATGAACGGCCTGGCCCAGCGGTACATGATCCAAGCGCTGAGAATGGCCGCTGCCGCGGGCGACCGCGGCTTGGGCGCGGAAGTCCTGGCGGCGATGAGTCATCAGGCCGCCTATCTGCATGCGTCGGAAGAGGCTGTCGATCTGGCCCGCGCTGCGGCTCACGCCGCAGCCGACGCAGGGATTTCGGCCATTCAGGCAGAGTCGGCGGTGCTGGAAGCGCAGGGCCATGCGGCCGGTGGTGACGAGGCTACGTGCGCTGCGGCGCTCGATCGAGCCGAACGCGCCCTCGACCGTGCTGATCGGTCGGATGATCCGCAATGGCTCGGCTATTTCGACGAGGCATACCTGGCGGCGAAGTTCGGACACTGTTTTGCTGCCCTGGGACGAGGTGAGCTCGCCGAGCGGTTCGCGGTGAAGTCGCTGGAGATGGACGGCCGGCACTACGCCCGCGGGCGACAGTTCAACCTCGCCCTCCTCGCCGTAGCCCACGCCCAGGCGGGCGACCCGGAGCAAGCAAGTGCGGTCGGCATGCAGGCCATCGACGCGGCGGAGGGATTGCATTCCGTGCGGGCGCACGACTATTTGCGAGATCTGGCGAACCGTCTCGGCTCGCACGTCGGCCTTCGCGCGGTGAGTGCCTTCGAGGACCGTTTACGACCGGTGCTCGCCGGTCCTTAGAGCTGTCCCGCCGCCTTGGCCAGTAGCACAGAGAGCAGGCCGGACACCGATCCGGCACCCACGATCGCCCCATCGGCGATGCGTTGCTGGACCTCGGCCAGTGGGATCCAGCCAACCTGTGCGGTTTCGTTGATGTCGGGCGCCGAGCCGGTGTTGTCGGCTCCACGGGACAGGAAGACGGTATTGGGTTGCTCAATGGTGCCGACCATCGGCTGGAACGTCAGTAGCGGCTCCATCGTGCGAGGTCGCCAGCCCGTTTCTTCCTCAACTTCACGGGCGGCGCACACGGCTGGGTCCTCGTCTGCGTCGAGATAGCCGCCCGGCAGCTCCCACACCCATCGGTTGAGGATGAACCGGTGCCGCCACATCATCAGCACCCGATCGGCATCGTCGAGCACGACGACCATCGCGGCGGCCGGAATCCGCAAGACGTACTGCTCAAAGCGGACCCCGTCCGGAAGCTCCACATCGACGATGCTCAGCACCGCACGTCGTGTGTCGTCAACGACTCGCTCGCCGTGAATGATCCACTCACTTGCCCAGCGCGCCTCGGTATCCATGTAGTGCAGTTTAGTGTCCGGGGTCAGATCGCACCCTCCTGGTATGTAGAACGCGACTGACGGCAGGCTACAAGCAATTCCGCGCGCGAACTCTCCAACTTTCTTTCGGCGCGATTCCGGCTTTGTAGGAACTTCGGTCTCTCGATCAATATCCGGTGTTCACCGTTGTCGGCTGACAGTGGCTGACAATGTTTGCCTTTGGAGCGCGGGGAACGACGACCAGGCTTGATGCAATGCCGATCCGTTCGGCGTGAACTTCGTACTGATCGATGGGAGCCGCTGCCGTGCAGGGCGAATACACAACGCGTGGACCGACGCTAACGGTGACTGACACTGTCGTTACCACGCAGTGTTCCCAGTCCGGCTCGGCCCGGGCCAACGTCACGGAGCGCATTCCAGTAGGGGTCGGAACCTCGGCCTTATCGGTTTCGCCATCAGATTCGCTCCCAGGGGACCCGCCACCCTCATGCGCGGAGACCGACTACGCCTGGAGCCAGCACCACGCCGACCGGGCCTGGATCGAATGGGGTATCTGTTGGCCGCCCTTCACGGTCCGCCGACCTGAATGCGTAATCTGCGGAACGCCGTGGCCCTGCGTCAACGCGACGGCCGCCCACCGGCACATCGCTGTCTGCCAAAGGCACCATCCGGCGTGGGGGTCCTCAACACGACGGGTCGTGCCGCGATGACGATGGACGAACACCCACCGCAGCGGCCGGCCTGGGAATGCCGTGCATGCGGCAAAGCTTGGCCATGTGATCCGGCGCGAGAACTGTTGACCTCAGAGATGGACCGGATCGCGCTGTCGGTGTACATGTGGCTGAACCTGGAACACGCCGTCCTCGAACTGCCCGCGATGCCAGCGTCCGAATTGTTCGACCGCTTCATCTCGTGGACCCATTAGCTTGTCCGGCCCGGACGACTTGCCCGGTTGACCGCCCGAACTGGCTCGACCGCAACTGAGATGGGACGGCGGCTCGACTTCCCGGGTGCCAAGTACGAGAGCATCGGGATCCAGGCCGAGGGTCGCAGCTGGTCGCAAGATAGCCTGGTCGCCGGCGGTGGGGCCCGCCGACCCGCGCCCGGGTAAACCGCGACACTCCGTCGCCAACGGTCCCTACCAGTTGTCCTGAGCTGGTGGGAGGCTCTGTGCCCGGTGTCAACCCGGAAATCGACTCCGAGATCGACTCCGAGATCGACCAGGTGCGCGACCTGGGGATCGATCCCGATGTCGATCTACGCGTACGCACCGACGCGGCGGTGCTCGCCGCCGTCTCGGCCGGTGGGGTGCTCGGCGCGCTGGCCCGCTACGGCCTCTCCGCCGCCTGGCCACACGCCGCCGGCGCCTTCCCGTGGGCGACCTGGACGATCAACGTGACCGGCTGTTTTATGATCGGCGTCCTGATGGTGGTGATCGCCCGGCGCTTCCCGGCGCAACGCCTGATCCGTCCGTTCTTCGGCGTCGGCATCCTGGGCGGCTACACCACCTTCTCCACCGCGGTGGTCGACGTGCAGCACACCGCGCCCGGCACGGCCCTGGTCTACCTCGCGGCCACTCTGGCCGGCGCCCTGCTGGCCGTCACGGCGGCGACGGCCCTCACCGAACGGGTGGTGCGCTCCCGATGACCGTGCTGCTCGTCGCGCTCGGCGCGGCCGTCGGCGCCCCGCTGCGCTACCTCACCGACCGGGCGATTCAGTCCCGGAACCCGGCGCTGCTGCCCTGGGGAACGCTCACCGTCAACGTCGCCGGGTCCCTGCTACTCGGCTACCTGCTCGGCCGCCCGGTCGGCGCGGCCGTGACCGCCCTGCTGGGCACGGGCTTCTGCGGCGCCCTGACCACATACTCGACCTTCAGTTACGAGATCCTGCAACTGGCCCGCGTCGGCCACCGCCTGCTCGCCGCCGCGTACGCCGGCGGCAGCCTGCTGGCCGGCCTGGGAGCCGCCTACCTTGGCCTGCTGATCGCCCAGTTCGGCTGATGGTCAGCTGATACCCGCGACGACGAAGAAATCGTAAGGATCGGTGGTGCGGCACGTGGGCACGCCGGTGTAGAGGATGCCATTTGACGGCGGTAGCGAGGACACCGACATGCAGCGCCTGTTGGTGGCACCGAACTGGTACGTCGGAACGAACACGTATTTCTTTGCGGCCGCGTCGATCGCGACGAGGGTCCACGTAAACGCAGGGGCCTGCGAGGCAACCGGCAGGCAGTCGTCCTGCACAACGTGGTTCCGATAATCTGACACGCACAATCCGTTGACCGGGTCGACCACAGCGTAAGTACCATCGGGTTGGCCGGCGACGGGATAGAAGGTGAACGATTGCTCCGAAGTACCCGAGCATGGCTGGCTGACCACTCTGACACTGGTGTCCGTGGTGTTGCCCGGCACATCGATGCAGGTCGCGGT
>JAVHVY010000109.1:0-12693 GCA_032160305.1 Actinoplanes sp.
ATCCTTCGGTGTGGCCATGAATCCGACCGTAACCCGCAGTGCTAGCTCCTGCAAGCAGAACGCTTGCAACAGCTAGCGTGAATCAGGTCACTGATCCTCAGCAGGTGCTCACCAGGTCGCGCGAATCTCGCCGCCGCCCAGAACCGGGTCCCCGGCGACCGGCGAGTCGATCCAGCCGGGCTTTCCACGGAGCCGAACGGACGACTTCGGCGACGATCATCGGGCCGGCACGCCAAGCACTTCACGGGCCTCTTTTGTGGTCAGGGGCGGGCGCTGGGCCAGCTGGGCGAAACTGACCGCACGGGCCACCAGCTGCATGTTCGAGTCGACTGGCTGGCGCTGGGACCAGGTCGTCGTGTCGGCCATGCCGACCCGCAGGTGCCCGCCGGTCGACAGCGCCGCGAGCATCACCGGCAGGGTGGCCGTCCCGGCGCCCGCGGCCGAGAAGGACGTTCCGGGTGGCAGGTCGGCGATCATCGCCTGGCAGGCGACCAGCTCGGCGGCCGTGCCGGGCATTCCGGCACCGCCCGCCAGCAGCGCAGGGCCGCCCGCCAGCGGGGTAGGGCCGCCCGCCAGCGGGGTAGGGCCGCCCGTCGGCAGGGTGGGGCCGCCCGTCGGCAGGGTGGGGCCGCCCATCAGCAGGGTGACGTGCACCCGGCCACCGGCGGGCAGCCCGCGCTCGTCGAGCAGCCGTGCCAGCGTCGCGAGCTGGCCCCGCTCGGTGACCTCGTACCCCGCGACGATGCCGGCGTCGCGCATCCGGTCGTGCAGCGCCGGGTGGATCGGGGAACCGAGCGGGCAGGACGCCATCTCCGGTCCCGCGTCGAGCACCCACAGCTGGTCGGCCGCCGGCTCGCCGCCGGCGCCGGTGGTGGTGGTGGTGGTGGCGAGCTGGACGATCAGGTCGGTGGCCGCGCCCAGCTCCCGGACGATCGGGCGCAGCAGATCCAGCGACAGGCTCGGCTCGCCCGCCTCGTCGCGGGCATGCACGGTGATGACCGACGCGCCGAGCGCCTCGCACTCCTGGGCCGTCACGATCAGGTCGGCCAGATCGACCGGCAGCGCGGGCACGGCCGCTTTCCTGCTCTGCCCGCCGGTGGGCACGACGGTGATCAAGGTCCCGGTGGTCATGGGAATGATCCTAGGGCGACTAGGTCGGGTCGATCGCCGCCGCGGACTCGGCCACCTGCAGCACGGCGTCGTCGGCCACGTTGCGCTTGATCACGGCCAGGGCGATCATGCCCAGCTCATGGTGGCGTACGGCCGTGCCGACGAAGCCGATCGGGCGCCCGGCGAGCTGGACCGGGGTGCCCTGGGCAGGCGGCTGGTCGGTGGCGATGCCGTCCAGGTGCAGCAGGACGAGCCGGCGGGGCGGCCGGCCCAGGTGGTGCACCCGGGCGATCGTCTCCTGCCCGCGGTAGCAGCCCTTGTCCAGGTGCACGGCCGGGGCGGTGAAGTCGGCCTCGGCCGGGATGGTCTTGTGATCGGTCTCCCAGCCCAGCCGGGGGATCCGGCGCGCGACCCGGACCGCCTCGTACGCCCACAGCCCGGCCATCGGTACGTCGAGCAGCTTGCGTACCGTGTCGACCTCGCCGCGCCGGACGAGCAGGTCGACCCCGAGGGGCACCCGGCGGGCCAGCCCGTACTCGAACTCGTGCACGTCGTACAGTGCGGTCGGTCCGGGCGGCACCTCGCCGGCGGCGAATTTCGGGCCCGGCACCGCACCGACGTGGGGTTCCCGCAGTCCGGTGAGACCGAGCTGCGCGGCGGCCCCGACGCTGCCGGGGCCGACCAGCGACAGCACGGCCCGTTCGGCGGTGGCGTCGCGCGGCTCGACCCTGGTGAAGAAGCGCATCATCTCCAGGTATCTGAGCAGCCCGGCGCCGGCGCCCGGCTCGGTGTCGAGCCAGGCCGTCGTGCCGTCCTCGGTCACGTACGCGTGCTGCTCGACGTGGCCGTGCGGCGACAGCACAAGCAACTCGCTGCCCTGGCCGGCGCGCAGGTCGGCGAGGTGCTGGGTGGTCAGCGTGTGCAGCCAGCTCGCTCGTTGGTCGCCCGGGACGGCGATGACCTCCCGGTTCGACCGGTCGACCAGGCCGACGGCCGTCTCGAGGGTGCGTTGCTCGCGCATCGGGTCGCCGTAGTGGGCCGCCACTCCCGCATCGGCCGACGACGGGGTGATTTCTTCGATCAGGATCATGCGTGCTCCTTGCAGACACCGCAGACGCCGAACAGCGACACGTGCCCGACGTCGACCCGGAAGTCCTGCTCCTGCTGGAGCTGCTCGGTGACCGGGCGCATGACCGACGGGTCCACCTCGGTGATCTCGCCGCAGCCGCGGCAGACCAGGTGGACGTGCTGATCCTCGCCGGCGCGGTGATAGGTCGGCGAGCCGTGCGAGAGATGGGTGTGGCTGACCAGGCCGAGCTCCTCGAGCAGTTCGAGGGTGCGGTAGACAGTCGTGATGTTGACGCCGGCCGCTCGTTCCTGGACGCAGTGGTGGATCTGCTCGGGGGTGGCGTGGCCGAGCTGGTGCACAGCCTCCAGGATCAACTGGCGCTGCGGAGTGAGCCGCAGGCCACGCTCCCGGAGCATTTCTGCCAGCGATGTGGAGGACACGACTGAAGCATAGTTCGGCGACGGGCTACGCTCCGCCCGTGCCGGACCGCATCGTGCTGATACCGGGCTCGGGCCCGCTGCCCGCCAGCACTCCGTTGCTGCGCGCAGACGACGCCGGGGTCCTCTACGGCGACGGCGTCTTCGAGACCATGCACCTCCGCCCGTCCGGGCCGTGGCTGCTGGACCCGCACCTCGCCCGGATGGGCGCGTCGGCCGCGCAGCTCGACCTGCCGCTGCCGGGCCTGCCGACGCTACGGTCGCTGGCGTTGGCCGCGGCCGCTGCCTGGCCTGCGTCGGAGGGGGCGCTGCGACTGGTCTGCACGCGCGGGCCGGCCGGCGGGCCGCCCACGCTCTACGCCACCGTCGAGGCGGTGCCGGCCGCCGCGCTGCGCGAGCGGCACGACGGCATCCGGCTGATCACGGCCGAGGTCGGCGGACGTTCGCCGTGGTCGCTCTCGGCGGCAAAGACTCTGGCGTACGCGGAAAATCTCGCCGCCCGCCGCTGGGCCACCACCCGCGGGGCCGACGACGTGCTCTGGGTCGGCCCGGAGGGTTACGTCCGAGAGGCACCGACCGCGAGCGTGGTCTGGCTCTCCCGGGACGTGCTGTGCACTGTGCCGGCCCAACACACCGGCATCCTGCCCGGGCTGACCGCCGCCGCCCTGCTCGGCGAGGCGAAGAAGGTGGGCCTGCGCCCGGCGCACCGGCTGGTCACGCCGGACGAACTGGCCGACGCGGACGCGATCTGGCTGGCCAGCTCGTTGCGCGGGCTGGCCGAGGCGACCAGCCTGGACGGCAAACCGCGCAGCCGGTCCGAGTGGACCCCGCGGTTGCTGCAGCTGTTGGGTTTCTAGCCGCCGATGCGCGGCAACCGGGCCGACAGGTGCGGTTCGAGGCTGTGGCTCAGCGCGGCCATCTCGTGCGCGTAGAGCAGGGCGCCGTCGACGATGCCGAAGAGCCGGTGACCGCCGGTGACCTCCTTGGCCGTGGGCGAGCGGACGATCGCGTCCGCCTCCATCTCCAGCCGGGTCGGTCCATGCAGTTTGCCGATGTAGAGCTCCATGATCCCGGTCGGGGTCATCATGGTGGCCTCCATGTCGTCGGTGGCCCGGCCGGCACTGTTCGTCACCGGCCGCCACCAGCCGACCTCGCGCCCGATCGGCCGGACCGGCTTGGAGTCGTCGTCCAGCATCCAGGCCCGCGACTCGTACGCCAGGAACGGCCGCCCGTCGTGGCTGATCCGCACCTCCTGGCCGAACTCGAAGTCCTCGATCTCCGGAAAGCCGCCCTGCCCACGCCCCCGCCAGAGCCCGACGAACGGCAGCAGCCCGAGCAGCGCCGGGTGCAGATCGGGCCCTTTGCGCAGGTCGTACGTGTCCTCGTACGGGTACGGCTCGACCGGCGGCGCGTTCAGCCAGGGCGGCGGACCCAGCGGATTCTCTGTTTCACTGCTCACCAGCGTCCCCTTGCCACGCGCATCGCCAGATAGACCAGCCCACCGGCCAGCGCGCCGAAGCCGGCCACCAGCAGACTCACGAACCCGATCTCGGTAACCATGACCGGGACATCTTATGCGCCGCCGGCCGGTCCTATGCTGACCGGCATGGCTCGCCTGCTGGTCGTCAAGGCAACCGCCGGGGCGGACGCTCCGGAGCGCTGTTCGCAGGCGTTCACGGTCGCCTCCACCGCGGTCGCGTCCGGGGTCGACGTCTCGTTCTGGCTGACCGGCGAGTCGACCTGGTTCGCGCTGCCCGGCCGGGCCGCCGGCTTCGAGCTGCCGCATGCGGCCCCGCTGCCGGAGCTGCTGTCCCTGCTGATCGACGTGGGGCGGGTCACGGCGTGCACGCAGTGCGCGGCCCGCCGCGACATCGGTCCGGCGGATGTCCTGCCGGGTATCCGGATCGCGGGCGCCGCCGTCTTCGTCGAGGAGATCATGACGGACGGCGCCCAGGCGCTCGTTTACTAGCCGGGATGAGGCTGGTCCGCAGCCCGGTCGGGCCGAAGTAGCCGTCCGCGTCATGACGTGCAGGCGCTGGTCGCGAAGACCCGGGCTGTTCCCGCATCGCCGCTGACCACGATGGAGAGGCCCGCGGCCCGGTACGCCCAGTCGTGCGGGTCGGCCTGCACCACGTCGGCGCTCGGCACCGTGGCGAGCAGGATCCGGCCCAGATCGGCCGGCTCCGGGAAGGCGGCGCTGACGATCGTCGAGGCGATCCCGCCGTTCGCGCAGCCGACCGAGCGCACGGTGCTGCCCGCGACTCCCACCCCGAGCCGGAGCACGACGTCGCCGTAGGCGCCCGGAGTGTTCGACGCCGGCGGATCGGCCGGATGCGGGTCGACGTCGTCGGCTCGGGGGCGGCAGCCGGTGGACGCGCGCAGGGTGACCACGGTGTCGGTGGCGCGGGCGGTCCCGTCGATCGCCACGAAACCGCCGGCGTCGGCGTACAGGTCGTGGCGGCTGCCGGTGGGGCTGTGCGCGACCCGGGCGTGGAAGGGGTCCGGCAGGCCGTCGGCGATCGCGTCGAAGGCCGACCCGACCTGATCGGCGCGCAGGTGCAGGGTCACGTCCCGGATCGCCTGTACACCGGAGCGCACCGGCGTGATCCGACAGCCGGTGCTGAACCTCAGATCGCCGAGCACCACGGCCCGGCCGTCCCCGTCGGCCGCGTCCACGAGCGCGGCGGCCGCCCGCTCGAGGTAGGGCAGCGCCTGCTTGACCGAGCGTTGATCGGCGACGCTGGGCGGATCGTGCCGGATCGACCAGACCGCGGCGACGGCGAGCGCCACAACCCAGGCCACGGTCAGGGCGACGAGCCACCAGCGCGGCTTGCGCTTCAGCGGGGCCGGCGGCGGGGCATCCGGGTACGCCGGCATCGTCACGCCCGACATGGTGACACGCCGACCCGCAGGGGCGGGACCCGGATCGAGTCCCGCCCCTGCGTGCGGTGCGACAGAGCCGTCAGGCGACGACGCTGAGGCCGACCTCGTTGACGCCGCGAGCCGCGGCGACGGTGAGGTCACCGTTGCCGCTGCGGGAGAGCGCGCGCAACGTCCACGAGCCGGGGGCGGCGAAGAACCGGAAAACCCCCTCCGGTGAGGTGACGACCTCGGCGGTGAACTCGCCGGTCGAGTCGAGCAGCCGGACGTACGCCCCGCCGATCGCCTCGCCGTCGGTGTTGCGCACGATGCCGGTGATGACCGTCTCCTTCTCCAGGTCGACGCCGGCCGGGATCGGCAGCGACTGGTCCGGGGCGGCGCACCCGTCGGCGGAGGTGGCAGTGGCGGCGGCGTTCGAAGGTGAGGTCATGATCAGGCCTTTCCCGGCTCGTCGCCGAGGGCGATCGGCACGCCGATGAGGCTGCCGTACTCGGTCCAGGAGCCGTCGTAGTTCTTGACGTTCTCCTTGCCGAGCAGCTCCTTGAGTACGAACCAGGTGTGCGAGGAACGCTCGCCGATCCGGCAGTAGGCGATCGTGTCCTTGCCGTTGTCGAGCCCGGCGTCGGCGTAGAGCTTGGCCAGCTCGTCGTCGGACTTGAAGGTGCCGTCCTCGTTGGCCGCCTTGCTCCACGGCACGTTCAGCGCGGTCGGGATGTGGCCCGCGCGCTGCGACTGCTCCTGCGGCAGGTGGGCCGGGGCCAGCAGGCGGCCGGCGAACTCGTCGGGGCTGCGTACGTCGATCAGATTCTTCTCGCCGATCGCGGCGACGACCTCGTCGCGGAAGGCGCGCAGCGACAGGTCGGGAGCCGACGCCGTGTACTGCGTCGCCGGGCGGGACGGGACCTGGGTGGAGTAGGGCCGGGCATCCAGCTCCCACTTCTTGCGGCCGCCGTCGATCAGCTTGACGTCACGGTGGCCGTAGAGCGTGAAGTACCAGTACGCATACGCCGCGAACCAGTTGTTGTTCCCGCCGTAGAGAACGACGGTGTCGTCGTTGGCGATGCCTCGCTCCGAGAGCAGCTGCGAGAACTGCTCCCGGTTGACGAAGTCGCGGCGAACCGGGTCCTGCAGGTCCTTCTTCCAGTCGATCTTGACGGCGCCGGGGATGTGGCCGCCGTCGTAGGCGGACGTGTCCTCGTCCACCTCGACGAGGACGATGCCCGGTGTTTCGAGATTCTTCTCGGCCCAGTCGGCAGAGACGAGCGCGGTGTCGCGACTCAACGGATTACTCCCTTGGTGTGTTGGGCGGGGAGAGTCGGCGCGAGGAGCGAAAGTCGCACGCGCGCAACCCAGTCAGATACGGAACGGGGATGGTGCGGCTACGGAACGGGGATGGTGCGGCGCCACTGCCGGGCGAATTGAGCGCGCTAGTGGCCCCGTCAGGCGACAGGGCGACACAGGCAGGCGGCCACGCGACACAGGTCGACCGCGCGCCGTTTGGTGAGCAACAGGCTCATGGCGTTCAACCTACCAGCGGTTCCAGACCGCGGAACAGCGTCGACCACGATCCGGGAACGAGGCAGCCGTCACAGTCCGCTCGCGTTCAGTTGCACGTCGCTCGCGCCGGCGGTGATGACGAGTCCCGCGGCGGTCGGCTGCACCTTCTGAACTGCGAGTTTGAGCGGCAGTGCCGGGACCTTGATGCTGACCGAGAGATTCTTCGCGTAGTTGGTCAGCAGGTTCTGCACCAGCGGGATCTGGGGCAGACCCGGCGCCGACACACTGTCGAAATGCACCGAAACAATGTTGTGCTCGACAGACAGGGTGGCCGTGCCGTTCACCGTGACGGTCTGCTGGAGGATCCTCACCGGGGCGGTCAGGGTGAGCTTGCCGTCCTTCTCGCCGAGCTGCACACCCTTCTGCTCGACCAGGCTCTGCACGGTGGCGTAGTCGATCGTCCCGGCTCCGGTCACCGTGGTCGCCACGATCTTGCCGCCGTTGCGGAGCGCGGCGACCGACGCGACCACGTCCTTGGCGCGGATGTCCAGCACCGGCATCTTGATCGTCCGCCCGTTGCCGGCGGGCCCGGAGAAGTTGGCCAGCTCGATCTTGATCTCCTGGTACCGGCCGTCGGCGACCTGGGTCAGGAACGGCACGCCCTCGATCGTCACGTCCGGCTTGTCGCTGGTCGCCTTCTGGTTGGCAACCTGCTGGGCGACCTTGTCGGCGATCACGCCCTCGGCGTACGAGGCGCCGACGCGGTCGAGTACGGCCAGGCCGGCCGCCACGATGACCAGCAGCACGATGACCGTGATCAGCAGGCCCCGTCCGCGGCGCTTGCGCGGCCGATCGGACTGGTAGGTGTCCTCGGCCACTGTGCTGCCTCCCGGGCGGTATTGCTTCCACGACGATGATGACCGTATATGCCCACATCCACTCCGACCCGAAACAGCCCGGTCATCAGGAGAGGAAGAAGATCGCCAGGGCGTACGCCGCCGGGGAGGCCAGGGCGAACGCGCCGAGCGGGCCCTGCATGTGCCGGGCCAGCCAGAAGGTGGGTGCGTCGCCGGCCATGTTGCGGCTCGTCTCGGCGTAGTCGACGGCCAGGTCGACCAGCACCGCGACCCCGGCGGTGATCAGCCCGAGGACGGCGCCCTTGCCCGGGTTGAACGGCAGCACCAGCCAGCTGCCCAGCACCGCGGCGGTCAGCGTGCCGAGCATCGCGCCGAGGATGATGCCGCTCGCGCCACGCGGCACCTGCGGGGCCAGCCGCGGCTTGGCGAAGACCGCGTCGGTCAACCGGGCCACGAAGACGCCGACCCCGGCCGCGGCCAGGCAGACCAGCACGGTCTGAGTGCCGATCGGCTTGCGGGTCAGCACGATCAGCGAGGCGAAGGACACCACCCCGATCACGATCAGCAGAGTGCTGCCGAGCGAGTCGGTGACCCGGGCCCGGCCGGCCCGCCGGATCAGCTGGCCGAGCACCGCCAGCAGAAAGCCGCCGGCCGCGACGTAGCCCAGCGGCGCGAGGCCGGCCTGGGCGGTCGACACGGCCGAGTAATCCGCACCCAGGGCGACCACCGCGCAGACCGAGGCCACGATGCCCGGCGCCGGCGGCCGGATGGCCATGGTCCAGGCGAGCACGAACATCAGCTGCACCCCGAAGATCACGATCGCGTACGGCAGGCGGGCGTCCGGGCCCGAGCTCTGGGCGCCGAGGATCAGGCCCACCCCGAGCAGGGCCGCGAAGCCGGCGATGGCGAGGGACAGATTCCGGCGTACCGGAACGATCTCGATCCCGTCGTGCACCGCCGCGTCGTCGACGTCCTCGAGGCTGCGCGGGCGGCGGCTGCTGATGGTGCCCGACTCACCCTCGGGCGCGCCGGCGTAGAAGCCGGACGATGACCGGCTCGGCGCTGACCGGGCGATATGGCGGGAATTATCCGCATCCCACGGATCGCGGTCGCCGTCTGAGGGCGTCGAGGGGAACACGCCTGCGATCGTGCCAGAGATTGCGGTCCGGGCGCGCGTCACCGTCGTGTCATTCCATGATCGAAACCAGCGGACTCACGCGCGAAACGCGGCGGGGCTCAGGTAAAAGGCCGGTTACGAATGGGCCGTTCGGCTACCCCGGCAAGGTTTCCTCCATCACTTGCCGAGGTGGCCAGGGTGATCTGGACGATGCATCGGTTAAAGTGAGCCCAGCCCACCCCGTCAGAGACGCCGGGACAAGTCCTCCGGTTGTGCGGCCAAGAGCCGCGCATTCCGGGTCACCCGAGCGGCCAATGTCGCCGTGAGTACGGAGGTGAGTGTGGAAATCCTTCTGTTGGTGACAGCACGTGCCGGTGAGCCTTCTGCCGTGTTGCCCGCGCTGGATCTGCTGCCCCACTCGGTTCGCACCGCCCCCCGCGACGTCCGGACCCTGGTGTCCGGTCCGAGCCCCGACGCCGTCATGGTGGACGCCCGCTCCGAGCTCTCCGAGGCTCGGGCCACCTGCCGGATGCTGCACGCGACCGGGATCGGCGTCCCGCTGCTCGCGGTGGTCACCGAGGCCGGCCTGATCGCCCTGAACGCCGACTGGGGTGTCGACGACGTCATCCTGGCCTCGGCCGGTCCCGCCGAGGTCGAGGCGCGGCTGCGCCTGGGCGTCGGCCGGCTGACCAACGCCACCGCCGGCGTCAACGGCTCGGTCCGGGCCGGCGAGCTCAACATCGACCCGGACACCTACGCGGCCAAGCTCAAGGGCCGCCCGCTCGACCTCACCTACAAGGAGTTCGAGCTGCTCAAGTTCCTCGCCCAGCACCCGGGCCGGGTCTTCACCCGCGACCAGCTGCTGCGCGAGGTCTGGGGCTACGACTACTTCGGCGGCACCCGCACGGTGGACGTGCACGTGCGGCGGCTGCGCGCCAAGCTCGGCTCCGAGTACGAGTCGATGATCGGCACGGTCCGCCAGGTGGGGTACAAGTTCGTGGTGCCGCCGAGCGGCCGTCCACTCCCCGACAACCAACCCGTTTCGCTCCCGGTCTGACCGGGCACCACCCGCTCCATGACATCGGTACAGCCGGTCCGCTCCGTGGACCGGCTGTCCGCGTCTGCGGCCGCCGAGGCGCTGGCCCTGGCGGACGCGGCCCTGGCGGCTGACGGGGTCTATCCGCTCTCCGAGGACGTGGTCCTGCAGATCCGCCACCCGGCGGAGTCCGGCCGCCACCTGCTCCGTTACGCGGGCGACACCCTGGCCGGGTACGCCTATCTCGACCCGCTCGGCGCGGGCGAACTGGTCGTCGCCCCGGCCCTGCGACGCCGTGGCCACGGCCGGGCGCTGCTCGCGGCCGCCGGTGCCGGCCCGCTGACCTTCTGGGCACACGGTGACGGGCCGGCCGCCCGGATCTTCGCGGCGAAGACGGGCTTCACGCGGGCCCGGGTGCTGTTTCAGATGCGCCGGTCGCTGACCGATCCGGTGCCCGAGGCGCCGCTGCCGGCCGGGGTCACGCTGCGCGGCTTCCGGCCCGGTCACGACGAGCAGGACTGGCTCGCGGTCAACGCTCGGGCCTTCGCCCACCACCCCGAGCAGGGCCGCTGGGAGATCGAAGAGCTGCGGTTGCGCGAGCAGGAGCCGTGGTTCGACCCGGCCGGTTTCCTGCTGGCTGTCGACATCCAGGACACCCTGCTCGGCTTCCACTGGACCAAGGTGCACCCGGCGGCGGGCGACGACCCGGCGATCGGCGAGATCTATGTGCTCGGTGTCGATCCGGGCGGGGACCGGCGCGGCCTGGGCAAGGCCCTGAGCGTGGCCGGTCTGCAGCACCTCGCGGCCGGTGGTCTGACCCAGGCGATGCTCTACGTCGACGAGACGAACGAGCCCGCGGTGGCGCTCTACCGCGGCCTGGGCTTCGCGCTCCACGCGACGGATGTCAGCTACCGACGCTGACGATCCGCACATCCCGTACGGGATAAATCAGAAATTTCTGGCTCCCGCCCCTCGGTTCACGTAACGGACAACTTGCCCTCAGGCTTCGGTCATCTGCGGGGGCTGACCTGTTCACCCTTCGTTCATTTGCGTCCAGCGATCCGGCCACTTCCAGCTTTTAGCTTCGGTGCAGCCGGTGAAAGACCGGTTGCCGGGACTACGGAGCCCGGAGATGCGATCCACTCGAAGGGAAAACTGTGAAGCTCCAGCGGTCCGGCATCATCGCCGGTATTGCTTTGACTGCGACGTTCGCGCTCAGCGCGTGCGGTTCTGACAACAAGTCGACGGCGTCCACCGCCGGCGCGTCGGCGGCAGCCGGAAGCTGTGCCTCCGGAAGCCTGACGGCCCAGGGCTCCAGCGCCCAGAAGAACGCCATGGCCGAGTGGATCAAGACGTACCAGGGCACCTGCCCGGACGCGAAGATCGACTACCAGGGCACCGGCTCCGGCGCGGGCGTCACCGCATTCAGCTCCGGCACGGCGGACTTCGCCGGCTCCGACTCGGCGCTCAAGCCCGAGGATCAGCCCGGCGCGGACGCCAAGTGCCCCGGCGGCGCCGCGCTCAACCTGCCGATGGTGATCGGGCCGATCTCGGTCGTCTACAACCTCGACGGCGTCGACAGCCTGCAGATCGACGCGCCCACCCTGGCCAAGATCTTCGCCGGCAAGATCACCAAGTGGGACGACCCGGCCATCGCCGGGCAGAACTCGGGTGTGAAGCTGCCGTCGACCGCCATCGCCTCCGTGCACCGCTCGGACGAATCGGGCACGACGGACAACTTCACCAAGTACCTGAGCAAGACCGCCGCGTCGGACTGGACCTTCAGCAACGCCAAGGCGTGGAAGGCCCCGGGCGGCACCGGCGCCAAGGGTTCCGACGGCGTCGCCGCCGCGGTGAAGAGCACGGTCGGTTCGATCGCCTACGTCGAGCTCTCGTTCGCCCAGAACAGTGACCTGAAGATGGCCAAGGTCAAGAACAGCGCGGGCGAGTACACCGAACTGACCGGTGCGAGCGCCGGCAAGACCATCGAGGGCGCCAAGATCACCGGCACCGGCAGCGACCTCAAGATGGACATCGACTACACGACCAGCACGGCCGGCGCCTACCCGATCGTCCTGGTGACCTACGAAATCGCGTGCAGCAAGGGCAGCCCGAAGGCCGCGGCCATCAAGGGTTTCCTGACCTACACCTCGAGCCCCGGCGGCCAGTCGGCCCTGTCCGACCTGGGCTACGCACCGCTGCCCGACTCGATCCGCACCAAGGTCGCGACGTCGGTCGCCGCCATCTCCTGACGTACCGCTCGACCCCCCTTCTAGACGACAGCGAGCCAGCAGATGGGTGACTACCCCGCCCGCTCGGCGAACTCCAGCGCCGGCGGTCCGGTTGTGACAGCACGTCACAGCCGGGCCGCCGGCGGCGGCGTGTCGCCGACACCGCCCGACGATCAGCCACTCGGCGGCGGCGGTGCGCTGCCGACGAAGTCCCGGTTCTCGATGGAGACCGGCTTCCGTACGCTCAGCACGGCGGCCGCAGCGATGGTGCTGGTCATCATCGTCGCCATCGCGATCTTCCTGGTCTCGAAGGCCGTCCCGGCCCTGCGTGCGAACACCGAGAACTTCTTCACCTACCAGGCCTGGTTCCCGAACGACGACCAACCCAAGTTCGGCATCGCCGCGCTGGCGTTCGGCACGGTCCTGTCGTCGATCATCGCGCTCATCGTCGCGGTGCCC
>JAVHVY010000112.1:0-5210 GCA_032160305.1 Actinoplanes sp.
GAAGGAAGCAGCCGCCGTCGCACGCGCCCTGCGGGTGGCGCATGTGCGCGTATGCGGCGAGCAGCCCGTCGACCTGCCGTAGTTGCTCGCAGCCGAGGTCGCTGAGGTCGTAGATCTTGATGTGGCGAACGCCGACGGACGCTTCTTCAACGTGGACCAGGCCCGATCGCGTGAGCCGTCCCAGCCCTCGGGTGAGCGCGTTGTCGTCCACGTGTTCGCCGATGTTCGTTTCGAGCCGGGCGTGTAGCTCGCGGAACCGGAATGGACGCTCGTCGAGCGCCGAAAGAATCGGTGGATCGCGCCGGAACCTCAACAGTTCGGCCATCCGGTTCACAAGATTGATGTCGATCACTTTTCCCCCGCGTGTGGTTGTCCCACACCGCAGATGGGCAGCTCACCTGCGGTCCGATGCGGAGGCCCCCGCTCCGCGAACCTTCAACGGTGCATCTAATGATCGAGACAGGCAAACATATTGAAGCGCCATTGACAAGAAGGTTCATTGATGACTTCAAACGTGCGAGACCAGTCCGTACCTTCGTGGGAGGCCGAGTCCGGGAATTTCCTGACCTGCCGTTTTGCACCCTCGGACGTCCTGCCCTGTCGTAATGCGAAACGTGGTCGGTGTACGTAGACGGCTCTACGTACCCAGTTGTCCGTGGCGGCGTACCTCTGCCCTCCGGTAGGACGAAGACTCGCTTCTGCTACGGGGGGTGAGTCCATGACCACGGTCGCCGACTCCAGGAGAACCGCGCCGGCACGACCAATTCTGACCGAGTCGATGCAGCCTAAACGGCGCTGGTCGCTGCTCGTCGGCGGGCTCCTGCTCGTCCTGCTGTGTGCGGGCGTCTTCGTGGCGGTCCAGCTGCGCGGTGATGCCCGGGTGCAGGTTCTGGCGGTGGCGCGGCCCGTCGCGGCCGGTCAGTCCCTTGTGGCGGCCGACCTGAAACCTGTCAAAGTCGTCCCCGATCCGCAGGTGCCGCTGGTGCCCGCGTCGGAGGCGCAGCAGCTCGTCGGCCGTACGGCGGCTGTGCCGCTGGCGTCCGGGTCGTTGCTCGCCGAGTCGCAGCTCGGCCCGGCCGCGTGGCCCGCCGCCGGTCAGGCCGTCGTGGCGGCCGGGTTCAAGGAGGGCCGCGTCCCGGCGGGGCTGGCGGCGGGCAGCCGCGTCCTGGTCGTCTCGGTGGACAAGGACACCCTGTCGGGCTCGTCCGATACCCCGTCGTCGGAGCCGAAGCCGGTATCGGCTACGGCGGTGGACGTCGCGCCCGGCCCGGACGGCTCCGGGACGACCACGGTGTCTCTGCTGGTCGACCGCGGCGACGCGACGAAGCTGGCGGGTACCGGATCGGACCTGGCTCTCGTGCTGGTGGGGGGCTGAGATGCTGGTCGCGGTCACGTCCGTCAAGTCCGGCGGCGCCACCACGTTCGCGGCGGCGCTCGCGGCGGTGTGGCCGGGAGAGCCCGCGCTGCTGATCGAGGCCGACGCGGCCGGCGGTGATCTCGGCGGCTGGCACCGGCTGCCGGACAGCCCCGGCCTCGCGTCGCTGGCCAACGCCTGCCGGTCCGGGCCGGTGGACCTGGTTGAGCACACGACCCGGCTGCCGTTCGGGATCGACGCGGTGCTCGCCGCCGCGGGCCGCCCGCAGGCTAGTGCCGCGGTCGGGCTGTTGGCCGACACCGAGCCCGCTCGGTGGGCCAAGGAACGACCGACCGTCCTCGACGTCGGCCGTCTGGAGCCCGCAAGCCCGGCCCTGCCGCTGCTGGAGTTGGCGGACGCGGTGCTCGTGGTAGCCGGCGGCGACGTGTTGTCGCTGCTGCGGGTCTCGATGGCCGACCTGCCCGTCGACCGGGTCCTGTTGGTGACGGTCGGCCGACTCGCATTTCCCCGCGAGCACGTGGCCCGGATGGTCCCGGTGCCGCTGGCGGCGGAGATGCCGTGGGACCGGCACAGCGCGGAGATCATCGGGGGTGTTCGCCGCGCGGGCAGGGGATGGACCAGGGTCGGCCTGCCCGCCACGGCACGTGGTCTCGCGGTCGCCTTGGCCCGGCAAGGAACCGTGACCGGAGGTGGCTACCGGTGACCATCACGCCGAACAGAGGCCTGACGGAGAAGGCACTCGTCGCCGAGCTGCGCGCCCAGGTCGCCCAGGCGCTCAGCGGCCACGCTGGTTCCGGGCCGCTGCCCGCCGTCGAGCGGCGCGTGCTGGCCGAGCGGTACACCGGCGAGGCCCTGGACCGGTACGCACGACAGGAACTCGACGCCGGACGGGCGCCGCTGTCCGCGGAAGCCGAATCCCGGGTTGCCCGCCAAGCCATCAACCACCTCGTCGGCGCGGGCGGCCTCCAGCAACTGATGAGGGAAGGTGTCGAGAATGTCCACGCCCAGGGTTACGACAACGTCTTCTTCCGGCGAGTCGGATCACCGATCGCAGAACCAGGGCCGCCGATCGCCGAATCCGACGAGGAAATGATCGACATGATCCGGACGCTGGCCACCGAAGCCGCCCTCGGCGACGACTTCTCTGCCAGTGGCGAAGAGCGCACGTTCGACCGCACCCACCCGGTGCTCGACCTTCGGTTGCGCGACGGGTCACGGCTGTGCGCGGTCATGTCGGTCACCGACCGGCCCTCACTGTCGATCCGCCGCCCCACCATGATCAACGCAAGCCTGGAAGACCTGGTGGCGAACGGCACCCTCGACGAGCCGCTGTGCCGGGTCCTTCAGGCAGCCGTCCGGGCCAAGCTGAACACCATCTACCCAGGCGGCACCAACACCGGCAAGACCACATTCGCCCGCGCCGTCGCCCACGCCATCCCACCGCACGAGCGGCTGATCACCATCGAGGACAACTACGAACTCGAACTGCGCGACCCGGTGCGGCACCCGAACGTCGTGAAAATGCAGTCCCGCCTGCCGAACCTGGAAGGCGTCGGCGAGATCACGATGAAAGACCTGCTCCGCACCGCCCTACGCAAGGACCCCGACCGGGTGATCGTGGGCGAGGTCCGCGGCGACGAAGTGATCGAACTGTTGAAGGCGATGAGCCAAGGCAACGATGGCAGCTTCGCCACCGTGCACGCCTCGTCCAGCGCGCAGGCGTTCACCCGCCTGATGATGTACGCGGTCCAAGCCCCCGAGCGGCTGACCTTCGAGGCGTCCGCGAACCTCATCGCCGAAGCGGTTCACCTGGTCGTGCACCTCGACTGGACCCCCGGGCGGCAGCGGGTGGTGTCCAGCGTGCGCGAAGTCGTCGGCTTCGACGGCCGCGACGTTCTCTCGAACGAATGCTGGGCGCCTGGCCGCGACAAAAGGGCCGTGCCGCACACACCGCTGCGTACCACGACGCTGGAACGGCTCGAAGCGGCCGGGCTGCACCCGCACATGATCGACCGGATCGGGTGGTAGCCATGACCGCACTGGTAGCGCTACTCGGCGCGGGCGTCGGACTCGGCCTGGTCGCCATGATCGCCGGGCTCCGCCGCGCCCCGGAAACTCGTCGGAAGCGTGAGCAGCGTACCGACCTGACCCGCGAGCAGGTCATCCGGATTATTGTGGCGGTCGTCGCCGCCGCTCTGGTCGGCCTGTTCACCCGCTGGCCCGTCGGTGCCATCCTCGCCGGGATCGGCGCGTACGCCCTACCGATCGCGTTGGGCACCGACAAGGCCGCCGCCCGTACGCTGGCCCGCACCGAGGCCATCGCCGTATGGGCCGAGATGCTGCGCGACAACCTCAGCGGCTCCACCGGCCTGGAACAAGCCATCCTTGTCACGGCCCCGTACGCGCCGGCCGCCATCGCCGACGAGATCGGCGACCTCGCCGCCGCCATGCGGCTTGGCGAACGCCTCCCGGTCGCGCTGCGGCAACTGCGGGCACGGCTGGATGATCCGACCGGACGTCTGGTCGTGCGGGCGCTGATCCAAGCGTCCACCCGGCAGTCCCGCAAGCTCGCGGACATGCTCTCCGAGTTGGCCATCCGCGCCCGGGATCGCGCGACCATGCGCCTAAAGATCGCTCCTGGGCACGCGAAGATCCGCACCAACGCCAGGGTGATCACCGGCTTCACCGTCGCGATGGCGGTCGGGCTGGTCGTGTTCAACCCGCGCTTCCTCGCCCCCTACGCCACCCTCACCGGCCAGCTCGTGCAGATCATCGTCGGCTGCGTGTTCGCCGCCGGGTTCCTCGGCATCGCCCGCCTGGCCCGGGTCGGCCTGTCCGAAGGATCCCGCCGATGACCACCGCCATCCTGCTCGGCTCCGGGGCCGGACTCGGCCTGGCGATGCTGGCCGCGTACGCGTTCCCGCCCCAGCTCACCCTCGCCCAGGCGTTCGCCGCGCTGCACCCACCCACCACCGGCATGACCGTCACCGGACGACCCCTCATCGCCCCCGACGCGGCTGGGCGGCTCGCGGCGCTCGGCCGGCCGTTCGCCGACTTGCTGGCCCGCGTCGGCCTGCCCCGCGCGAGCGTCCGCGCGAACCTCGGCATCTGCGGGCGCGACATCCGACGCCACCTCGCTGAACAGGCAGCCATGGCGCTGCTGGGCTTCCTGCTGCCACCCGCCTTCGTGACGCTGGTGGTGCTTGGCGGCACGCCTGTGGGCTGGCAACTGCCCGTGTGGACGTCCCTGCTGCTCGGCGTGTTCGGTGCGTTCGCCCCGGACCTGGCGTTGGCATCCGAGTCCGACAGGCGACGTTCCGAGTTACGCGAGGCGGTCTCCGGGATGCTCGACCTCGTCGTCATCTCCCTGGCCGGCGGCGCCGGGGTCGAGCAGGCCCTGCGGGATGCCACCGACGAAGCCGACGGATGGACGCAACAGGCGCTACGACAAGCCGTGGAAGCCGCACACCTGCGCCGCGTCCCGCCCTGGCAGACCCTGCGGGAACTCGGCGACACCGCGAACCTGCCCGCCCTGACCGAGATGTCCGCCGCCCTGCTGATGGCGGGCACCGAAGGCGCTCGCATCAAGGACACCCTGTCCGCCCGCTCGGCGGCGCTGATGACCCACCAACTCGCCGAGGCCGAAGCCGTCGCCGCATCCGCCACCGAACGCATGGTGCTGCCTCTGGTCCTGCTCCTCGGCGGCTTCATGATCTTTCTGATTTACCCCGCTTTCGCCACGATTCTGAGCGCCTTCTAGGAAGCCCTCGGCTTCGGTTCACGAATCTCAACAACAGACCCCGGCGTCCGAGCCGCCACCACACCCGGGAGGTAC
>JAVHVY010000155.1:0-21302 GCA_032160305.1 Actinoplanes sp.
GGGGGGGGGCCCCCCCCCCCCGGGCCGTGGGGGGTTCAGCGGGTGGCGGAGTACGCGTCGATCGCGCCCGCGCCGGTGGTACGACCGGCGGCCGCTGCCACGCCGAGTGCGACGGACTCGACGGTGCGGGCCGACGTGTTACCGGTCACGGTTGCCACGGTGGTTCCGTTGACGGACAGTGCTGCCGTCCCGGCGGTGGCGGAACTCCAGTCGACCTTGATCGACACCGCGGTGGCGGCGATCGTCGACCATGCCGAGTACTTCCATCCGGTGGAGGTCAATGCGCCGACCCGCACCTGGCTGACGCCGGCGGTGGTGCGCTGGTACTGCACGGTCAGCACAGCCGAGCCGTTGGCCGCCCGTGCCTGGAGAAGGTCCACGATGACGCCGCGGGTGGCGAACGTGCCGGCTGCGAAGCCGAACTGCGCGTGCAGCGTGCGTTCGGCGACGGGGCTGTTGTCCACCACGTACGCCGGGGTGCTGCCGGTGACGGTCAGCGCCGCCGAGTTGCCGAATGCCGCCGATGGCGCCACCCGTGCCCCGCCGACCGTTTGCGACCAGGCGGCGGTGCCGTTGTCGAAGCCGTCCGCGAAGATCAGCTTCGATCCGGTGACGGTCGTCGTGACGCTGGACGCCTTGCCCCAGTTGCCCGCCGTGTCCCGGACCCGCACCCAGAAGGCGTGGGCGCCGTTACTCAACATCGCGGTGGTGGCGGACAGCTTCGCGGTGGTGGCCGACGTGGCGGTGACCGTCATCGCGGTCGCGGCGCCGACCCCCGGGTCGGTGCCCTGGTACCACTCCGCGGCGGCGATGCCGGACAGCGCATCGGTCGCGGTGCCGGTGAGCGTGACGACACCGGCGGACCCGCTCGCGGTCACGGTGGCCGGCGGCCCGGTGCGGTCCACGGTGAAGGTCAGCCCGGTCAGCGGACCCCAGTTCCCCGCGGCGTCGCGGGCGTGCACCAGCATCTGGTGGGCGCCGTCGGGCAGCCTGGTCAGCTCGCTGAGCGGCACCAGGCCGTACGCGTTCTCGGTGGCCTGGTTGAACGTGCCGTCCAGGGCCAGGAAGGTGAACCCGGAGCCGTCCGGACCGGCGGCGTCGATGAACCCTTCGGCCGCGGCGATCGTGGAGTGCACCCCGGCGTTCGTGGTGTCGGTGAACGCCGCGTTGATCCGCAGGTCGGTCGGATCCGCCGGGGATCCGTTGACGCCGTTGGTGACGGCGGGCAGGACGGCCCCCTCGAGCTGGGTCGGTCCGGTCCGGTCGACGACCAGGTCGGCACTGGCCAGGGGTCCCCACAGTCCGAGCGAGTCGCGGGTGTGTACGGCAACCGTGTGCCGTCCCTCGGTCAGCGCGCCGACGACGGTGGCCGGAATGGTTGCGGTCTCCGCGCTGACCGCGGCGCCGGACACGTTGAGCGTCATGGCTGTGCCCGTACCGCTGGTGCCGGTCCCGTCGACGAAGTACTCGGCGCCGGTGACGGTGCCGCCGATCGCCCGGTCGTCGCCGGTCGCCGAGACGGCCAGGTCGACGAGGCCGCCGACCGGGTTGGGGGCGACGGTCAGTCCGGTGGTCACCGCGCCAGTGACGCTCAGGTTGACCGTGACGGAGCTGACCACGCCCCAGTTGCCGGCGCTGTCGTGGGCGCGTACCCACAGGGTGTGCCGGCCGTGGCTGAGGCGGGTGAGATCGGCCGGGGCGAGGACGGCGGTCGCGCCGGTCACCGTCGGGCTGCCGAAGGATCCGGTGAACGCGGTGCCGGTGCCCTCGGCGATGCCCAGGTCGTCGATCACCAGCTCGGCGGCGTCGACCGGGCTGTTGCCGTTGCGGACGTCGCTGAAGGTTGCGGTGACCGTGACCGGAGCGGTCACCGTCGCCGGATCGGGGGTGGCCGACAACCCGGTGACGACCGGCCCGACGTGGTCGCCGGTGGCGACCTGCGGGTTGGTGTCCAGGTAGGTCATTATGCCGCCGAAGGCCTGGGTCGGGCTGACCCCGGGGGTGGCGGTTCCGTACGTCTGGCCGGCGTTGTTGAGCTGGCCGCCGGGTTCGAACAGCATGAACCGTCGCCCGTCAGGCCCCGGCGGCATCGTGGTGATGGCGTCGGTGGTCTGGCCGGGTGCCAGCGGCACGGTCACCGCCCCTTCGGGGTACGCGGTCGGCCGGGAGTCCTGGCCGATGACCGCCTGGTCCACGCCCAGCATGCTCATCGGGTGCGCCGAGAGGCCGGCGTTGACGTAGCGCAGCAGCACGCGCCGTCCGACATCGGTGGCGACCGGGTCGGTCTCGGGGAACGCCTTGCCGTTGATCAACCGGTACTGCGGGTGGTATTTGCGCAGGTCGAAGTGCATTGGGTCGGCGTTGAAGGCCGGATCTACCTCGGTCAGCACCAGCGTCGCCTCGTCGTCGTAGGCGGAGCCGGCGTCGCCGTACGCGGTGGGCTTGCCGCCGGCCTGCGGTGCCCGAACGACGAGCGCGCCGACCAGGCCCATGATGGCCTGGCGGGCACCGGCGGCGGTGTGGCCCGCCTCGTACCGGTAGGTACCGGCCCGGCGGGCGGTGAACCGGTACGTCTTGGTGCCGCCGGGCGCCGCGCCGGAGGTGTCCGGCGCCAGGCCGGTCTGGGCCGGAACGGCGAGCGAGAGGTTGTCGGCCAGAGCGTTGTGCACGGTGAGCGTGACACTGTCGCCCTGGTCCACGACGAGCACAGGACCCGGCGTGGCGGCCGCACCGGCGGCGGTGCCGGCGAAGCCCCAGATCGCTACCGGGGCGGCGGAGCCGGGAAGCACGAGTTGCCCGGTCTTGGCCCACAGGTCGCAGGTCGCGTCGGTTCCGGTGATGGTGCAACCGGTCTGCCGCAGCGGCCCGGCCGGAGGCGCCGGCGGGGTCTGCGGATATTCGGTCAGCGGCTGGACGGCGCTGACGGCGGCGGGTAGTCCTCGGGCCGGCAGGCTCGCCGGCGGGGCGGCCGACGCCGGTGCGGCGGCGAACGCCGACACCGGAGCGGCCAGGGTGCACGCGGTGACGACGGCGATCGCCGATCCGCGCCTGAGCAGGGGGTTCTTCATCGTCCTGAGTCCCTTCGGCGTCACTGAGCGGGGCAGCCGGCGGGCGGATCGATGCGGATGAGGGTCATCATCCCGCCGAAGCTCGCGCCGTAGTTGGTGGACTGTTCGAGGGCGTGGCTGTGCGCCACGTGGTAGTACTCGCCGCATTCGTTGTTCTGCACGACGCCGGGCGGCAGCTGGGTGCCGGTCACCCCGAGGTACGGGCTCTCGCTGAACCAGGTCTCGGTGCCCGGTCCGACGATCTGGTCCTGCAACTGGGGAAGCTGCACCGGGATCGGATTCGTGGTCGGGTTCCAGTGCTCAACGTCCTTCCAGATCATCAGGGTGTCGACGGTCTGTCCCGGCGCCACGTCGATGAGGAAGTTCGCGTACGACAGGTCCTGACCGCCGGGCCCCTGGGCCGGGTGGCCGTCGCGGGCGAGCAGTTGTTCGTCGCTGCCGTGCGGGTGGAACGGGTAGCTGGTGACCCCGGCGTTCAGGTAGCGGATGAGCGCGCCCCGCGGGTTGGTGGCGGCCTCGTACGGGCGAATGTGGATCATCGATCCGTACGGCTGGTTGGGCAGCCACGCCGCCCGGTTGGGGGCGATCGTGTCGGGCATGCTGCGCCCGTTGATCATGAAGTAGCGGGGCCGGTACTTGGTCCAGTCGTAGGCCCGCTTGCGCTCCACCGCCAGGTGGGCGTCCGGGTCCACCTCGCTGAGCGTGTACAGGTACTCGTGCTGGGTGTCGAACGCCGAGTCGGCCCGGTCGTTCTCCCGGTCCGGATGGCCCTTGGGCCGCACGATCAGCGCGCCGAACAACCCCATCTGCTGTTGCTTCTGCACGTCGGTACCCGACTGGTAGTTGTAGCTGCCGGGTGCGCCCGCAGTGAAGGTGTAGGTCGTCGAACCGCCGGCCGCCGCGGTCGTGGTCAGCGAGGTCAGGTTCCCGGCGTCGTCGTTCTCCGGCTGGGCCGGCTGCCCGGCGGCGAGGACCTGGGCCTGGCCGGGGAACATGATCGAGGTGGCTTCCGGCAGGCTGTTGTGCAACGCCACCGTGACGTGGGCGCCGGACTCGACGCACAGCGTTGGCCCGGGCAGCTGGAACGATCGGCCGGTGTCGCCGTAGCTCCACATGTAGAGCGAGTTCCCGTCTGGCGTGGAGATGTAGCCGGCCGCCGCGGTGAGCGCGAAGCTGTTGCTGCTCGAGCTCTCGCATTCCAGGCCGTCGACCGGCGCGGCGGCCGAACTCTTCGCCGTCGGCAGCAACAGCACCCCGAGGATGGCGGACGCGAGCGCCGCCGGGGCGATGAACCGCAACCGATGCAGGTTGAAGGTGATCACAGGGTGCTCCTCACGCGTTCGGGCGGGTCTGCGGCTTGAGCGTGCCGGCGGGCGAGACCCGGATCTCGGTCATCTGCCCGCCCAGGCCTGCGCCGCCGGCGTTGGTCAGGGACAGGTAGTCGCGGTCGTAGAGCAGGTAGGTGCCGGGTTCCGGGGCGGTGAAGAGCACGTCGCGGCTCTCCCCCGGGGCGATCTCCAATGTGTTCGTGACGGTGTACTCACTGGATCCGTCGCGCCCGCGCAGCAGCCCGGCGTCCTTGCCGACGACGGTGAGGTCGATGCCGTCGACGCTGACCGCGTGGTTCTGGTAGCCCAGGTTCGCCAGCCGCAGCAGGACCCGCTCGCCGGTGTTACAGGTGACCAGCGAGGAGATCGGCTGGTACCGCAGCCGCCCGGACCCGGTCATCGGGTCGCCGTTGGGCGCGACCGTGTCCGGATAGGAGCGCCCGTTGAGCGCGAAGAAGGTGGGGTTGTAGTCGGTCCAGTCGCTGACCTGGATGTGCGCGTCGCGGTAATGCGCCTCGGCCCAGATCTCGGTCATCATGAACGCGAACTCGCGGTCGTAGCGGGTAGAGCCGTCGCCGTCGTTGTAGACGTACTTGCCGGGCGGCACATCCGCGGTGCCCTTGTTCTGCACGGGCCGGACGAACAGCATCCCCGTCATGCCCATCTGGACGTGTTCGACGTCTTCGAAGTGGCAGTGGTACATGTAGGTGCCGGGGTCGTGCGGTCGGTAGAAGTAGGTGAAGTCACGGCCGATGGGTACCGCGATGGACAGCTCGGGTACGCCGTCGAACAGCGGGATCGCGTTCTGGAACCCGTGCCAGTGGATGGTGTGGCCGTCGACCAGGTCGGGTCGCTGGGAAAGACCCAGGTTGCTCAGCGTGATCTTCACGTCGGTTTCCTGGTCGAAGTTGAGCATCGGCGCGGAGATCTGCGCCTTGCCCCGCTGGGCGGCGATCTGCGCGGCGGTCATGCCGGTCACGTCACGGAAGCCGAAGACGTACAGGTTGCTGTTCGCCGGCGCGAGCGGATCCGGCCAGAACGGCGGGATCGCCGGGGCGCTGCCGGGCATGGACACCCAACCGTCGGTGCCGACGAGGTGTACCTCGGTAACCGGGCGCGGGGGGACGGCGGCGAGTGCGTGGGGGGCGGCGGGTGCGGCGGCGGAGTTGCCGGCCGGCAGCAGGGCCCAGCCACCGGCTGCGGCGAGACCGGTCAGCAGTGAGCGGCGGCTGAGGCTGCGCGCGAGGGGACGATCGGACATGGTGCTGCTCCTTGGTTAGCGCCAACGGGGGATTCGCGGGGAGGGGACCGGTGCGGGTGGCGGAGGATCTCGCCACCCGCACCGGGTGGTTCAGCGCTCGTCGGCGCCGATGTCCGGCCGGACGGGGCTGCGGTTGTCCCCGTCGATGTCGAGACCGGGGGCCCGTACGGTGCTCGGGCCGAAGGTGCGGCTGCCGGCGCCGGCGTTGTTGGCCGGTGCGGAGGCGGTGATGTGGTAGTCGCCCATCTTCGTGCCCGCCAGGTGCTGCACCACGATCACGGCCTGGCGGAAGGACGGGAACGTCCGCGAGGTCTCGATCGTGACGCTGGTCGGGAACGACGCCGCCACCTTCGGGTCCACGCCGACCGTGTTGCTGCCGCTCGGCGTGGTGCCCGTCGTGGTCTGTAGCACCGAGTTGGTGGGCGTGAGGGGTCCGACGCCGTCGGCTGAGCCCATGTCCCAGTACCTCGGCGTGTCACCGGCGGGCGCGTCGGCGGCGCCGATGCCCCTGACGTACTCGCCGTTCCAGCTGCCGGCCCGGTTGTTCCAGAAGATGTTGTTGAACAGCTTCGGGGAACTGAAGGCCGGTGCACCGGCCGGCAGGGTGGCCTGCAACAGGTCGCTGTTCTCGGCCGTGGACAGACCGGCAGGGGCCGGCTGGCCGTTGCTGGTCACCGCGGTCGCGGTGGTGATGTTGTCCATCACGGTGTTGTTGACGATCCGGACGTCCGGGACGTCGTCGAGGGCGATCCCGCCGCCCTCATGGGTGGAGATGTTCCCGGCGATCACATTGTTGGTGACCGACTCGGTGAAGTTGCCGGCCGAGAGGAACCGGATACCACCGCCGTCGTCGTTCGCCAGGTTGCCCTGCACGGTGTTGCCGTCGATGGTGACCCGGCCCGCACCGGCGGACAGCTTCGTGACGCCCGCCGGGAGTTCACCGGCGATCATGATGCCGCCGGCCTCGTCGTACGACTGGTTGAGGTACACCCGGTTGGCCGTGATGCTGCCCTGGTCGGACAGGCCGTAGTGGGAGATGCCGCCGCCGTACTCCGCGGAGAAGTTGCCGCAGATGCTGTTGTGGTCGATCGAGTAGCCGGTGCTTCCGGTGAAGATCCCGATGCCGCCAGCCAGGTTCGTACCGCCGTTGTCGCGGATCTGGTTACGGGCGATCCGCACGTTCTCGTTGTGGGTGTTCGTGTACGGCGTACCGACCCGGACCGCACCGGCGTACGAGCCACTGTTGCCGACGATGACGTTGTCGGTGACCTGGGCGTTGTGGGCTTCGGCGTGCAGGTACACGCCACCGCCCTGGGTCACCACCGCGCCCGTGGCACCGTACGGTGTCTTGCTGACGCCGGTGAGTTCGTTGATGTTGCCTGCGAAGTCGGACTGGTTGCCGCCGGTGATGCGGAAACCGTCGACCGCGGGTGCGTTACCGGCGTTGAACTGGTTCTGGCGGGCCAGCACCGTGACGACCGAGCCGTCCGGCACCGCGGTCGGACCGGCGTACTGCAACCGACCGACCAGATTCACCCAGGCGATGCCCGCGGCATTGTCGATGCCGAAGGCCCGTCCGTCCAGGACCGAGCCCGCCACCGCGGTGCCGTCACCGTACTGCCCGCCCGGGCCGACACCCTGCAGCTTCACCGCGGAGTGGACGACCACGTTCTCGTAGTAGGCGCCCGCCGGGTTGTCGGTGGTCGGCTGGTTCGGCCAGACGACCACGACGTCGGCCTCGACCCCGAACAGACCGGTCGCCGCGTCGAGCGCCGCCTGGACCGTGGAGTAGCTCTTCTCGCCTGGCGCCACCGCCGACGCTGGCGGGTTCACCTGCCGAAGCCGGGGGTTGAACACGGTGCCCAGTCCGAGGTTTCCGGAGCCGAGGAACTGGAAGGTCAGGCCATTGACGGTCTGCCTGCCGGCCGCGGTGGTAACGGACAAGGCCGCCGCCGTGGGCTGGACCGGGGTGCCGAGCGTCACCTGGATCTCGCGGTCGGTCCAGGTGTTGACGGTCGCGGTGATGCTCCCGCCGGATGCGGTGGTCAGCTTCACCGTTCCCTTCGCGGCGCCGAAACCGAGGCCCTTGAGAGTGATCCGCCGGGCCGCTCCGGTCGCGTTGTTGCGCAGGTACGGCTTGGAGACGGAGAACAGCTGCGGGGCGTCCGCCGCGATGTCGCAGTCGACCGGGTCGATCTGCGTGCTGCCCGGCGCGGCACCGAGCGCGGCGACCTGGGTGGGTGCCGTGTCGGTCACGGTGAACAGTCCGGGCCAGGCCTGGAAGTTCGTCGCGATGGTGCGGAACCGCGGGTTGTAGGTGTGGTTAAGGTGACCCGGCTGGCCGGGATCGTTACCGACGAAGCGGTACATGTTCGGGCACGGACCCGCCGGCAGCGGGCAGTTGTACGTGCTGGTGGACGGCTCGATGGCCTCGTAGAACCCGTTGAAGTCGGTGTCCACGGTGTCTACGAGTGCGCCGGCGAAGTCGTAGATGCCCATCGGCACGCTCGGCAGGCCGTCGGCCTCGCCGAACTCGATGCTGCGCTTGTCGTGCGACAGCGCCAGGTCGTTGATGGTCAGGCCCCAGAAGTGCGTCGGCAACGGTACGGGGGTGAACAGGTTGAAATTGGGCGCCACGGTCTGCCCGGCACGTACGGTCACCAGCTTGGCGTCGCACAGCGGCTTCTGCTGACCCTCGTACGGGCTGCCGCCGCCGGCGATGAAGGCCGCGTCGGTGACATGAACGGTGTGGTCGACGCCGGCACATTCGGAGGTGATGTTCGCGCCTCCGGACGGGTTGGTGTCCGGCACCGGGGTCGGCTGGGCGCCGTCCGGCGCGTTGGTGGCCTCGCTCGGCGTGGGCGGGAAGTTGTCCTGCGGAAGGTAGGCGTCGCCGTCGAACACGTTGACGTCCTCCTCCTTGGTCACCTGGTACATCGGCTTGCCGTCGACCGGGTTCTTCGGAATCTCGACGCTGACCAGGTAGTCGTCCGGCACGAGGGCCTGGGTCTGCCCGGCCGGCAGTGCCGCGTACAGCGGCAGGTCGTGGTTCGGGGCCGGGTTCTTCGGATCACCCGGCGCGTACAGGTTCAGCTTCGAGTCGCTGAACGCGTAGTTGCCGTTGACTGTCTGGCCGAAGTTGGCCGGGTCGCCCTGGCTCGGCGCGAACTGCATGCCCATCATCGGGGCCTCGACGCACGTCTGATTCGCCGTGGCGCCGAACTCCGGCAATGCCTGCTGGTCGGTCAACGGTTTTCCGTTCCACATCCGCGCGGTGCAGCCCTTACCGGCCTGCCACTGCTCGGAGGTGTACGCGTCGTTGAGTTCCGGCCCCCGCTTGAGCGAGCCGTCGGCGTTCTTCACCGGGTCGCCGTTGGCGTCGCGCTCCACGGCGTACAGGTGGACCGGCACGTTCGGCACACCGGGCTGGTACGTCTCGGTGGCGGCGTTGGCCGCGTCGAGTTCGTTGCGGGTGGTGTCGTAGGTGACCGTGCCGGCGACTCCGCCGGTCTCGGCGCCCGCGAACGGGCGAACGCCCCAGTCCACGGTGCCCGACAGTCCGATGATCGGCAGGAAGTTCAGGTCGACGGCCGACCCGAGCATCGTCGTCGGGGTCGGTTCGTTGTCCGCCTGGTAGGTGATACCGGTCGTCTTGTAGCGGGTGTTGAACGCCTCGAGGACCAGCCACTTCGCCATCGGGTAGGCCTGCTTGATGTCATAGTTGCCGTTGTTGTCGGTCGTCGCGGTGTTCGTTCCCTGATCCATCAGGGTGTTGTCGCGTTCCTTCACCGCGACCGGGAACCGCGGCACGCCGGTCTCGCCCGGGTCGCGCTTACCGTTTCCGTTGACGTCGAGGAACACCGAGCCGCGCACCTCGTTGAACCACCCGACCAGGATCTTGTTGCCGATGTCGACCTTCTTGCCACCGCGCACGGTGACATTGAACGAGTCGAGGATCGTCTCCTGCGGCGCGTCCCAGAGCGTCAGCTGGTAGTCGCCGTCGGGCACGTGGGTGATGTCGAACGTCCCGTCGGCACCGCCCCGGGCCAGGTACACCATCTGGTCGTTGGCACCGAGGTCGCTCAACGCCACCCAGGGACGAGCGACCGGGCCAGCGATGCTGGCACCGGCCACGCCCGCGGTAGGCAGTGTCACGCCGCCCTGGCCGCCGACGTATGTGCGGCCCAGTACCGCCGTGCCGACGATCTCGCCGCTGCTGCGGGCGGGCAGGGCCTTGGGCGCGACGAAGCCGAAGTCGACGTACGGCACCTTCTCCCCGCCGACGCTCTGCTCGGTGTCGTAACCGGTGTCGCCTTCCTGCACCCACACGTCCCAGTCCCAGTTGCCCTCCAGGGTGGTGGTCTGCGCCCAGGTCTGGCCGGTGGGCGCGATGACCTGTGAGGCGTACCGGTCGGGTCCGAGGTTCTCGATGGTGATGTCGCCGTTGGCGTCGGAGACGCACTTGCCGGTGGAGCCGGGCGCGATCCGCGGCTTGCCGTTGTCGAAGACCACGGCTCCGGCCGGGTGGGTGGCGTCCGGACGCACGTGCACATACCTGGTGCAGAGCGGGTTGCCGTAGTAGTCCACGGTCACCTCGCCGAGCACGTCCGCCAGGTGGGCGGTGAAGCCGGCCAGCCCGCGTTCCGCGCCGACCTCATAGGTGCCGTCGACCGGAATCGAGTCGTTGAAGACCCGCAGCCGAACGGTTCCGAGCGGAAGCGGGTACGGCTGCATCGCCACCGTGACATCGCTCCGCTGGCCACCCGTGACCTCGAAGTGGGATCCATCGATCTTGTAACCGTCCGCGGTCACCGAGATCAGGTACTTGCCGGCCGGCAAATTGTCCAGGGTTTTGCCGCCGTTCAGGTCGTTCTGGTCACCCTGAGCGACGATGGGGACGGCGCCCGGCGTATAGCGGATCGACGGCCATTGGCACTTGTCGGCGAAGTCAGGTGTGCTCGCGACGCCCGCCCGCGACGGCAGACAGTTCTCCATGGCATCGTGCGGGTTGCCGACGTCGGCGGCGGTAATGAGCCATCGGTAGCCGGGAACCGGATCGTTCTTCTGGATCTCCGGTTTGGCGCCGACGGTTCGCGCGCTGACCACGTGCAACGTGATGCTGCCCGCGACCGGTACGGCAGCAGCGGCCGGAGTCACGGTCACTGTCACGTAGGTGGCCAGCGGTAGCAGGCTGGCCACCGCAACGGCCCACCATCGCCGGGAGAGGCGACGCACCATGGGGAACCCCCTTGAGTCGTACGAGGCCGGCCCTGGTTGGCTGGCGTCTCGACGAATCGTGGCGGTCGGTCACACTGGGTAGAGCTTTCATGACGACCTTGTCATGCTGTCGTCATTTCATGATTTAGCTCTGAGCTTCCTAATCTATTGTTCAATCAAGCCGTAATTCGCTCAAAGGCGATGGAAGGCCCACTCTCGCGTGGCCGTTCGGCCGTGTCGGCAATCACCCGTTCTGCTGGATAACTGCAGCTTCAGTCCCAGCTACCCCGGATAACCCAACAGTTATCAAGATAAGTGGAGTTGTCGTAAAAGATCGGGAAGACAGTTCATTCCTCTGCTGTGTGGTTCTTTACCTTGGGTGTTGTCATCCCGGCGCGCAGAGCACGGCGGCATGATGTGACGCTATGCAACTGACCCCTGACTAGATGTCGCCCCGAGGGCCTGCTTCCGGGCCAATCCGGCGGCCGACCGTGATCCGATAAGGGGCGACGATCTCGTTGCCGGCGAACCCGATCGTCGCCGCGGCGGCGACGTACGGCAGATGGGGATACCACAGCGGGGCGCAGCAGCCGCCATACGGCTTCAAAGCCGGCGACGACGGCGTCCGGACCGCCGCACACGATCCGGGCGAAGATCCGTTCGGTGTCGGCGGGCCGACACCCCGCCGTCACGAACCACCCCGGAAGTCGCGGGCGCGATGCTCAGCCGAAATGCGCCGCGTCGAGCGCCGCCTGCAGCGATTCGACATAGCCGCCGCTGGTCACGGTGGCGCCGCCGACCCCGTCGATGCGGGCGCTCCGCGCGTGCAGAACCTGCTCGCGCAGCTGCGGGAGGGCGTACCCGTTGATCTGGTCGTCGCGATCGCTGCCGGTGGGCCTGTACCGTGCCAGAACTTGTCGCACACACGGTGAGCTGGGATTTCCCGGTACGCGGTAACCATCATCGGTGTGTTGACTCGACCGCTGTACCTGATGATGATCCGACTCGGCGGCGCTCCGGGGCTGCTGATCCGAAGCGACACCGCTGTGCTGGTCGAGGTCCTCGCCCTACGCCATGAGGTAGCAGTGCTCCGGCGACAGCTGAAGGATCCGCCCCGGTTGTCCTGGCCGGACCGGGCCATCCTGTCCGCCCTGGCCCGGCTACTACCCACCACGGTCCGGGCTCACCGGCTGGTCACCCCGGCAACCCTGCTCGCCTGGCACCGGCGGCTACTCCGCCGCCACTGGACCCACCCGCGCAAGGCCGGCCGGCCACCGGTCAACGACGAAATCCGCGACCTCGTCCGACGCCCTCGCGCACGACAACCCGCGGTGGGGACACCGCCGGATCCAAGGCGAGCTGCAGCAGTTGGGCCACCACGTCGACGCGGGCACGATCCGCCGCATCCTGACCGCCCGGCGGCTCGGCCCGGCACCGCGAACGGTGAACACCAGCTGGCGAACGTTCCTGCGCGCCCAAGCCCACGGCCTGCTGGCGATCGACTTCTTCCACGTCGACACGATCCTGCTCAAACGGCTGTACGTGCTGGTCTTGATGGAGGTGGCTACCCGACGTGTCCACCTACTCGGGATCACCGCCAATCCGGACAACACCTGGGTCGTGCAGCAGGCCCGCAACCTCGTCATGGACCTCGACGAACGGACCAACCGGTTCCGATTTCTCATCCGTGATCGGGACGGCAAGTACACCAGCACGTTCGATGAGGTCTTCGGCGCCGAGGGCATCGAAGTGGTCAAGATCCCGGCGCGGACACCGCGGGCGAACTGTTTCATCGAACGGTGGGGGCGCAGCCTGCGCGAGGAGTGCACCGACCGCCTACTGATCTACCACGAACGACACGCGCTGGCCGTGGTCGGCGAGTACGTGGACCACTTCAATGATCACCGGCCGCATCAAGGCCGCCAGCAGTTGCCGCCGAATCACGACCCAGCCGTCGTCATCGCGATGGACGCTCCCGTACGACGCCGGCGACGCCTCGGCGGCGTGATCAACGAGTACCACCGAGCAGCCTGACGCGATCTCCAAAGTGCCAGCTCACGGCCATGAACGGGTTTTGCCACGGTACAGCCTCCGCAAACTGAGCCAGCGCCGGCGGAGCGGCGGTCGTGGAGGTTGTGGACGTTCAGGAGCCAGGTAGGTGTCCGTGGGCCGCAGATTCCGCCTATCAGGGGTCCCGGTAGTGGGGTGGATCGATCAGCGGGGCGTCTGTACCGTGCGTCCATGCCGTTCTTCAACCAGCACAAGCTGTTCGGCGACGACGTAGCCAAGGTGCTGAAGCCCGGCGAAACGTTGATCGACATGGGTGGCCGGTGGGCATCATGGGGCCGGTGAGGCGAGAGCGGGTTCCGGACTTGTTCGCGGCCGGGTTGGTGATGGTGGGGCTGCTGTGCGCGGTCTCCGCGGTCAGTGAGGCCGTGGGTGCCCGGATGCAGCCGGTGCGCGCCAGCGTTGACTTGCTGCTGTTTCCCGCGCCATCGAACACGGGCTATGCCGCTTTCCTGGTCGTTCTGGCTGCGGGCGTACACAACCGCAAGTACATCGCGCATCGGCTCCTCATGATCTCTCTGGGTCTGCAGGCGCTGTACGACGTTCTGGTGGTCGCCAACCTACGGGGCATGGGTGACGGGCTGCACGACCTGCATCTGCCTTTGCACGGTGCGGCTGCCGCGGAAACGAACCTGGTGATTACAGCGCTGCTGGCCAGCGTGCTGTGGCTGACCCGGGACCAGTTCCGGGCCCGGGTTCAGCGGGCGAGCCCGCCCAAGGCGCTGGCGACGCTGGGTGCTCTGCTGACGGCGTTCACCCTGACGGGGTGGGGCCTGGTCGAACTGTTCCCCGGTTCCCTGCGACCGGGCCCGGCCCGGTTGGCCTACGCGGCGCGGATCGTGCTCGGCGGCGCCTTCCGGTTCGATGTGGGTCGACATGGGCGGGCACCGGGGTGGGTCAATCTCGTTCTCGGCACGTTCGGCGCCATCGCGTTGTTCACGGCACTGTTCGTGTTGCTGCGCTCGCAGCGGATGATCGCATCGCTCGACGTGGACGAGGAGCGGGCGGTGCGCCGGCTGCTGGCCGAGCACGGGGAGCGGGACTCGCTGGGCTATTTCGCCACCCGCCGGGACAAAGAGGTGATCCTGTCGCCATCGGGCCAGGCCGCGGTCACCTATCGGGTGGTGTTCGGGGTGTCGCTGGCCAGCGGTGACCCGCTGGGCGAGCCGGACGCCTGGCCTCCGGCGATCGAGGCGTGGCTGCGACAGGCCCGCGAGTACGCCTGGACACCGGCGGTGATGGGTGCGAGCGAGGCCGGTGCGACGGCGTACGCGCGGGCCGGGCTGCGGGTGCTGGAGCTCGGCGACGAGGCGATCCTGCACGTGCGGGACTTCGATCTCGAGTCGCCCGAGCTGCGCCAGGTGCGCCAGGCGGTGCACCGCATCCAGCGAGCCGGCTACACCGTGCGCATCCGCCGGCACGCCGATCTGGCGCCGGCGGAGATAGAACGGATCATCGAGCTGGCGTCTCGCTGGCGAGGCACCGAATCCGAGCGCGGCTTCTCGATGGCGCTTTGCCGGCTGGGCGACCCGAACGACGGGCGATGCGTGCTCGTCGAGGCCTTCGACAACGCCGATCGTCCGATGGCGTTGTTGTCGTTCGCCCCGTGGGGCACCACCGGCCTGTCGCTGGACCTGATGCGCCGCGACCACGAGTCGGACAACGGTGTCATCGAGTTCATGGTGGCCACGCTGATGCAGCAGGCGCCGCGGCTGGATTTGCAGCGGATGTCGCTGAACTTCGCGGTTTTCCGGGCGGTGTTCGAGGAGGGTGCCCGGATCGGCGCCGGGCCGGTGCTGCGCCTGTGGCGGCGGCTCCTGCTGATCGCCTCACGCTGGTTCCAGCTGGAATCGCTGTACCGCTCGAACGTCAAGTACCACCCGCAGTGGCTGCCCCGGTACCTTTGCTACGAGGACGTACGGGACCTGCCCAAGGTAGGTTTGGCGTCGGCCGCCGCCGAAGGGTTCGTAGCGGTGCCCCGAGTTCGTCACCTCCTTGGCGGTCCGGCCACGGTGCCGCTGGCTGACCACCGACGAGACCTGATCCCCCTCGACATGGTGCCGAGCGCGAGCGGTGAGACGGACCGCTCCGTTCCTGAGCAGGTCCGGGTGCGGATGGCGAAGCGCGAGGCGCTGCTCACCGCGGGCGTCGACCCCTACCCCCCGGGGTTCCGTCGCACCGACTGCCTCGGCGATATCCGCGCCGAGCACCCGGCGCTGGCGCCGGACACCCATACGGGCGAGCGTGTGGCCGTTGCCGGACGGGTCATGCAGCTGCGTGACCATGGTGGGATCTGCTTCGCTACGCTGCGAGACTGGACCGGCGACCTGCAGGTCGTCCTCGAACGGTGTCCGGCGTTCGCCCGCCGCGTCGACCTGGGCGACCACGTGGGGGTGACCGGTGAGGTCGGCACCTCCCGGCGCGGCGAACTGTCCGTATTCGCCGGCCAGTGGGAACTGACTGCGAAGTGCCTGCATCCGTTGCCGGACAAGCGCCGGGGCATGGCCGATCCGGAGGCGCTCGTCCGGCTCCGGCACGTGGATCTGATCGTTAACGCGCCGGCTCGAGAGATGGTGCGGACCCGGTCTCGGGTGGCGTTCGCGCTCCGCCGGGTTCTGCACGAGCGTGGTTTCCTGGAGGCCGAGACGCCGGTGCTGCAGCCCGTGCACGGCGGCGCGAACGCCCGGCCATTCGTCACCCACAGCAACGCCTACGACATGCGGCTGTATCTGCGTATCGCGCCCGAGCTGTATCTCAAGCGGCTCGCCGTGGGCGGGGTGGAGCGGGTCTTCGAGATCGGCCGGAACTTCCGGAACGAGGGCGTGGATGCTACCCACAATCCCGAGTTCACCATGCTCGAGGCCTACGAGGCCTACGGGGATTACACGAGCATGCGTACGCTCGCACGGGAACTGATTGTGGCGGCCGCCGGAGATCAGCCGGTGCTGCACCGTGACGGCCACACGGTGGATCTGCGCGATGACTGGCCCGTCGTGCCGGTGCACACCGCCGTGTCGCTGGCGGCGGGTGTCGACGTCACGCCCGACACCACTGTGTCCGAGCTGCGGGAGCTCGCCGACAAGCTGGACATCTCCCGGCAGCCGGAGTGGACAGCCGGACAACTAGTGCTCGAACTCTACGAACACCTCGTCGAACGGACCACCGTGCGGCCCACGTTCTACACCGACTTCCCGGTCGACGTGTCACCGCTGACCCGGCAGCACCGGACCGACCCGCGCCTGGCCGAGCGCTGGGACCTCGTCGCCTTCGGCATGGAGATCGGTACGGCGTACACCGAGCTGGTCGACCCGGTGGAGTTGCGCTCCCGGCTGACCGCTCAGTCGCTGCGCGCGGCGGCAGGCGATCCCGAGGCGATGGAGCTCGACGAGGACTTTCTCGACGCGTTCGCGTTCGCGATGCCGCCGAGCGGGGGCCTCGGCTTGGGCATCGACCGCCTGGTCATGCTGCTGACCGGCGGCACGATCCGCGATACTCTCCCGTTCCCGCTCGTCAAACCGCGATGTCCCGGCCGACCGATCTGACCCAGACCGGTCGGACCCGGCGGGGACATCGGTGAGTACGCAGGCGACACCGCGTCGCCTTGGCGGGGCCGTGGGCGGCGGTGACGCTCGTGGCACTGCCGGCGTGTGCGCCGATCACGCTTGCATGCGGGCCGGGCAGTGCCAGGCGGAGAGAACAAGGGCGCGGTAGCAGTGGACGAGGAAATTGCCAGTCTCCTCCGATCTGTTACCAAGGGTGGGCGCCCGTGGCGCCGCCACGGGTGACAGTGCTGTTCCTCCTGGCGTTGACATTGTTCAGCGGGCACGGCTACCGCGGGGTGTGGCGAGAACTCGCCCACCACGGCGCCGATGCGGGTGTCACGCCCTCGTCATCGGGGTTGGCGCAGGCTCGACGGAGGGTCGGGCTCGCCCCGCTGGCGGCACTGTTCGCCCGGCTTCGCGGGGTCGGGCATGACCGGGGCGTTCCGGAGGTTCGGTGGAGTTGTTGCTCACACCTGCTGGGCCGTTTTGGGCGGCCTACCCACGGGAAACTGCCCTGACCGCGTCTGTCCTGCCCGCGAGTCCGACCCGATCTGTTTGCGCGGACGAGGGAGACTTGCCGCACTGCGGCGACTCGACGCGATGTCGGCGCTCCGAATCGTGGAAGGTGGACGATGTCGCTGACCGGCCTGACACTGACGGTGCTGGCGTTTTGCGGCACGGCCGTCGCGTCGGCGGCCACGGTGTGGGGGTGGGGCCGCGGCCGGTCGCTTCAGTTCGTGCTGCGGCCGTTGGGTGTGCTGCTCACCGAGGCGTTGCTGCTGTTCTCGATCGGCCTGGTAGTGAATCGCCAAGAGGACTTCTACCCGTCGTGGGCGGCGTTGTTCGATCCGGGCAAACCCGCTGTTGCTACCTATCGAACGGCTGCCGGCGGACTGGACGCCACGATCGCTGCTCAGGCTGCTGGGAAGGACGCGCTGCCGCAGCTGATCGCCTGGCGACCCGCTGAGCGGGCCGGGTGGCGGCTGGCCGCCGTGCCGACCGTGGTCGTTCCGGCCGGCTATTCGCAACATCTGCAGTGGCGATATTCCGTGGTGCTGGTCGTCGCCCAGACCGGCCAGGGTTGGCCGACGACGTGGCAGGGGCCGGCCGGGCTGAGTGTCGCGGCCAGCGCGACCCGCGATGTGGTGGTGTTCGTGACCGCCACCTCGAAAACGGCGGTGCCGGCGCTGACCTCGCAGCTGCCCGACGATCTGCGCCACGATCTGCGAGTGACCGACCATCGGTGGGCGGTGGTCACCGCACCAGCGAACGCCGGGCTGGTGCAACGGGTCGTGCTGGCGACAGCGGGACAGTATCCGGCGATCGCGACGGTGCAGACCAACCCGCCACCGCAGGCTAAGAAGCCGCAGCCCAAAGCCAGCTCCCGGAAACCGGCCACATCACGGCCTTCGACCGCGAAGACGTCGTCGGCGACGGCGTTGGCCGCGGTCCGCCGCGCGGCCGGCGGCCACGCCACCACGGGGGGCTTACCGGCCGGGATCACCTCGGTCATCATCCGCTCGGCACCGAAACCCACCAACATCCTGGCCGGCCTGGTCGCCGCGGTGCGGTGGGCGGCCGGACAGACGCCACCGCCGCTGGCCGCTTCCTCGCCGCCGGTCAAAAGCCTGCCGGTGCACAAGCCCCCACGATCGAGCACCGCACCCAAACTCCCGGGCTCCTACGAGTCCGCCAACCCGAAGAGGAAGCTGTATGGCACCGGACAGCCTGGGCACTGAACTGGTCGCGGTCGGGCTCGCGGTCGCCGCGGCGGTCGGCCTCGGGCTGCTCTGGAACCGCTGGCACGGATGGCTTCGGGTCCTGTTGCGCGCCGGGAGCGTGCTGTTGTGCGTGGTCACCTCGACGGCGGTCGCGGCGGCCTGGGTCAATCGTCAGCTGGATTTCCTGCCGAGCTGGTCCTCCGTGAACGCCACCGCGGCGGGCAACGCCACCGGCGTGGACGGGCCGGCTGCCGCCAACGACCCGGGGCTCGGTGCCGCCTCGAGCGGCCCGGGCCACGGGCGTGTCCTGACAGTCTCCGTCGCGGGAGCGGCCAGCAAACTCACGCTGCCGATGTTCGTCTACCTCCCGCCCGGCTACAACCCCGACGCTACCGCACGATACCCGGTCATCGAGGCCCTGCACGGCTATCCCGGGCTGCCGGCCCAGTGGCTACGCGCGCTCGCCGCACCGAAAATCCTCGACGCCGAGATCGCCGCGGGGCGGATGGCTCCCACCGTCGTGCTCTTCCCCTACCAGTCACCCAAGCCCCTACGACTGGACACCGAGTGCACCAACCTCGTCGGCTCCGCCCAGGCCGAGACCTTCCTGACCCAGGACGTACCGGCGTACGCCGGCAACCACCTGCGGGTCCGCTCCGATCAGAGCGGCTGGAGCCTGATCGGCTTCTCGGCCGGCGCCTACTGCGCCACCAACCTGCTCCTGCGCCATCCCGGCCAGTACGCGGCGGCGGCCAGCCTGTCCGGCTACGTCAATCCCGGTATCCGCATCGGCGACGGCTCCGAACACACCACCTACAACGTCCTGTGGCGGCTGCAGCACCTGCCGATCCCGGCCGTCGCCCTCTATCTGACCTGCGCCAAATCCGACCTCGCCGCGTTCAACGCGACCGTGGAGATCGCCAAGGCGGCCCACAATCCGCTCTCGCTGACCACCGCCTACATCACCGGCGGCGGCCACAGCAGCCAGAGCTGGAAGGCGATGGAGGCACCCGCCTTCGACTGGTTGTCGACCTGGCTCGGATCGCCAACTACCTAGCCCTGCGGGGGTGCCCTGCCAAGGTGGGAAGCCGTGCATCTCCAGCGGGCTGACGCTGTTCAGCGCGGCTTCGAGTCGATTGAGACGGCCCGGGCCGCCCGCGACGGCGGGCTGCCGCCAGGACAGATCCCGCATCGAGCCCGAGCAGCTGCACCTTGCCGGCGACCCAGGCCAGGTACAGGTCCGAAGCCGGTACAACTCGTGCGCCGTCGACGTCGACCAGCTGGTGGTCGAGGACGTCGCGACCAAGTAGCACCTCTCCGTCGCGGCGGGTGAACGCGCGTCCACCGCCGTTCGACGTGTCGGTCGTCGGGGCGATGCCCTCAAACCGGACTGAGCAGCTGCATCACGGCGACCAGCGGCATCACTCGCAGGCCATTCTTCGCCGCGACGTAATCGACCAGTGCCTGGTGGGTGCGGATGGCGCACTGGGTCGCAACGGGCCGGGTCCGGCACGAGGTCGTGGGCGCAGAAGACGGCCAGGCCCTCCGTGCTCGCGACACCGTCGACGATCGCGCGCAGGCCCGGGCCGGTGGAGCGGTTGTTCAGGGTGTACGAGCGGATCGCGTACCGGTCGGCCGGCGGCACCCTCTCCATCCCGCTGGTATCGCCGGGCATCGCCCGGGCGACGAGGACACTTCGCCCGCGCGATGAGCGCGGGACGCCGAAACCGCTCCCCGCCGGACGGGGTTTCCCGGCGTCGGAGGCGATGTCCTCGTTATCGGCTGAGACGTCGATACCGGGATCGCCAGAGCCCCGAGCATCAGATTCCGCCGACTGACCACACCTGCGCAGCGTGCCAGGCGGCTCAGCATGATCGGGCCCGGTTCACCCGTCTCGCAGGGCCGGCCGGGAAACGCGAACCTCTACGCCGCCCTCCTTGCTCGCCAGCACTCGGCTCCGCACCGTGCAGGACCCGTTCGGGGTTGGTTTGACGGGTTGGGCGCGTCCGCATTGATACATGGGCTTCAGATCGGCGTGTTCGCCTACCCTGTCCATCGACGTTCCGCGGCCCCCGGATCCACGTCAGGGGCAGGCATCTATCTGGGCGGGGCCGAGGCCGGGGTGGGTACGCTGATCCTCCTGATCGCCGCCGGCCGGTCACCGACCGTGGTGACAACCGCAGTCACGCTCGCCTGGCTGCGTTTGCTCGCCGTCATCCTCATCGTGATCCTGATGTCCTTCGACGTCGGCTCGCGTTCAGGGTCGACGCCTCCGACGTCTTCATCTTCGTGCTGGGCGGCGTGGATGCGGTGGCCGGCGCCCTGATCTGTGCCGTGATAGCCTCTCGAACCCCGTCGCCGAGCCACCGAGACCGCTACCCCGGTAGCCGTAACCAACGGCCGACCGCAATCTTGAAGCTACGCAACGCCACCGCGTCCGAATGTTCTTCGCCGTCAAGGCGCCCAGAGCAGGCGACTATGGCAGCCGCCGCCGACGTGCGCGACATGTCTATCGTCCCCCATGTGCGCATGACGAGGCGAGGTCGACGATGTCGTTGACGGGATTACCGTTGATCTTCTTGGCCGCGTTCGGCACCCTGGCGGCCGTCGCCGTGACCATGCGGCTATGGAACAGGTTCGGCCGGGTGCGCTACCTCCTGCGAGCGACCGGCGTGCTGCTCGCCGAGGTCCTGCTGCTGTCGACCATCGGGCTGGCGGCCAACCGGTCTGAGCAGTTTTATCCCACCTGGGGCACGCTGCTGGATTCGAACGCCCCGGACGGCACGACCCTCAGCACCACCAACGGCACGACCTATCGGAGCACCCCCGGCGACCTCGATCACGAGCTCGCGGTCCGCGCGGACGGCCGTACCGGCGCGGCGCAGATCTTCTCGTGGCAGACCGCCGACTGGCGCCGCTGGGGGCTGGCGACCGCGCCGGCCGTGTTCATGCCGCCCGGCTACCTGCTGCACCCCACCTGGGCCTACTCGGCCGTGGTGGTCATTGGCGCGGGGGCCGCCGACTGGACCACCGCCCAGGAGCAATCCGCCGTACGGCGGGCCATCGCGACCGGCGTCTCGGCCGTGGTCGTCTTCGCC
>JAVHVY010000183.1:0-16379 GCA_032160305.1 Actinoplanes sp.
GGTCGCCCACCCGCACGCCGTCGATGAAGTAGACGATGTGCCCGTTGGCCACCTGGATCACCAGGTCGTGCCAGCCGTTGAAGCTCTGCCGTTCCTCGGAGTGCACGTCGTCGGCGTACCAGGGGTCGTCGCGGTAGGTGTACCAGCTGGTCTGGTAGTTGATCGGGCCGGTCTCACCCCAGCCGCCGTTCGGCAGGTACTCGGAGAAGTCCAGCTCGCTGTAGGTCGGGTCGAGGTCGCCGTTGAGCGGGCTGATCACGAAGAAGGTCTCGTTCACGTGGTCGCCGTCCCCGCCGCCCACCGGTGTGTCGGCGAACTTGATCCGGCTGGCGTACGTGCCGTCCAGGTAGCGCTTCTGCGCGGAGTACAGCTCGGCCTGGTTGGTGCCGGCGCCGGTGCCGTCGGTGGAGGCGGTCAGCTGCATGACCTTCTGTCCGTCCGACGTGGGAAAGGTGATGCTGCTCGGCGACCAGGTCGCGCCGGGCACGCCGGGGCCGCCGGCGGAGCCGCGCGGCACCCAGCCGTGCCTGGTCAGCGTGCTGTCGCCGGAGGAGCTGTAGTTGAAGTCGTCGAAGAGGTAACCGCAGTCGTTCTCGGCGGCGCTGGCGTGTGGCGCGGTGGTCAGCGCCGCCACGGCCCCGGCCGCGCCGAGCAGCACGGTCACGGACGCGAGCACGATAGGTCGACGCTTGTCGATGGACATGGGCAGGGACCTCCCAGGGGAAAGGGGAAAGGGATGACGGGACGGCTACGCGGACCGGCGGATCCGGCCGGCGTACTGCGCTTCGAGCACGGAATTGCGCTCGCGGCCGCCGGGGACGTTGTCGGAGAGATACAGCGGCGGGGTGATCCCGGCCGCGAGCAGCCGGGTCACGACCTCCGCGACCAGTTGCTGAGCGAGCAGCGCGGCGGTGATCGAGGAGACGGCGCCGACCGCTCCCCCACCCGGCAAGGGGAGCGCGGCGTCGCCGTACGGGGCGCCGTTGTCGAGCACGACGTCGGCGAAGTCGGTCAGCTTGCGCCCGCTGGCGTGCCGGGACGCCACCGCGGCCGAGTGGGTCAGCGAGGTGATCGCGATCAGCGGGTGCCCGTGCCGCTTGACGAGCTGTGCCAACTCGACCACTGCGCCGTTGATGCCGGAGTTGGAGGCGATGACGAAGGCGTCGTCGGGCTTGATCGGCGCGAGGTCGTAGAGCCGGTGCGCGACGCCGGAAGTGCGTTCCAGCTGCGGATCACCGAGCACGGCCGGGTCGTCGCCGCCGTACAGGACGATGTCCCGCAGGGCGATCTTGTTGGTCGGGACCAGGCCACCGGCCCGGCCGGCGATCTCCATCGCCAGCGCCTCGGAGTGCCCGCAGCCGAAGGCCTGGATCACCCCGCCGCCCCGCAGCGAAGCCGCGAGCAGGTCGGCGGCACGGGCCAGCGCCCCGGCCTGCGTCGTGCCGACCCGTTCGACAGCCACCCGGATCACGTCGAGAAAGTCCGCGGCCGTGGTCACGGCTTGTCCCTACGGTTGCGCCTGCGCTGCTCGGCCGCCGAGTCGGGCATCCGGTGCGCGTCCACCGCACGTCCGGTGACGGCGAAGGCCTCGGCGGTGCGCTCGTAGGTGCGCTGGGCGACCGCCACGTAGATCAGATCCAGCACCAGCAGCAGCGAGTGCAGGGCGGACAGGGCGGCGACCCGGAACGTGGTCTCGTGCACAGCGGTCGTGAAGACCACGTCGGCCGACTCGGCCAGCGGCGAACGCCCGAACGACGTCACCGCCACGGTCAGCGCCCCGTGGTCGGCGGCCTCGGCCAGCATTTCGATCACTTCCCGCGTACGCCCGGAGTGCGACAGCCCGATCGCCACGTCCCCGGTCCCCAGCAGCGCGGCGTTGGTCAGCGCGCTGTGCGTGTCGGAGCGGCACCACACCGGCACCCGGATCCGTTCGAGCCGGAACGCCATCTCCCGGCCCGCGGTGCCACTGCTGCCGAGCCCGAAGATCTCCACCCGCCCGGCCGTCGCGATGGCCTGCGCGACCTGCTCCACCTTGGTCACGTCCAGCCCAGCGGCCGTCAACTGGACGGCCCGCATGTCCGCCGCGGCGATGATTTTCAGAACGACGTCGAGCGCGTCCCCAGGAGCGATGTCGCCGCTGATGTCGGTCTCCCACCGGGCCTGCTCCTGCCGCCCGGTTTCGGTCGCGATGGCGACCCGAAGATTCGCATACCCCTTGAAGCCCAGCACCCGCGAGAACCGGGTCACCGTTGCCGTCGACGTCCCGGTCAGCTCGGCCAGATCCACGATGCTGGCGTGCGCGGCGGCCTCCGGATCGGCCACGATCGTCTCGGCGATCCGGGCGAGGGCTCCCGGCAGGGTCGGCCCTTCCACCCGGAGCCGCCCGAGCAGCCCCCCACTCCCACCCACCACGACGGCGATCCCTTCATCGACAGGTACGCCGATGAAAATTACGACCACCGCAACCCATAGTCAATGAAAATTTTCTATGCTTCGATTCCTCCCATGCACCTGACCCTGGGCGTAGACGCCGGCGGCACCACCACGCGAGCCCTCCTGACCGGCGACTCCGGCCTGCCCGTGGCCCGCGGATTCGGCGACCCCGGGAACCCGGCGACCTTCGGCGCGACGGCGGCCCTCCACATTGGAGCTGCCATCCGCACGGCGCTCCGCGGACAGCACACCGCAGACGTCACCGCCGCGGTCGTCGGCCTGGCCGGTATCAGCGGGCTCGCCGGTCCCGGCGTGGCCGAGGCCTTCGCCGACGAGTGGACGTCGCTCGGGCTGACCTGCAATATCAAGATCGTCGGCGACGCGGTAACCGCCTTCGCCTCGGCAACCGAAGCCCGAACCGGCACCGTCCTGATCGCGGGAACCGGCGCAGTCGCCGCCCAGATCGACGACTATCACATCGTCAGGACGGCGGACGGCCTGGGCTGGCTTCTGGGCGACAGAGGTTCCGGCCTCTGGCTCGGCCTTCAGGCCGTCAAAGCGGCAGCCCGAGACTTCACCACCCCACTGGCCCAGGCCATCGCCGCCCAAGCCCAGGCCAGCACCACGGACGCCCTGGTCGCCTGGGCAACGCGGGTCCCGCCGGCAACCTTCGCGTCCCTTGCGCCCTTGGTCTGCACCAGTGACGACCCCATCGCGGCAGACCTGACCGCGAAAGCCGCCGCCCACCTGATAGCGACGTTCGACGAACTGGACCCACCGTCAGCCGGCCCAGTGGTCCTGGCCGGCGGCCTCCTGAGCACCGAAACCCCAGTCCAAGCGACGGTGCTGAGTTGCCTGCGGCATCGGGGCATCAATCCGCACGTGGCAGTTGATCCCGTATGGGGGGCAATCCGCCTGGCCGCAGCGGGCTAATCCGCCCTGGTACCCAGCAGCTGCGGCCCGGGACCAGCGATCCGAGACCAAGCAATCCGAGACCAAGCAATCCGAGACCAAGCAATCCGAGACCAAGCAATCCGGAACCAAGCGATCCGAGACCAAGCAATCCGGAACCAAGCGAGCCGAGACCAAGCGATCCGAGACCAGCGATCCGGGACATGCCGGCGCGCCGGGCGATGTCGGCCATTGTCGGTTGGCGCACGGGCTCAACCTGGCCCGGTGCTTGCCGGTGCCGTCGGGTCGGTGACATCGTGCAGCACATGAGCGTTCCGGCAACGATGCGCAGGGTGATCGTGACCGCCGGCGGGGTGACAGTGCAAACGGTGCCGACGCCGGTTCCCGGCCCCGGCGAGGTGCTGGTGCGCACCGTGCTCGCCGGGGTCTGCGGCTCCGACACGCACGCGCTGCGCGGGCGGCACCCGTTCATCGTGCTGCCCTATGCGGCCGGCCACGAAGTCGTCGGGATCGTCGAGCAGACCGGGCAGCGGGTCACCCTCGAACCCGATCTGCCCTGCTGGAGCTGTAAACAATGCAGGGCCGGGCGGCAGAACGTCTGCGAGAATCTGCGCTTCTTCGGCTGCGCGCACGACCAGGGCGCGATGGCCGACTGGTTCACCGTCGATACCCGGCGGCTGCACGACGTGCCCGCCGAGCTGGACGACCTGACCGCCGCCCTGATCGAGCCGCTGTCCACCCCCGTACACGCGATCCGGTTGGCCGGCGATGTCAAGGACCGGACCGTGGCGATCCTCGGCGCCGGGACGATCGGGCTGCTGATCCTCAAGGTGGCCCGGGCGCACGGGGCCCGCCGGGTCCTACTGACCGCCCGTTCGGCGGAACGCCGCGAGCGGGCCCTGCGCTTCGGCGCGGACGCGGTCATCGACGCTACGGCGCCGGACGCCGTCGAGCAGGGCCGCGCGGCGCTGGGCGAGAGCGCGGACGTGGTCTTCGACTGCGTCGCCGAGCAGTCCACCATCCAGCAGGCCTTCGGCCTGGCGAACAAGGGCGGCACGGTCGTGGTGGTCGGGGTGCCACCGGCCGACGTGCGCATCCCGCTAGCGATCCTGCAGGACAGCCAGCTGCGGATCCAGGGCAGCGCGACCTATCTGCCCGAGGACTACGCCGACGCGATGGAGCTGTTGCGGGCGGGCGCGGTCGGCGCGGACGACTTCGTCACCGCGGTGCGGCCGCTCGCCGAAGCCGCGGAAGCCTTCCACGACGCGGAGAACGGCCGCCACATCAAGGTGCTGATCCGGCCGTAGCGATGGCCGGCGCCGGCTGCAACAGCGGCACCGGCCCGGCGTTGATGCGCTGCCGGGGCAGATAGCCGCCCGGCGCGCTTGCCTCGCGGGCCGCCGAGACCACGTCGGCCACGAACGCGTCGACCTGCCAGTGCGTACGGCCCGGCATGCACATGAAGTGGCTGACGCCGTCGGCGCTGGCCAGTTTCCACTTGCCGGTCACGGCCGGCGGCGGGGTGGCGAAGACCACCGTCATCGCCCACGGGTGCCGCCACGCCGGCCAGCCCGACTCGGTGAGGCGCTTGGTCGCATAGGTGGCCAGGTCCCGGGCGGCGGCGGTGCGCGCCCGGTGACCGTCGTCGCCCAGCACGGCGACCGCGTACCACATCTGCAGGGCGCCGAGGCCGTCGCGCGAACCGGTGAGCGTGGTGTCGGCCGTCGCGGTGTAGGCGATGTGCCGACCCTGCCGGCGGGTGTGCCGGCGGCCCAGGACGAGGCCGCAGATGCGCTGGGTGCCGAAGAACTTGTAGCCGCTGATCGCCACGCTGTCGGCCCGGTCGAGTTGCAGCGCGCCGTCGAGGGCGAGCGGGATCCCGGTGAGCGCCGCATCCACGTGCAGATAGCTGTGCCGAACGCCCATCGCCGGCAACAGGCCCGCGATCCGGTCGACGTCGTCGATCGCCTCGGTCATCGTCGTGCCCACCGTCGCGTTCACGATCGCCGGCCGGGTCGGGTGCAGGGCCAGCAGTTGGGCGAGGTGGTCGTAGTCCATCTCGCCGGACGCGGCGGCCCGCACCCGGAACGCCGGAATGCTGAGGAACTCGAAGATCTTCGGAACCGAGTAGTGTGCGGCCGCCGAGTAGTAGCCGACCGCGGTGGTGTGCCCGCGGGCGTCAACCGGGAACGCATTGCGGGCGGCGTGCAGGGCAGCGTGATTGCCCTCGGTGCCGCCGGTGGTCACGTACCCCCAGCGGTCCACGGCGGGGAAGCCGAACAGCTCGCCCGCCCATTCGAGCAGCGCGCGTTCGGCCGGCTTGGTGTGGTTGCCGCCCGGCGGGTCCGTATACGGGTCGCCGATGTTGTTCCAGATGCCGTCGGCGAGCGCTTCGACCCGGCAGTAGTCGATGTCGGTCGCCACCGGATAGCCCACATCGATCGAACGGGTCGCCCGGTGCCGCTCGTGCAGGATCTCGAGGAACCGGTCGGCGTCCAGATGCGGGCTGCCGAGCGTGGCCGCGGCGTCCATGCCGGGTGGCGTGCCGAGCGGGCCGGTCATGGGTTGCCTGCCTTAGGCATGCGCTTCTGGCCCTCGCCGGCCAGGCCGTCGGCCGCTGCGGCTGGTTGCCGCTCGGTGCAGTCGCTCATGCGGTGCCTGCCTTAGGCATGCGCTTCTGGCCCTCGCCGGCCAGGCCGTTGGCCGCTGCGGCTGGTTGCCGCTCGGTGCAGTCGCTCATGCGGTCAGCAACACATCGTGGAGGCGGCGCATCAACTCCCAGCTCTGGTCCCCCTGGTGCGCCGCCCGCTCGATCAGGTGCTCGTCGCGGCGGGAGGGATACTGGCTGTCGACCCGGCGCGAGGCGGTGATCTCGTGCTGCCCGCTCGCCATCTGGGCCCGCCGGACGACATGCACCGCCGTGCCGTCGTGCAGATAGATCATTCCCTGGCCACGCAGGTGCAGGCCGTCGGCGCCGGTCACACTCTGCTTGGAGAGGCGCCACGGGCTCTCCGGGGTGTCCAGCGTGGAGATCCCGAGCCCGATGAACGATGTGTCCGCGGAGAACTCCTCGCTGCGCAGCACGAGACCGGTCAACGGGGTCCGCGCCTCCCAGCGCCGGCCGACCGCCTTGGCCTCGGCGATCTTCTCCCGGGCCCGGGCGGCCAGGTCCCGGAGCAGGTCGGGCAGGCTCTCCGCGTCCTCGCCGTCCAGGATCAGCCGGGTCGCCGTGCTCAACCGCTGGTAGCGGCCCGGGATGTTGTCGATCGAGAAGAGGGCTAGACAGTGCGGTCCGACCGCGAGCTTGGTGCCGAGCCGGTCGGCGGCCTGCAACGCGTGCGAGGTGTTGATCCGGATCATCCGGTCGACGATCTGGCCCCGCATCGTCGAACTGATCGGCTCGCCCTCGGACCGGTGCGCCGGCTGGGCCGCCGGCGGCACGGCGGGCTCCCAGGCGGGGGCGGCCACATACTCCCGCTGGAACTCTGCGGCCCCCTGATACGGCGGCTGCCAGCCCGGCTGCGTTTCGCCGCGGGCCGGCCCATGCTCCAGCCAGGACGGTTGCTGATCGGGGTATGCCGGCCCCGGCTCCGGCCAGGTCGGCCGGCTCTCCGGCCAGCCCGGTTGGGCCTGCGCCTGCGGATAGGGCCGGGCCTCCAGCGGGACGACCGGTAGCGCAGGCTGGACCGGATTGCCGGCCCACGCCGGGTCGGTGGACTGACCAACGGCCGGCTCCGAGCCCCACCAGACGGCGGGGTCGTGCTGCGCGCCGGGCCGGTCGAAGCCGTTGCGCGGCTCGCCCTCGGTCGGGCCGAGATGGTGCCGGCCCGGGGCAGGCGGATAGGACGGGTAGGTCATGGCGTCCGGTGCCCTCTCAGAGCTCGATGTCGGCGAGTTGCACGTCGACGACCGCGTGCCGGCGCGGCTGTCCCCGGCTGATCTTCTGGTAGATCTCGGGCTTGGCCCCGCGCAGGTAGAGGCCCCAGACGACACCCAGGACGCCGGTGATCGCGACCACCGCGGGGATCACGTAGGGCAGGTTGGACTCCGGGCCGACGCCGAGCATCGAGTCTACATTGATCACCATCGTGGCGAGCACGACGGCGCCGGTGAACACGCCGAGCAGCGGGGCCATCCGGCGGTTCCACAGATTTTCCGCGTCGTCTCCCCGGCGGGGCAGGTGGACCATCGCCGCCAGCGACGTGACCACCAGCAGGGCCAGCAGGGCCAGCGCGCCCAGCGTGGAGAACCAGGCGAACAACGTGGCGACCGGGTCGGCACCGGGGATCGCGAAGGCGATCACCACGATCAGCGCCACGGCGGTCTGCAGCAACGAGCCGCCGACCGGCGAGCCGGCCTGGCGCCCGCCGCCGGTCGAGGCGATGACGCCGGGCAGCACGCCCTCGCGGGCCATGGCGAAGCCGTACCGGGCCGCGATCGAGTGCAGCGCCAGTAGCGAGGTGATGATCGCGGCGACCAGCATCGCGCGGATCAGCGGCGGCATGAGCGGGCCGTACTGGTCCTCGAAGACGTTGAACGGCAGTCCGACGGACGGGTCCGCGGCGACCGCGGTGACCTGCTGCGGGCCGACCGCGACCCCCATCGCCCAGGCGCTGAGCGCGTACGCACCGACGAGCACGCCGAGCGAGATGAACACCGCGCGGGTCGGGGCGACCCGGGCCCGGGCCTCCTCGCTGAACGAGGCGGCGGCCTCGAAGCCCATCAGCGCGGCCAGGCAGTAGGCGGCAGCGCCACCGACGCCGCTCTTGGCCAGCTCCGCGATCTTGAACCCCTCGGCGCTGAGGGTGCCGGTGGCGGGGTGCGCCACGGCGGCGACGTCGAACAGGGCCAGCACCATGAACGACAGCACCAGGATCGTACCCAGCAGCCGGGTCGAGATCGCGACCGAACGCACGCCGACAACCCCGACCAGAGCGACGGTGAGTAGCGCCCAGAGCCACCACGGGCCGCCGAACATGCCGTTCAGGGTGGCGCCGAGCAGGCCGTACAGGGAGGTCTGGATGGCGTTGTAGGCCAGCAGGGCGACCGTGCCGCCGCCGACGCCGATGGGCCGGCCCAGGCCTCGGGCGATCACCGCGTAGTAGACCGCCGGGTGCGGGATGCGCCGGGAGAGGGTGGTGTAGCCGACCGACAGCAGGGCCACCACGGCGCCGACGAGCAGGAAACCCAGCGGGACGCCGACCACGTCGGTGGTCGCGTACGTGGCCGGGATGCTGCCCAGCAGCACCACCACGGGAGCGGAGGCAGCCGCCGCGAAGGTGAACATGCCCGTGGTGGTCATGGTCTTGCGTTCGAGGGCGGCGGCGACGGTCATCGCGCACCCGCAAACGACATAGACGCACCAAAAAGTCCAAAAAGGACAGACGTTGTAGCCGGGCCGAAGCGGCTCAGCATAGTGTTCCTCCGAGAGTGATGCGTCGCGCGCGATCGGCGGGGTCACCGCTGTGTCACGATCTATTCGGCGAGAACCTTACGGGGAGATCGCCTTCGGAAGCTATGCGTGATCGCAAAGATCGTCAAGTCATGGCCGGATAGTGGAATGCCGCAGCTCACCGACGCGACAGTGCGCTGCCCCTTCGTACCTTTGCGGATGTTCTCGCAGACCAGCAGGTCAGGCCGCCTGCCGAACGGGGCCCGGCAACGGCGACCGGCAGTCCACAGGCGACCAGGAGGCACCTGGCTCGACTGGACGAGCCGCCCCGTCGCCGGCGGATCGGCGACGAGGCGGCTCGGGCTTGCCGCCGGTCAGGCCTTGCTGCAGGAGCTGCCGTTCAGCGTGAAACTCGCCGGGGCGGAGAAGCTGCCGCTGTAGGTCCCCTGGAAACCGAACGACTGGCTCGAGTTCGGGGGGATGCTGCCGTTCCAGGACACGTTCTTGGCGGTGACCGCGCCGCTGGAACCGCTCAGTGCGGCGTTCCAGGAGTTGGTGATCTGCTGGCCGCCCGGCAGTGTGAAGCCGAGCGTCCAGCCGTTCACCGTGCTGCTGCCGGCGTTGGTCACGGCGACATCGGCGACGAAGCCGCCGGTCCACACGTTCGGTGTGTACTTGACCCGACACCCGCCGGCCGGCGGCGGGTTCGTGGGCGGGGTCGTGGGCGGGGTCGTGGGCGGGGGCGGCGGCGGCGCGCCGCCGTTGACCGCCGCGGTGAAGTTACTGATGGCCAGACCGGCGCCACCGTTCCACGGCTCGAAGCCGGCCTGGATGCTGGTCAGGTACCAGTCACCGGTGATCGCGCCGCGGTTCTTCACGTCGTTGAGGAAGTCGAGCACGTTGAAATTCCAGCTCGTGATCGCGGACGGCGCCACGTAGGAGACCACCGCGTTCTGGCCGTTGCTGCCCCGCCAGACCTCCCAGGACTTGCCACCGATCGTGGTCGTGCCGACGGACGAGCCGATCGGCTGGATCGAGCCCTGCCGGTTGAACCAGATCATCACCTCCTGCGCGTTGACCCCGTTGGTCTTCGGCGTCGGGTCGAGCCAGATGTCGTACGACGCGTCGAAGATCGCACCGGATACGTAGGTGTAGTTGATGCTGCTGGTCGAGCTCCCGATCGAGTTGAGCTTCAGGGGCAGGTTGGTGCCAGGCGAGCAGGCGGTGTAGTGGCAACCGAGGTAGATGGCCGGGTAGGACACCGGGGCGCTGTTGGTGGGGCTCGTGCCCTGCTGAGTGGTGATCGTGAAGCCGGAGTCGGTGGCGTTGATGCACTGCTGGGCGCTGGTCCCCCAGCGGTTGTTCATGACTATGTAGCGGCCCTGGACGGTGGTCGAGCCGAACTGCTCGCAGATCGAGGTGGCGGCCTGCGCAGTACCGGTGGCGACAAAGGCGACAGCGGAGCCGGCACCGAGCAGACAGGCAACCGCAGCGGCGCGGATGGCACGTCTCATAGAAACTCCTGGAGATGATCGGGGATGGCGTGGGAGCGCTCCCGGCACCCTAGCCCAGATCGACGCCGGTGAAAAGCATTACCGGGTTGTTTCCGACGCCTGGCCGCCGCCGCCCATCCCGGGCCGCCACGACCGGTGCAACTAATGCGACATGCGGAAGGACAATTTGCATTGTCAAAGCCTTACGGTCCAGAATGAGCAGGAACAGTAATTTCGCGGCAACCCACGCCGTGTGCGTATAGCCGTTACACAATGACACCGGGTTCAGGAGCGACCACATGGCCAAGCAGGTAATTACCCTTCTGACCGACGACCTCGACGGCGGCGAGGCGGATCGCACCGTGGAGTTCGGACTGGACGGGGTCAACTACACCATTGATCTGTCCGAGAAGAACGCCGGCAAGCTGCGCAAGGCCCTCGACCCGTACCTGGGTGCGGCCACCCGCATCGGCCGCAGCGGGGCCATCTCCAGCCAGGCAGCGCGCCGCGGCGCCCCGGCCTCGACCGGCCGGGCGAGCCGCGACCAGAACCAGGCGATCCGCGAGTGGGCGACCAAGAACGGCTACGAGGTCTCCGAGCGCGGCCGCATCCCCAGTTCGATCGTCGAGGCTTACCACAGCAAGCGATAGGTCCGCCCAGAAACGGCGCCGTCCCACTCGGGGCAGCGCCGTTTCTGTGAAAGGAACGTGGCATGGCGGTGGCAATCGTCACTGGAGCGTCCAGCGGGATCGGTCGGTCGACCGCGATCCGATTCGGAAAATCCGGCTGGACGGTCGTTCTCGCCGCCCGCTGGGAGCGGGGAGTCGGCAGCGGCCACAAAGCCGATCGGCGCCGCCGTGGTGGTGCCGACGAAACGCCTTGCACGGCCTGACCGACTCGGTCCGCCGCGAACTGGCCGGGACCGGCATCGGGGTGACCCTGATCGAACTCGGCCAGATCGCGACCGCGCTGAACGCCGGCCGCACAGGCCGTATGCCCGGCCCGGAGGTGGTCGCCCCCCGCTGTCGAACCAGGCGTGGCCCGAGCCCCGCCGCCGATCGTCGCCTCAGGCAGCGGAGACCTCCTCCGGCCGCGCCGCATGGCCAGGTGCCGTCATCCAGGTCAACGCCTCCGTGGCGCCGACGGGCGACGAGTAGAAGTAGCCCTGGCCGAACGGGCAGCCCATCCGGACCAGCAGATCCCGGTGGGTGGCGTCCTCGATGCCCTCGGCGATCACGGTCAGGTCCAGGTTCTGCGCCAGGCCGACGATGCCGCTGACCAGGGTCAGCTGCTGCTGACTGCCGACCATGTCGGCGATGAACGTCTTGTCGATCTTCAACACGTCGATCGGCCGCTGCCGCAGATAGCCCAGCGACGAGTAGCCGGTGCCGAAGTCGTCGATGGCGATCCGGACGCCCAGCTCCTGCAACTCGGCCAGATCGGCCCAGATCTGCTCGTCGTCGCGGACCAGCAGGGTCTCGGTGATCTCCAGCATCAGCGCCCGGGCCGGCACGCCGACATACTCCAGCGACTGCTTGACGTGCTCGACGAAACCGGCCTGCCGGAACTGCCGGACCGAGACGTTCACACTCACGTACGGCTGGCGGGCGCGGGGCAGGGCGCGGCGCCACTGGGCCACGGTGTGCAGCGCCTGGTCGAGGACCCAGCGGCCCATCGGCACGATCAGCCCGGACTCCTCGGCCACCTCGATGAACTGGTCGGGCGCGACGATCCCGCGCACCGGGTGCGCCCAGCGGACCAGCGCCTCGAAGCCGACCGCCTCGGCCGTGGCCAGGTCGACGATCGGCTGGTACTGCAGCAGGAAGTGGCCCTCGTTGACCGCGTGCTCCAGGGCGGACCGCAGCTCCAGACGTTCGACCATCGCCTCGTGCAGGTGGGTCTGGTACCGCCGCCACTGGTTCTTGCCCGCACCCTTGGCGACGTAGAGCGCGAGGTCGGCCTGGCGCAGCAACTCGCCGGCGTTGTCGGCCTCCGGCGTGGTGGTGATGCCGATGCTGGCCACCGCGTGCAGGGCGCCGCCGTCCACCATGATCGGCTCGGCCAGCGCGTTCAGGATCCGCTCGGCGGTCTCCTCGACCGCGCCCGGGTCCTGGACGTTCTCGATCAACGCCGCGAACTCGTCGCCACCGAGCCGGGCGGCCGTGTCGTCGGCCCGCAACGCGCCGCTGATCCGCTGGGCGACGGCCTTGAGTAGCTCGTCGCCGACCGCGTGCCCCAGCGTGTCGTTGACGACCTTGAAGTCGTCCAGGTCGATGAAGAGCACCCCGACCACCGAGCCGTCCCGGGCGCCCCGGGCCAGCGCGTGCTCGAGCCGGTTGGCGTAGAGGACCCGGTTGGCCAGGCCGGTCAGCGAATCGTGGAAGGCCTGGTGGGTGAGGTCGCGTTCGAGCCGGCGGCGCTCGGTCACGTCCCGCATGGTGACGACCAGCCCGGCGACGGTCAGGTCGCCGCGCAGATCCCGGAAGTGCATTTCCAGGGTCAGCTCAGCCTCCCGGGCATCCAGCGCCCGGAAATCCAGGCCCTGATCCGGACCGGCCCCATTGCGTACGGCGTAGAGCAGGTCCTGCAACCGGGCGCGGTCGGCCGGGTGCACGATGTCGGCCAGTCGAATGCCGACCGGGTCGCTGCCGAGCACCGACTGCGCGGACGGGCTCGCGTACCGGATCCGGTCCTGCTCGTCGAGGATCGCGATGACGTCCGAGGTGTTCAGGACCAGCGTCCGGAAATAGGTCTCGCTGTTGCGGCGGATGACCTCCTGGTTCAGTTCGATCCGTTCCAGCGCCAGCGCCGCCTGCGCGGCCAGCACCTCGAGCGAATGCTGCAGGCCGAGCAGCGCCCAGGTCGGAGCGCCCACGTGCAGCACCCCGACCAGCGGGTCGCCGGTCGGCCGGTCCCGCAGCACGAGCGGGCAACGCAGCATCATGTTGAACTGGGTCAGCCGGACGGCCACCGCCCAGTCCACGTCCCGGGTCGGCACCAGGCGCGCGGCCGTCCCATAGGCCCGGTCGTCGTCGGCCTGGGCCGCCTGCGGGCCGGGCATCGGCTCCTCCGGCTGGGCGATCGCCATCGCCAGCACCACCCGGTGCGCGACGTCGTCGGGCAGCAGTTGGGCGACCGCGGTCCGGACGGCGACCCCGACCTGCTCCGGGCCGACCGCGGAGACCAGGGCGGCGCTCGCCTCCCGCAGGCCCCGCTCCCGGGACAGGGCCAGCCGGTGACTGGCCATGATCCCGGCCATCCGGCCGAGGACGAGCAGGAACGTGACCGCGCTCAGCCCGGCGATCACCGGATCGACCGGGACCCGGGCGAGCAGCACGATCGGGGCGACCAGCGACGCCGCGGCGAGCAGGGCCAGCCGGACCCGGCTCAGGTCGGCGGCCGGCGGTACCGGCTCGGTCAGCCGGCGCATCGACGGGAGCAGGGCGGTCAGGCCGAACGCGGCGTACAGCGAGATCCGGCCGAAGGTCGCCAGGAACGTCAGATCACCGTGCGGCTCGACCAGGTTGTAGCCGACGTCGGCGGCGAGCATCGCCAGGAGGCCGGCGCCGAGCAGCCAGACGGCGACGACCCGGCGGCCGGAGGCCGTGCCGAGGCGGGCGAACGCGGCCAGGCAGAGCAGCTCGCCGATCGGGACGGCGTTCTCGACCAGCCGGTCGGTGACCGGGCCGGTCATCGAGCGCAGGTGCGGAGCGATCACCAGAACCCAGGTCAGCAGCGTGATCCCGGAGGTGACGGCGAGCGTGTCGAGCAGGCCGCCGCGGTCCCGGCCGCCGCCGGTGCGATACCGGGCGAAGAGCACCAGCACGAGCGCGAGCAGCGGGTAGACGCCCAGCCCCGACACGTCGGCGACGGTCTTCGCGACGCCGGTGACCTCGGTACGGGCAGCCGTGGCGACCGTCGAGAGCACCACGATGACGGCGAGAACGTTCCACGGCAGGGTGCGCGCGGGCTTGAAACGACGCACCCCGGCCCGGATCGCCAGCATCGCGGACGCCCCGGCGACCAGTCGGATCGGCATCTGCCAGGCCGACTCCAGCCAGAAACCAGCCCCGAGCGCGGACATCCACACGCCGAAAAGTGCGGCTGCCAACGTCGTCGGCATCCTGCTCCTCTCCTCGCTCACCGATCATCTGATCGGTCCGCCGCGACGACATGTGAGCAAAACCGGCACAATCACGGGGTGACCGACTACCTCACGACGCACACCACGCTCGCGCCGGTCCCGTTCGTCGGGGAACTCGTTCTGCACCGGGCGGCGGAGCCGATCGCCCTGTGGGAGCAGACCGAGGCGGGCGGCGTGGCCCAGCCACCGCCGTTCTGGGCGTTCGCGTGGGCCGGCGGGCGGGCGCCGGCCCGCTCCGTGCTCGACACGCCGTCGCTGGTCACCGACCGGGCCGTGCCGGACCTGGCCACCGGGTCGGGGCTGGCCCCGCCCCCGGTCAGCGGACGGTGTTGAGCGTCCAGGCCCGGACGCCGCCGACGATACCGGCCGTGTTCGGGACCACGATCACGTCGTCGCCCATCCGGGCCAGCTGGGTCGCCGTGATCAGGCGGGAGTTGCCGCCGCCGAGGTAGATGCGGTCCCAGAGGAAGACCGGGCGCAGGCCGTCGACGACGTTGCGAACCCGGCGGGACCAGAGCGCGTCGCCGAGGCGGCGGCGTTCGTGCTCACCGATGTACGTGTCGTAGCTCATCCCCCAGCGGACCGGCGCCTGGGACATCTCCAGGTGCGGGGCCAGTGCGCCGCCGTCGAACAGGGCGCAGCCCAGTCCCGTACCCAAGGTGAGAATGAGCTCGCAGCCGGTACCGGCGACGACACCGGCACCGTGCACCTCCGCATCGTTGAGCACCAGCGTCGGCAGGCCGAAGGCCTCGGCGAGCGCGGTGCGCGCGTCGAAACCGTGCCAGCCGTCGACCAGCTCGGGATCGATCCTGGTCCGCGGACCGCTGCGGGTGACGTAGTGCGGCGTCGCCACGACCACGCCGTGCCGCAGCATGCCCGGCATCCCGACCGTCACCCGGTCCGCGGTCGGCAGTCGCTCACCCAGCTGGAGCAGGGTCTTCACGAACAGATCCGGGGGCAGCGGATAGGGCGTCGGCACCCGCAGCGGCTGGGCACGCATGGTCCCGGCCTCGTCGAGGACGGAGCCTTTGATTCCGCCGCCGCCACAGTCGATCGTCAACGTGAAAGCCACGCCGTCAGTGTGCATGGGCCTCTCCTCCCGGCACAGCAATTGTGGCCGTCCGCCCATCCGGACGCAGTGCGGCGTTCACCACCTGGCCGCCTGTATCGGCTCCGGGCCCATGCCGCCTGCGCGCCCAGTACCGCCGCCTGTATGGCCTCCGCACCCCTGTATCGGCTCCGCGCCCCGCACTGCCTGCGCGCCTGTATCGTCTGCGCGATGGCGAGAACACTGCGGGTCAGCACGCGCAACGCGAGCTTCCAGCAATGGCAGGCGCTCCTTACCAACCGGACGAAACGCCACCGGGCCGGGGAGTTCCTCGTCTCCGGGGTGCGGCCGATCACCCTCGCCGTGCAGAACGGCTGGACGGTCAACGCACTGATCTACCCCGACCGCGGTGCCCTCTCGGCGTGGGCGCGCGACATGCTCGACCGGACCGACGCCACGCCCGTCGCGATGGATACGGAACTGCTCGCCGAGCTCTCCCAAAAGTAGACGACCCAGCTGCTCGCGGTGGTCGCCCTGCCGAGCGACGACCTGAGCGCCATTGCCCCGGCCGCCGGCCTGCTGGTGGTCGTCTTCGACCGCCCGGCCATACCGGGCAACATCGGCACGCTGGTCCGTTCCGCGGACGCGTTCGGGGCGGCCGCGGTGATCATCACGGGCCACGCGGCCGACCCCTACGACCCCGGATCGGTACGCGCGAGCACTGGCTCCCTCTTCGCCCTGCCGGTGCTGCGGGTCGACTCGCACCGCGAGGTGCTGGCCTGGGTGGGCGACCTGCGTGCCGGGGGCCTGCCGCTGCAGATCGTCGGCACCGACGAGCATGGGACGGTGGACGTGGCCGACTACGACCTGACCGGACCGCGGCTGCTGCTGATCGGGAATGAGACGCACGGGCTGAGCGCGGGCTGGCGGGAATCCTGCGACACGATGGTCCGGATC
>JAVHVY010000185.1:0-6567 GCA_032160305.1 Actinoplanes sp.
GATCCGGACCATCAGGTACCGGTCACCGTCGAGGATCTCGTTGCCGGTACGGCCTTCCAGCCGGTCACTGCCGAGGCCGCCGATCAGGATGTCGCCATCGCCCCAGACGTTGCCCACCAACGGGCACTGGCCCGGAGCGGAGAGCGCTGCCACCGAGGCACCGGTGGTCGTCTGCGCCGCCAGCAACGCCGGCGTGATGAGCTGGTTGAGCCCGGCGATCCGGTCGATACCAGCCTGGTCGAGAGCGTCACAGCCGATGAAGCCACCGCCACCTACCAGTGCCGGCGTGGCGAGCGCGCCGTCCGTACCCTTGAGGGTGTCGTTGAAGTTGTAGCCCGAGTCCGCCTCGGTCTCCTGCCACCGGTCGCGGTTGACGACCACCTGGATCGGCACGCCGGCCAGGTTGTTGTTGATCATCATGTCGTCGTTGGCCGGGATGGTGTTGTACTGGTGAATCGCCCAGTCGAAGCCACCGGAGCCGGCGTTGCGATCAACCGCGGCGTTCTGCGCCATGATGTCGTCGCCGCCCTCGGCGTCGTAGTCGTTCTCGCCGACCTGACCGATCATGATGTCGTTGCCCGGAGCGGTTTGTCCCGGGTCGTCGAAGAACGCCGCGCCGTGGTCGCCCTGCAGCAGGTCCTGCCCGGAGCCACCCTGGATCCAGTCGTCGCCACTGTCGCCGAACACCGCGTCCGCACCCTGGCCGGCAATGATGAAGTCGTTGCCCGGACCGGCGAAGTGTTCGTTGTCGTTCGCCCCACCGTTGATGAAGTCCTGACCGTCGCCACCCATCGTGATGTCGTCGCCGATACCACTGTCGATCGCGTCGTTACCCGGACCGCCCTTGAGCACGTCGGCGCCGCCCAGGTCGGTGATGATGTCGTTGCCCCCGCCACCGAGCGCCACGTCGTCGCCGCCGTTGCCCTCGATCCGGTCGTTGCCGAGGCCACCCCAGAAGGTGTCGTTGTCGTTGCCGCCCCAGATCCGGTCCGCACCGTCAGTGCCGTTGTAGACGGACTGCCCGTTGATGCCGGAGGGGTCGACGGTGTTCTTCTCCTTGTACTGGATCGTGCCGTCCGGCTTGCGCAGGAGCAGCAGATTCTCGTTGCAGTCCGTGGTGCTCGGGTCGTCGGTGACCGTCGCACCCTGAGCCACGTAGCCGGCCGGCGTGCCGTCGAGGTTCGCCAGCTGGAACCGGCAGTCGGCGGTGGCGAACGCGTCCGCCTTGAGCGAGTTGGTGCCCACGGTGTTGCGCCCGATCAGCTCCGCGAACGAGTTGCCCTCAAGCTGGCTACGCAGGTTCATGCCCTGGGTACGGTTCAGGTAATACAGCCGGTCACCGTCCTGCAGGCTTTCCAGCTGAGACTGGAAGACGTAGTTGAAGGTGCTGCCGAGCAGGCCGCCGAACAGGTTGGTCTTCTCGGCGAGGCCGCCCACCCAGAGGTCGACGTCGTTGATGCCGGTGGCCTGCGTCGCCCACGTACCGGAGCTGTTCAGGAAGTCCGCGGTGTCCGCCGGCGGCACATCCGTGCCCAGGACCGGGTCGATCAGTACCCGTGCGGCTTCGCGCTTGCCGGCCAGCGTGGTCGCGCCGGTGACGGTCGGGTGCTTGCCGTACGCCGCCACGAAGTTGATCAGCGACTCCGGGTGCTTCAGGTTCTGGCCATAATCCACCCAGCTTGTGTACGGGGTCAGCTGGGCGTCGTTGGTGCGGGCGTTGATCTGCCGGCGAACCTCGTTCAGGGACGGGATGCCAACATCGCGAGCTCGCGTCATGTTGAGTGTCGGGAGGTCCAGGGGCAGACCCAGCAGGTTGTTCCGCAGCGTCTCGGTGACGAACTCGTCGAGTTCGTTGCCGACCTGGCTCGACGAACCCATGACCACGGCGCCGGCGGCCTCCTGCGAGCTGAGCCCACCGGTAGGCGCACCGGTACACACACCGGCGGCGTCGTTGGCACAGTCACCAGGACCGGTACGGGTGTAGGTCGGCGGGTTCAGGAAGGCCGTCAGCAGCGGAAGGCTGTTATCCGAGCCGTCCGGATTCGTCCGGGCGACGTCCTCGTTCAACATCGAGTGGCCGAAGCGGTACACGGCCGCGGCGAACTCGGCGTTGATGGCCGGGTTGATGTCCGGCGAGTACACGTGGAACGGACGGACGGCGGGCTGGACCTTGCGAGCGAACTCCTCGAAGACCAGGTGCTGGTACTCCATCTCGGTGACGAAGCGAGCCGCCTGGAACAGCCGCTCACCGTTCCAGCCGTCGGCACCCGACGCGAGGTGCCAGTCGGTGTTCGCCGTACCGGTCAGGCCGTTGATCGTGTTCTTGATGTCCGCGACCAGGCGGTCGTGCTCGGAGTGGAAGATCTGGTGAATGGTGGTCAACGCGATGTTCTCGTTGCACCGGCCGTCACCACAGATGAAGTGCGAGTTGAGCAGCTCGTCGTCGTACGTACCCGGAGCCTGGCCGGCGAAGTCGGCCGACGCCGTGGTGTTGGCGTCCGGAGTCGGGTTGACCGGCGGGGTGCCCGGGTTGTGATCCGTGTCCTGCGGGCTCGGGTCGGCGTTGTGCGCGATGTCCGTCAGGAACGGAGTGTCGAAGTACCGCACGTTTGCCGGCACCGCGACCGGAGTCGCCAGGTTGCCCTCCACCAGGCCGGTCGCCGTGACGTACTGCGGCAAGCCGCTGACCGGACCGGGAATGAACTTGCCGTACGCGTCCGCCAGCAGCGTCGGAATGTTCACGACATCCCGGTCGCTAAGCAGCAGACCAAGCTTGGTGGCCGCCTGCTCCTTGACTGCCGACCACGGTGCCATGCCCGCGGCCTGGTTGCCCGCGCCGCCGAGCAGCGAACCGGTGGAGACCGGTCGCGCCGCCAGCGGGCCGGCACCATCGGGGTCCACCAGCGCGTACTCCCGCATGAAGATCTGGTGCGAGGAGTGCGAGGAGTAGGTCTGGCTCTGGTCCACCCACGGGGTGTCGGTGTTGTTGGCGTCCGTGATGTCATCGCCGTTGCCGAGGATGCCGTCCGGGCCGGGCTGGTTCTGCGCCCGGGTCAGCGCCATGAAGCGCAGGTTCGGCGACAGGTCGTCGGCGTTGCCGACGATGTGGTCCGGGCCGGCGATCAGCGGGTCATCGGCCTTGAGCGGGACGTAGACCGTGCCGCCACTCTTGACCGTCTGGTCCACCCCGTGGTCGAAGAACTGCCCGAAGAACGTGAAGAGGCTGTTGTAGGGCGGTGACAGGCCGACATCGGTGGTGACGTTCGGAATGAACAGCGTCTGATGGTCCGGGACGCAACCCGGGGAGTTCGGCGGGACCGGCGGCGTCGCTGTCGGCAGGCCGGTGGTGCAGGTGGCCACCCCGGTGGCTCCCTGGGTCCGTACCGGGAAGCCCGCCGCGGCCACGGCGGCCGGGTTGGTGGACGTCTGATCGTCGATCAGGTTGCTGATCGTTCGTGGCTGCGAGTCGAAGACGCTGTTGCCGGCGTTCTTCTGCGCGTACGACGAGGACGCGACCGCGGGTGAACCCGGTCCGAAGAAGCCGGCGCCGACGCCCTCGGCGGTCTTGAACTCCGGCGTGGTGAGGCGCGGGAACGGCTGGTCCGCCTGCCCGACCTTGGCGCGGGCCGCGTCCACCAGGTTGTTGCACGAGCCGTCCACGGTACGAAGTCCGTAGGGTGTCAGCACGTCCGGGATCTGGTTCGGGCCGGGGCCCACCAGCGTGCCGCACGGGTCGGCGGCCGTGGCCGTGAGCGCGTGCTGCTCGGAGATCTTGATCTGCTTGAGGATGAAGGCGATATCGGCAGCGTTGACGGTGAACCCTGAGCCGACCGGGGCCGCCTGCGCCGGCGTGCCGAACAGCGGCACAGAACTCACGGCGAGCATGGCGCTGAGCGTGATGGTTCCACCACGGGACAGCCGACGTGTCATCTTCTTCCGTACTTTTCGGTTCGAAAGCACTGAGAGTTCTCCTTCGGGGGGTTGGAGCTGGAGCTGGGTACCGGCCGCACATTTGTCTCGTGTCCGGATATCTCACATAATCGGGACCGGGCCGTTGGGTCAGGTTTCGTCCGGCTGAGGCGAACCTGTGGTCCAGCTGAGGCACGGTCATCGGGACACGCCGGCGCCCGCTCCGGCACGACGCAGCGGCAGCACCTGAACTTGACTCATTCCAGATCACGGACCAGACTTCGAGCCGTGGACTTCCAGACCGCCACGCCACGGAAGGAAACCGATGTCCGAGAGCCACGACGCCGTCGTTCACGACCCGCAGGCGGGGGCCACGTCCCTGCCGTCGGAGGACCACCAGCCCATCGATCACGACGCGGAGGTCGGCGCCGCGTCGCGCTGCCCGGTCGCGCACGGACGCGCCGCGCACCCGACCGAGGGCGGCGGCAACCGTAGCTGGTGGCCGAACCAGCTGAACCTGAAGATCCTGGCCAAGAACCCCGCGGTGGCCAATCCGCTCGGCGAGACCTTCGACTACGCCGGTGCGTTCACGACACTCGACCTGCCCGCCGTGAAGCAGGACATCGCCCAGGTGCTGACCACCTCGCAGGACTGGTGGCCGGCCGACTACGGGCACTACGGCCCGTTCATGATCCGGATGGCCTGGCACAGCGCGGGCACCTACCGGATCAGCGACGGCCGGGGTGGCGCCGGCGGCGGGCAGCAGCGGTTCGCCCCGCTCAACAGCTGGCCCGACAACGCGAACCTCGACAAGGCCCGCCGCCTGCTCTGGCCGGTCAAGAAGAAGTACGGCCGCAACCTCTCCTGGGCCGACCTGATGGTCCTCGCCGGCAACGTGGCCCTGGAGTCGATGGGCTTCGACACCTTCGGCTTCGCCGGTGGCCGCCCCGACGTCTGGGAACCCGACGAGGACGTCTACTGGGGCCCTGAGACCACCTGGCTGGGCGACGAGCGCTACACCGGCGACCGTGACCTCGAGGATCCGCTCGCCGCGGTGCAGATGGGCCTGATCTACGTCAATCCCGAAGGTCCCAACGGCAACCCGGACCCGATCGCCTCGGCCCGCGACATCCGCGAGACGTTCGCCCGGATGGCGATGAACGACGAGGAGACCGTCGCGCTGATCGCCGGCGGCCACACCTTCGGCAAGACGCACGGCGCCGGCCCGGCCGACACCGTCGGCCCCGAGCCCGAGGCCGCCCCGCTCGAGGAGCAGGGTCTGGGCTGGAAGAACAGCCTCGGCACCGGCAAGGGCGGCGACACCATCACCAGCGGCCTCGAAGGCGCCTGGACGAACACCCCCGCGACGTGGGACAACAACTTCTTCGACATCCTGTTCGGGTACGAGTGGGAGCAGTCGTTGAGCCCGGCCGGCGCGAACCAGTGGAAACCGAAGGACGGCGCGGGCGCCGGGACCGTTCCCGACGCGCACGACCCGGCCCGGACCCACGCCCCGACGATGCTGACGACCGACCTCGCGCTGCGCCTGGACCCGATCTACGAGCCGATCTCGCGGCGCTTCCACGAGAATCCGGCCGAGTTCGCGGACGCCTTCGCCCGCGCGTGGTTCAAACTGACCCACCGCGACATGGGCCCGATCGCCCGCTACCTCGGCCCCGAGGTCCCGTCCGAGGTGCTGCTCTGGCAGGACCCGGTGCCGGCAGTGGACCACGAGCTCATCGACGCCGCGGACATCGCCGCGCTCAAGGACCAGATCCTCGCCTGCGGCCTGTCGGTCGCCCAGCTCGTCTCCACCGCGTGGGCGTCGGCTTCGACCTTCCGCGGCAGCGACAAGCGCGGCGGCGCCAACGGGGCCCGCATCCGGCTGCAGCCGCAGAGCACCTGGGAGGTCAACAGCCCGGACGAGCTGGCCGGCGTCCTGCGTACGCTCGAAGGGGTGCAGCAGGCCTTCAACGCCGCCCAGACCGGCGGCAAGAAGGTCTCGCTCGCCGACGTGATCGTGCTCGCCGGCTCCGCCGCGGTCGAGCAGGCGGCGAAGGCCGGCGGTCACGAGGTGGCGGTTCCCTTCGCGCCGGGCCGCACCGACGCGGCGCAGGAGCAGACGGATGTCGAGTCCTTCGCCGCGCTCGAGCCGACCGTGGACGGGTTCCGCAACTACCTGGGCAAGGGTCACCGGCTGCCGGCGGAGTTCCTGCTGGTCGACAAGGCGAACCTGCTCACCCTGAGCGCGCCGGAGATGACGGTGCTGGTCGGCGGCCTGCGGGTGCTGGGCGCGAATCACCAGCAGTCGCCGGCGGGCGTGCTCACAGCCACCCCGGGCACGCTGACGAACGACTTCTTCGTCAACCTTCTCGACCTGGGCACGGTGTGGAGCCCGACCTCCTCCGACGCCTCCGCTTTCGAGGCCCGTGACCTGGCCACCGGCCAGGTGACCTGGACCGCCAGCCGCGTCGACCTGTTGTTCGGCTCGAACTCGGAACTGCGCGCGCTGGCCGAGGTGTACGCGAGCGACGACGCCCGCGAGATGTTCGTCGCCGACTTCGTCGCCGCCTGGGTCAAGGTCATGAACCTCGACCGGTACGACCTCGCCTGATCCCCTCCCACGTCCAGGTCGGCCCCTCGGGGGTCGACCTGGAC
>JAVHVY010000221.1:0-8213 GCA_032160305.1 Actinoplanes sp.
GCCTGCCGGAGAGCCACCATGCGGCGCACCTGCTCGTCCGGCGCGAGCCTCTCGAAGGTCTGGAGTTTCTGGTCAAGGGACTCGTAGTGGCCGAACTCGTCGGTGCTGCTCGACTTGAGGAGCCAAGCACCCGCGAGCGCGGCCGCTTCGTCAGCTTCCTCGTCGAAGGTGGCAGCGTCCGCCTTGGTGCAGTCTCGAACGATCCCCAGCCCCGATGCCGCGATCGTGCGGACCCGGTCGGTGAGGCCCGCATAGATCGCTGGCGTGCTGAGCAGCAGCACATCGTCTGGTACCGGCTTGTCAAGGTACTGCGATTTCTCGACCGCCCGGGTGGGCGCTCCTGGTAGCCGCTGCAGCGCCGCGAGAACCTCGCGTGCTGGTGCGGCCGCCTGCCGGATTCCCTGCACGTGCGCTTCAGCACCGCACACCGGGGGAGCGCCCGGGGCGCAGTACAGGGTCAAAGCCTTGGGGTCGGGGCCATAGGGCACCGTGCTGCCGTATGCCCCGCCGTTGTAGGCCGGGGTGACGAAGAAGGGGACGGCCAGGAACGCGCCCACTACCGTGGGAATGGCGGCGGTCAGTCGTGCCCAGGTCGTCATCGCTGCTGCCAGCAGAATTCCGCTGAGCAACAGGCCGGCCAGCCAGATCGACTGGCCAGCAGAGATCACTGACCGGACCTGCTGGAATTCGGCACTCAACCCACCGAGACCCTGCGGGGGCTTCATCGCGGGGTTGTACATGGTGACCCACATGCTCGCCGCCCTTCCGTACAGCAGCACGAGGCCCAGCGAGCAGAGGCACAGCAGCAGCGGAGCCGTCAGGTTCGAGCGCACCACCCGTCCGATTCCGGCTCCGACGGTGATGGCAGCGGCGAGGGCCAGCAGGCCCACGGCGACCGTGACCACCGGCCAGATCTGCTGCTGCCCGGGGCCAGCGCCGACCTTCACCGCGGTTACGACGAGAGCGAGTGCGAGGGCGGCGACGGCGGCGACGGTGACGGCGGCGACGGGGCTCAGCGCCCGCTGCCACGACGGCCGCGAAACCGTCGCCAGCAGCTCCTCGGTCTTCGCCCGCCGTTCGCGGCCGCCCTCCCAGGCTCCGACCGCCAGGGCCATCGGAATCAGCAGGACCAGAAACGATCGCAGGCTGGTGCTCAGGTCCGGCCACCCGGTGGCCCAGGTGTCCCGGTTCGCTAACAGCAACCCGTAGATGAACAGCACCGCGAGGGCCCCCGCGGGGGCTGTGGACCGCATCAATTCCGTACGCAGCTCGCGCATACCCATCACCACCCCGTCCCCTGCTGCCCGCGGTGCCCGGCCAGCAGCGAGGTGTATGCCCGCTCGAACGCGCTTCCCTCGAGGGCGTCCTCGCCGGGATCGGCGGCCAGCAGCTCCGCGAGATCACCGGCGAAAACTTGCTTGCCCTCGGCCATCAGCAGGACGTCGGTGCAGGCGGCGGCTACGTCCTCGACGAGGTGGGTGGAGACCAGCACGCACGTGTCGGTGCCCAGTTCGCGGAGCAGGGCCCGGAACGAGAGTCGCTGTTCGGGATCGAGACCGGCGGTCGGCTCGTCTAGCAGCAGGATGTCCGGATCGTTGACGATCGCCTGGGCCATGCCGGCCCGACGCACCATGCCACTGGACAAGGTGCGCATTTTGCTGCCGGCCCGGTCCGCCAGCCCGACCCGGCTGATCGCCCGTTCGGTCGCGGCCGGGATGTTCTTCTTCGGGACCTCTTTGAGCCACGCCAGGTGGGAGACGAATTCGGCCAGGGTGAAGCCCGGATAGAAGCCGATGTGCTGCGGCATGTATCCGAGCTTGCGACGGACCCCCGGTAACGCGCGGGTGTCGGTGGAGTCTTGACCCAGCAGCGTGAGCCGTCCGGCGGACGGGCGTACCACGGTCGCGAGAGCGCGCATCAGAGTGGTCTTGCCGGCACCGTTGGGGCCGAGCAGCCCGTGTACGCCGTTGCCGAACGACAGGTCGAGGTCATTGACCGCCAGATGCCGGCCCGCCAACACCTGAAGGCTTTCAGCGGCGATCGACGCGCTGTACGTCGTGGGCGCTACATCCGCCAGCCGCAGTTTTCCGGACACAGTTCTCCTCCATGACGACATGCTGGGTTGAGGGCCTTATCGGCTGGTCGGGAAGTAGCGCCGGTAGGCGCGGTGGTTGAATATGAGCAACGCGCCGGTCAACGCCAGCGCGGCCAGCCATCCCGGCCGGGCCGAGGCGCTCAGCAGGACTGTGCTCTTGCTGTGGATCAGCGCCGGGGCCAGGGTCAGCACCGACCAGGCGCCCGCCACCGCCGCGGCGGCGACCGGCAACGGGATGAGGCTGCCCAGGGCGAGCGCGCCGGTCGTCAACGCGAGGCACGGCAACAGCCACAGGCCCGGCGGCGCGGTGCCGGTGGCCATGCCGAAGCCGGCCGAGGCAAGGACAATGGGCAGCAGCGTCAGCATCGTCCGCCGGAGCAGCATGGGCAGCCCGGCCGCGGGCGTGCTGGCAGTGATCTCATGCATCGGATCCAAGCGGGGGGTCCAGGCGGCGCCCACGCCGATCAACGGCAGGATCGGCGCTAGAAGCAGGAGTATGGACGGTGTGTCGTCCAGGCGCGGCGGATCCACGAGGTCGAAGCCAGTGGCCACCGTGCTGGCCGCGATCGCCGCCAGGAGCCAGGGCAGCGGGATACCGCTGAAGATCCGGATCCGAACGCGCCGTGGCCGCCGGTGCTGAACGGTCTGCCCGCTCTGTTGCATCAGGCGGACCCGGACCTCGTCCAGAGCCTGTACGTCGACCGGTGGCGGCGCCAGCCGCGCGCGGCAGCGCCGGAGGCGGCGACTGAGGCCGGGCCCGCTGCCGAAACCCGTCGATCAACTTGCGGGCCGCGATCGTCCAGATCCAGCCAACCGCCGAACCGGTACCCGCCTTGGAACTGCCTTTGAAGCTGTCGGCTGCCCGCCAGATGGTCAGATACGTGTCCTGGAGGACGTCAGTGACCAGATCCGCGTCCGTGCAGCGCCGTTGCAACCGCAACAGCAGCCACCCGGACGTGCGTCGATAGAGCTCTTCGAAGGCGAGTTGGTCGCCGCGGGCAATGGCCCGCAGCAGTCCGGCCTCGTCCAGAAGGATCAACTGGTCAGCTTTCACATCCGGTAAGACGCAGCCGGCGCGGTTTCGGTTCTCGATCTGCGATCCGGCCCCCACGCTGGGCGTAAGCCAGTCCCATGCCGGTGCGGTCAGCGGCGGGTGTGGCCGCTGCCGGTCACCAGGTACTTCGTCGACGTGAGCTCCGGCAGTCCCATCGGGCCGCGGGCGTGCAGTTTCTGGGTGCTGATGCCGATCTCGGCGCCGAAGCCGAACTCGCCGCCGTCGGTGAAGCGGGTCGAGGCGTTGATCATCACCGCGGCGGCGTCCACCCGGGCGGCGAATCGGCGTGTCGCGGTCATCGACTCGCTGACGATCGCCTCGGTGTGGCCCGTTCCGTAGCGGCGGATGTGGTCCAGGGCGTCCTCGAGGCTGTCGACCACGGCCACCGAGATGTCGGCCGACAGATACTCCGTGCCCCAGTCCGCCTGCGTCGCCGCCACCACGTCCTCGCTGTAGTTGCGGACCCGGGGGTCGCCGTGCACGGTCACCTCCGCGGCCGCCAGCTCCTCCAGGACCAGCGGCAGGAACGAACCCGCGATCGCCGAGTGGACGAGTAGCGACTCGGCCGTGTTGCAGGTCGACAGGCGCTGCGTCTTCGAGTTCAGGACGATGGCCAGGGCCTTGTCCAGGTCGGCGTGCTCGTCGACGTAGACGTGGCAGTTCCCGACGCCGGTCTCGATCACCGGGACCGTCGACTCCTCGACCACCGTCTTGATCAGTGCGGCACCGCCGCGCGGGATCAGCACGTCGACCAGGCCCCGGGCGCGCATCAGCTCCTTGACCGAGTCGCGCGTGGTCGAGTCGAGCAGTTGGATGCAGTCGGCCGGCAGGCCCGCATCGGCGACCGCAGTGCGCAGCACCGACACGATCGCCGCGTTCGAGGCCGCGGCCGACGACGAGCCGCGGAGCAGCACCGCGTTGCCCGATTTGAGGCAGATGCCGGCCGCATCGGCGGTCACGTTCGGGCGGCCCTCGTAGATGATGCCGACCACTCCGAACGGCACCCGCACCTGGCGCAGCTCCAGACCGTTCGCCAGGGTGTAGCCGCGGACCACGTCGCCGACCGGGTCGGGCAGGGCGGCGAGCCGGCGCAGGCCGTCGGCCATCGCCTCGACCCGGGACGGGGTGAGGGCGAGCCGGTCGATCATCGACTCCGACAGGGCGGCCGCGCGGGCGGCAGCGACGTCCGTCTCGTTCGCCGCGACGATGTCGTCGGTGCGTTCCACCAGCCGATCCGCCATCAGCAGCAGCGCGACGTCCTTTTCGGCCCGGATGGCAGTCGCGAGGTCGATTGACGCGCCCCGAGCCTGGGCCGCCTGCTGGAGCACACTCATTGCCAAACCTTTCAGAGAAGGACGAGGTCGTCGCGGTGGACGACCTCTCGTTCGTACCCTGGTCCGAGCGTTGCCGACAACTCCGGGGTGGAGCGCCCCAGCAGCGCGGGCAGCTCGACCGCGTCGTAGTTGACCAGCCCGCGGGCGACCGGTGCGCCGGAGCCGGCGTCGACCAGGTCGACCGGGTCGCCGGCCGCGAAGGAACCGTCCACCGCGGTGATGCCGGCCGGCAGCAGCGACTTGCGCCGGGTCACGACCGCGGCGACCGCGCCCGGGTCCAGATGCAGCCGGCCGCGCGGCGAGGTAGCGTGCGCGAGCCAGAACAACCGGGCTGTCGGGCGGTGCGTGGCCGGCTCGAAGAGCGTTCCGACCTCCTCGCCGGCCAGCGCGGCGGCAACCAGGGGGGCCGCGGTCAGCACCACTGGGATGCCGAAGCCGGTCGCGATCCGGGCCGCCTCGACCTTGGTCACCATGCCACCGGTGCCGACCCCGGACCGTCCCGGCGCCGAAACCGAAATTCCGGAAAGATCTGATTCCGTACGCACGACCGGCACCCGCCGCGAGGCCGGATCCGACGGCGGCCCGGTGTACAGCGCGTCCACGTCGGACAGCAGCACCAGCAGGTCCGCTTGGACGAGGGCGGCGACCAGTGCCGCGAGCCGGTCGTTGTCCCCGAAGCGGATCTCCTCGGTGGCGACCGTGTCGTTCTCGTTCACGATCGGCACCGCACCGAGGTCGAGCAGTTTGCGCAGCGTGCGGTACGCGTTGCGGTAGTGCGCCCGGCGGGTCACGTCGTCGACCGTCAGCAGCACCTGCCCGACCGTCAGGCCGAAACGGGCGAAGCGGGCGGCGTACCCCCCGATCAGGAGCCCTTGCCCGACGCTGGCCGCGGCCTGCTGAGTAGCCAGATCCCGCGGACGCCGGCGCAGTTTGAGCGGGGCCAGCCCGGCGGCGATGGCGCCGCTGGAGACCAGCACCACCTCACGCCCGGACGCGGCCAGGCCGCCGAGCACGTCGACCAGGGAGTCGACGCGTTGCTCGTCGATGCCGCCGCCGGCCGTCGTCAATGAGGACGAGCCCACCTTGACCACCACCCGGCGTGCACCGGTCACCACATCACGCACGGACCCCATTCTGCGCGCCCGGCCTGACAAGATCGTCGTCGGCTCTCCTATCGTGGCGTCGGTGACCCCGCAGGAGTACATCGAAGAGGTGCTGGCGCTCGTGGAGCGCATCCCCGTGGGCCGGGTGATGTCCTACGGGGCGATAGCGGACGCCCTGGCCGAGACGACGGGCCGCAACTCTGCTCGCCTCGTCGGTTCGATCATGGCCCGGCACGGCGGCGGCGTCCCCTGGCACCGCGTGGTGAACACCGCCGGCCGCACGGTCCCGGGCTACGAGCAGGAGGCCCGGCAGCGGTTGCTCGCCGACGGCGTCCCCTTCACCGGCGACCGCGTCGACATGAGCCGCGCCGCGTGGAGCCCGCAGATCTAGAGCGATCTAGAGCAGCAGGCATAGGCCGCGCGTGGAGCCCGCAGAACTAGAGCGATCTAGAGCAGCAGGCCGGTGCCGCCGCGGCGGGGGTCGCCGGCCGCCCCGCCGAAGCCGACACCGGTGACGCCGCCGAAGTAGTGGTCCAGCTCCGGCCACTGGATGATCTTCCAGCCCGCCGCCGCGAGCGCGTCCAGGGCCTCGCCCGGCACTCCCGGTTCGGCGTGGATCGTGTCGTCGACCATGTGGAAGCGGGGACGGCCGATCGCCGCCGGCATGTCCAGGCCGTCGATCAGCAGGCCGAGCATGGTGTCGACCAGGGCGGTCCGGATCCGCGAGGCGCCGGCCGAGCCCAACGCCGCGGCCAGCCGGCCCGTCGGGTCGATCACCACCAGCGGGCACATGTTGGACGACATCCGGCGGCCGGGGGCCAGGTCGTCGGTGAGCAGCTCGCCTTCGCCGAGCATCGAGTTCATGTTCACGCCCAGGCCGGGCAGCCAGACCGCCGCGCCGAGCCCGAGGGTCGTGGTGATCACGCAGGCGTTGCCGGCCGCGTCGACCACCGACACGTTGGTCGTGTCGCCCTTCTTCTGCGGGCCGTGGTCGTGCAGGGTGGTCGCCACCGCGGTCGCGCGGTCGCCGATCGACAACCCGGCGAGCGGGGGAAGCGCGGCGATCGCGTCGACCGTCTGGTTCAGATCGTGCCGGGCGCGCACCTGATGACCGCCCAGCGTGGCCCGGTCGACCGGGGTCTCCAGCACCCGGTAGGCGGCCAGGTCGGCGGGGCCGAGCGCGCCGCCGCCGGCCCGGACCGCGTCGACCAGCACTGTCGAGAACGCCCCGGTGTAGAACGCCGACGGTCCTTCGGTGGCCAGGCCGTCCAGCGCCGTCGCCAGGCCCGGGTGGTGGAGCAGGTCGCCGCCCTGCAGCTGGGCTCCGTTCGGTGCGTAGGCGGCCGCTCCCTCCCCGTACGCCAGGGCGGGCAGGCAGGCGGTCAGGGTCCGTGCCTGGGCGGCGGGCAGGGCCACCCCGGTCCGGGCCAGCGCCGCGGCCTGCTCGACGACCGCGCCCCACGGCAGGCGTCCCCAGCGCCGGTGTACTTCGCCGAGGCCGGCGGGCACGCCGGGCACCGCCACGCTGGCGCCGCCGATCGAGTAGACCTGTGGCACCCCGCCGAAGAAGACGTCCACGGCGACCATCTCCCCGGGCCGGGCGTCACCGTCCGTGCCGGGCACTGAGACGAAGAAGTCGAGGCAGGTGACCGCGCCGGTGGCCGCCTCGAAGTAGGTCGCGAAGCCGCCGCCGCCCAAGCCGGTGTAGATCGTCTCGGCCACGCAGCAGACCAGGACCGCGCCGACCGCGGCGTCGGCGGCGGTGCCGCCCGCCCGCAGGATCGCCAGGCCGGCCTCTGCGGTCGCGGGGTGGCTCGCGGCGACTCCTGCGGCAACGGTTTCCATTCGGCGAAGCGTAGGCGCAGGGCACGCGCGATGGTTAGCTGCCGCCGCCGCGGTGGCCGAGCATCCCACCTTTCGTGTACGCCGTGAGCCCGCACCGGCCAGCCGGGGCGAGGAGAGTAGGTTGACGAGCGTGTCCGGTCTGCCAGGAGTGCTCGGGGAACCTATCCGGTTCGTGCTGAACTGGGGTCGCCGCTACTCGCTGTGGGTGTTCAACTTCGGCCTGGCCTGCTGCGCGATCGAGTTCATCGCGTCGAGCATGAGCCGGCACGATTTCATGCGGATGGGCGTCATCCCGTTCGCGCACGGGCCCCGGCAGGCTGATCTGATGGTCGTCTCCGGCACGGTGACCGACAAGATGGCCCCGGCGATCAAGCGGCTCTACGACCAGATGCCCGAGCCGAAGTACGTGATCTCGTTCGGCTCCTGCTCCAACTGCGGCGGCCCGTATTGGGATTCGTATTCGGTGACCAAGGGTGTCGACCAGCTGATCCCGGTCGACGTCTACGTGCCCGGCTGCCCGCCCCGGCCCGAGGCGCTGCTACACGGCATCCTGCAGCTGCAGGCGAAGATCGCCGCCGAGCAGTCCGGTCCCGGCGGTGTCGCCCGGCCAGACCCGCTGCGCCGCGACGCCGCCGCACTGACCGCCCCCCTGGTCAAGCCCCAGTAATCCGGCCCGGGGCCACCGAGCCGCCCGGCCGGCCCGGGCCATCGAGCCGCCCGGCCGGCCCGGGCCATCGAGCCGCCCGGCCGGCCCGGGCCATCGAGCCGCCCGGCCGGCCCGG
>JAVHVY010000239.1:0-22345 GCA_032160305.1 Actinoplanes sp.
ACTTCGGCGGGGAGGAGGCCGCCGCCGAGCGGATCGTCGAGCAGGTGGCGCAGGCGTGCGCGGTGGAGAGTCAGGTCGGGGTCGCCGACGGGGTGTTCGCGGCGGGGCTGGCGGCCCGGGCCGGGCAGATCGTGGCCGCCGGACAGACCCGAGAGTTCCTGGCCACCGTGCCGGTCGATGCTGTGGAGCGGCCCGTCCTCGCCGATCTGCTGCGCCGGCTGGGGGTCAAGACGCTCGGGGATTTCGCGGCACTGCCGGCTTCCGATGTGCTGTCGCGGTTCGGCTTCGACGGGGCACTCGCCCATCGGCTCGCCGCCGGGCTCGACCATCGACCGCTCGCGGTGCGTCGGCCACCGCCGGATCTCGACGTCAGCGAAACCTACGACGACCCGCTCGAACGGGTCGACGTGGCCGCCTTCGCGGGCCGGGTCCTGGCCGAACGTCTGCACGAGCGACTTGCCGCGCACGGGCTGGCCTGCACCCGGCTCGGCATCGAAGCGGTCACCGCCGACGGCCAGGAACTGCACCGGGTATGGCGGCACGACGGCCTGCTCACTGCCGCGGCCATCGCCGAACGGGTCCGCTGGCAGCTCGACGGCTGGCTGACCGGCGCCCGCCGCGGAGCCCCGGCCCGGCCGACGGCGGGGCTGGTCCGGCTGCGACTGACGCCCGACGGGGTGCTGGTCCATCTTGGACTGCAGCCGGGTCTGTGGGGCGACACCGGCGTCGACCGGGAACGCGCCCACCGCGCCCTGAGCCGCATCCAGGGCCTGCTCGGCCCGGAGTCGGTACTGACTCCCGTCGTCGGCGGCGGCCGTTCGGCGTACGACCAGATCCGGCTGGTGCCCTGGGGCGACGAGCGCATCCCGCACCGCCCGGTCGCCGGCCACGCCGACCCGGTTCCGGGTATCGCCATCGAACCGGTCGCCGACATCACCCCCGGCCCCCGCCTCACCTTGATCCCCGCACCGTCCCCGCCGCTCGGTGAAACCCGACCAACCGCGGAAGAGGTGCTGCCGCCGTGGCCGGGCCGGATCCCCAAGCCCGCGCCCGCCCTGGTGCCGCCCCAGCCGCTGCCCGCGGTCGTGCTGGACGCCGCCGGTGAGCTGGTCGGGGTCAGTGCCCGGCTCGAACTCACCGGCGACCCCGCCACCCTGCTCATCGACCGGGGCGGTCCGGTCGCGATCGTCGGCTGGGCCGGGCCGTGGCCGGTCGAGGAGCGCTGGTGGGCGCCCGCCGAGGCGCACCGGCAGGCCCGCTTCCAGATCGGGGTCGCCGACGGCCGGGCGTATCTGCTCGCGCTGGCCGCCGGGCACTGGTCGGTGGAGGCCATCTATGACTGAGTTGAAGCCGTGAGTTTCCACAATCCACGGATGCCGTGGTCCGAGCTGGAGAGCACGCTCGCCGGCAGCCGCAAAATCGGCGAACCGGACCGTCATCTGTACGCCGTGGACCCGCTCGCCGTGGACGCCGACGGCGGGGACTCGCCCGCGTGGAGCCGCAAACGCCAGGAGTACCGGGCACCCGAGCTGCTCCGCCGGACGTCCACCACCGCGTACGCGGAGCTGCACTGTCACACCAATTTCAGCTTTCTCGACGGCGCCAGCCACCCCGAGGAGCTGGCCGAGGAGGCGGCCCGGCTGGACCTGACCGGCCTGGCCGTCACCGACCACGACGGCTTCTACGGGGTGGTCCGGTTCTCCCAGGCCGCCCGGGAGCTGGGCCTGCCGACGATCTTCGGCGCCGAGCTCTCCCTCGACCTGACCAAGCCGCAGAACGGCGAGCCCGATCCGCAGGGCCGCCACCTGCTGGTCCTGGCGCACGGCCTCGAGGGGTACGCCCGGCTGGCCGCCACGATCTCCCGGGCGCAGCTGGCCGGTGGGGAGAAGGGCCGCCCGGACTACGGGGACCTGGCGGAGATCGCCGGGAGACTGCGGGACCACGTGCTCGTCCTCACCGGCTGCCGGAAGGGGCCGGTGCCGCGGGCGCTGGCCACCGGTGGGGTCGAGGCGGCGGCGTACGAGCTGGACCGGCTGGTCCGGTTGTTCGGGCCCGGCAACGTCGCCGTCGAGCTGACCAGCCACGGCGACCCGTACGACGACGACCGCAACGACGTGCTGCATCAGCTGGCGCTCAGTCGCCGGCTGCCGGTGGTGGCCACCAACAACGTGCACTACGCGACCCCGGGCCGACGGCGGCTGGCGACGACGCTGGCCGCCGTCCGGTCGCGGCGCAGCCTGGACGAGGTGGACGGCTGGCTGCCCGCGGCCGGCACCGCCCATCTGCGCGGCGGGGACGAGATGGCCCGCCGCTTCGCCGCGTATCCGGGCGCGGTCGCCAACGCGGCCATGTTCGGCGACGATCTGGCCTTCGACCTGCACCTGGTCGCGCCGAAGCTGCCCGATTTCGAGCTGGCCGGCCGGGCCGGCCGCTCCGAGATGCACCTGCTGCGGGAGCTGACCATGCAGGGCGCGCTAGAACGCTACGGGCCGCCGCAGGCGCATCCGAAGGCGTACCGGCAGCTCGAATACGAGCTGAAGATGATCGACGAGTTGGAGTTCCCCGGTTACTTCCTGGTGGTGTGGGACATCGTCCGGTTCTGCCGCGAGCAGGACATCTACTGCCAGGGCCGGGGCTCGGCGGCCAACTCGGCGGTCTGTTACGCGCTGCGGATCACCAACGTCGACGCGGTCGCGCACAACCTGCTCTTCGAGCGGTTCCTGGCGCCGGAGCGGGACGGCCCGCCGGACATCGACGTGGACATCGAGTCGGACCGCCGCGAGGAGGTGATCCAGTACGTCTACCGCAAGCACGGCCGGGAGCACACCGCGCAGGTCGCCAACGTCATCTCCTACCGGCCGCGGTCCGCCGTACGCGATATGGCCAAGGCTTTTGGTTTCTCGCCCGGTCAGCAGGATGCCTGGAGCAAGCAGATCGACCGGTGGGGCAGTGTCGCCACCGTCGACGTGGCGGACATCCCGGAGCAGGTGGTGGCCTTCGCGAACGAGGTGCAGAACTTCCCGCGGCATCTCGGCATCCACTCGGGCGGGATGGTGATCTGCGACCGGCCGATCATCGAGGTGTGCCCGGTGGAGTGGGGCCGGATGCCGGGCCGCACGGTGCTGCAGTGGGACAAGGACGACTGCGCGGCGATCGAGCTGGTCAAGTTCGACCTGCTCGGGCTGGGCATGCTGTCGGCGCTGCACTACGCCTACGACATGATCGAGTCCGATCTGGACATCGGCACGATGTCGCTGACCGACGACGAGGTCTACGCGATGTTGTGCCGGGCCGATTCGGTCGGGGTGTTCCAGGTGGAGAGCCGGGCCCAGATGGCGACGCTGCCGCGGCTGAAGCCGACCTGCTTCTACGACCTGGTGGTCGAGGTGGCACTGATCCGGCCGGGGCCGATCCAGGGCGGCTCGGTGCACCCGTTCATCCGCCGCAAGAACGGCAAGGAGGAGGTCACCTTCCCGCATCCGCTGATGCGCAACGCGCTGGAGAAGACGCTCGGCGTCCCGCTCTTCCAGGAGCAGCTGATGCAGCTGGCGATCGACGTCGCCGGTTTCGACCCGGCGGAGGCCGACCAGTTGCGCCGGGCGATGGGCTCCAAACGGTCGGTCGAGAAGATGGAGAAGATCAAGACCCGGCTGTACGCGGGGATGGCCGAGCGCGGCATCACCGGCGACCTGGCCGACGACCTGTTCCTGAAGCTGTCCGCCTTCGCCAGTTACGGCTTCCCGGAGAGCCACGCGATGAGTTTCGCCTACCTGGTGTACGCGAGCGCCTGGCTGAAGCGCTACCACCCGGCCGCGTTCTGCGCCGCGCTGCTCAACGCGCAGCCGATGGGTTTCTACTCGCCGCAGTCGCTGGTCGACGACGCCCGCCGGCACGGGGTCGAGGTGCGCCGCCCGGACATCAACCGCAGCGCCGCCGCCACCACCCTCGAGTCGGATCGGCAGACCGCGTGGGGTTCGGCGGCCGGGGAGCCGCCGCACGCCTGGGGCCTGGGCGGCCCGGCTGTCCGGCAGGGCCTGTCGGCGGTGCGGACGCTGGGCGACGAACTGGCGAAGGCGATCGAGCAGGAGCGTCGCGCGCACGGGCCGTACCGGGACCTGTCCGATCTGGCCCGGCGGACCGGCTGTTCGACCGCCCATCTGGAAGCGCTCGCCACCGCCGACGCCTTCGCCGGTTTCGGGCTGTCGCGCCGCGAGGCGCTGTGGGCCGCCGGCGCCGCGTCGCAGGACACACCCGACCGGCTTGCGGGCACGGTGGTCGGCACCGAAGCCCCGGCGCTGCCCGGGATGAGTGACGTGGATCTGCTGGTCGCCGACGTGTGGGCGACCGGGTTGTCGCCGGACGCGCATCCCGCCCAGTTCATCCGGGCCGAGCTGACCCGGCGGGGGGCGCTGCCGATCGCCCGGCTCGGCGCGGTCGAGGCGGGAACCCGGATCCGGGCCGGCGGGATCGTCACCCACCGGCAGCGGCCGGCGACCGCGGGCGGGGTCACCTTCGTCAATCTCGAAGACGAGACCGGGATGCTCAACGTGACCTGCTCACCGGGGTTGTGGCAGCGCTACCGGACGGTGGCCCGCACCAGTGCGGCGCTGATCGTGCGGGGCCGCCTGGAGAAGTCGGAGGGCGTGCTCAATCTGGTCGCGGACCGCCTCGAAGCGGTGACGCCGCCGGTCACCCCTCCCTCCCGCGACTTCCGCTGAAGGTATCCTCCGGTTTTACCCCGAATTGCACCTTGCGCGTAGTACACCAGATATGCGTCTACGAGGAGCCGGCCATGATCCGCACCATCGTCGTCATCGCGTCCGTCGCCGCCACCCTGGGCGTCGCGGCGCCGGCCGAGGCTCGTCCCGCCCCGACCCCGCTCGCGCTCAGTTACCCGGCACGTCCCGCCCCGACCCGGCTCGTGCTCAGTTACCTGGCCGAGGCCGGGTATGCGGCGGCCGTGAAACTGACCTGCGACCCGCCGGGCGGCGGGCATCCGCGGCCCGCGGACGCCTGCCGGACGCTGCGCCGGGCCGGTGGCAGGCCGGACGACATCCGCGCGGCTCCCACGATGTGCATGATGATCTATGCCCCGATCACCGCGGAGGTCACCGGGCTCTGGCGCGGCGGCCGGATCGCCTGGCGGCACAATTACGGCAACCGGTGCGAGCTGAACCGCGCGACCGGCGACCTGTTCGCCTTCTGACAGCTCTGGCCCGCACCACGGCGGTGATCCGGGCGTACCCGATCGCCTCCGGCGCGAGCCTGGGGTGGCGGGCCGCGACTCGCCACCCCGGCGGTTCGCCGGGCCGATACGCTGCCTGAGTGGAGAGCACACCGACGCGCACGTCCCGCCCGCTCGTGAGCGCCCGTACCGCCGCGGTCTGGGCGGTGCTGGGGCGCGAGCAGCAGCTGCGCGCCGGCCGCGCGCTGACCGTGCTGGACGTCGGTGGCGGCACCGGAGGTTTCGCCGTGCCGCTGGCCGAGGCCGGGCACACCGTCACCGTCGTCGACGCCAGCCCCGACGCGCTCGCCGCGTTGACCCGCCGGGCCGCCGACGCCGGAGTGGCGCAGCGGGTGCGGGCCGTGCAGGGCGACGGCGACGCGCTGGCCGCGCTGGTCGAACCGGCCAGTGTCGACCTGATCCTGTGCCACAGCGTGCTCGAGTTCGTCGACGACCCGGCCTCGGTCGTCGCGGCGATCGCCACGGCGCTGCGCCCGGGCGGCGCGGTCAGCCTGCTGGTCGCCGGCCGGGCCGCCGCCGTGCTCGGCCGCGCCCTCAACGGTCACCTCGGATCGGCCGCGGCGCTGCTCAACGACCCGGACGGGCGCGCCGGGGCCCGCGACAACCTGCGCCGGCGCTACGACGCGGAGACCGCCGCGGCGCTGCTCGACGCCGCGGGCCTTAAGGTCGAGGAGACCCGTGGCGTACGGGTGCTCGCCGACCTGCTGCCCGCGGCGGTACTCGAGGCCGACCCGCAGGCGCTGCTCGACCTGGAGCTGGACCTGTCGGCCCGGCCGCCGTTCCGGGACATCGCCTCCCAGCTGCACCTGTTCGCGCGGCGCCCGTGACAGTGCCGTCCGAGCACGGCTGGCGCGCGGCGGCGGCCGTAGCCGATGCTCTGGCTGCCCGTTTCGGCCGTTCCATGGTCGGTCCGGACAGTCTTTTAGGACGAACTGACCTGCGTCGAACCGAAAATCACCCGCACTCGGCGGTCGTCCCGCTTTCCGACCCGCCAACCCGCTCGTAGACTCCTCGGTAAGGCAGTCCGTCGGCTGTCTTGAGTCATCGGTCACACTTGCAGTGCCCGGCCCCGCATGGGGGACCGGATTTGCGCCCGGGGAGGAATGCCGTGCCGCTCTCGGAGCACGAGCAGCGGCTGTTCGATCAGATCGAGCGGTCGCTTGCCGAGGACCCCAAATTCGCCTCGGCTGTGCGGGCCAGCGACCCGCGATTCCACGCTCGCCGGCGGATTGTCCTCGCCGCGTTCGTGATCGTCGCTGGCCTGGCTTTGGTCGTCTACGGCGCGGTGAGCAGAGTCACCTTGCTCGGCGTGGCGGGCTTCGTCGTCATGCTCGGCGCAGCCGCGTTCGGCATGCAGTCCCGGCGCAAGGGTCAGTCCCCTGACTTGCACGCCGTCGGCGGCACCGCCACCCGGCGCACCCGGCAGGCAGCCCGCAAGGGCGGCCTCCTGGAGCGCCTCGAGGAACGCTGGCGCCAGCGCCCCGAGGGCCATCGCTAGCCCGACGAGCAAGGCGGACGAATGGCGGCCGGTAGGCCGCCATCGCCGTTCCCCCAGCCCGAACGACCAGCCCGAACGACCAGCCCGAATGACTCCACCAGTGCTGGCTAGCGGGCTCGGCTGGTGAGCAGGCGGCGCGGGCTGAAGCGGGAGCTCCACTCGCGGGCCCGGCCCAGGCCGCCCATCCAGCGCCCGGAGGTGTCCGCGATCGCCAGCCGCCAGCGGAGCATCACCGACGGGGGCAGCAGCACGGCCATGATCCTGGTCCGGCGGTCCACCGTGACCGCCAGCCCCTTGCGTACCCGGTGCAGCGCGTCCGTCAGCTCCGCGCCCTGCAGCGGGCGGCGCGCATAGCGGGCCTGCTCCTCGGCCGCGCCCAGCAGGGTGGCCGCCGGGGCCGAGGTCATGGTCAGCTCGCCGTCGTGGACCAGACGCTGCGCGGTCACGCGCGGGGTCTCCGCCGGGTCCACCGGCACCCGGTAGTCGAGCATCGTGTCGATCAGCTCGTCCCAGGCCGCGTGGGCGTCCTCGCGGAGGCGTACCGATTCCGTTGTGACCGTGACGTCGCGCCGGCCCGGCGGTGCCGCGCCGGCCCCGCCCACCGCCGGCGTTTTCGGCACCGTGGCGTGGTGCCGGCGGCGGCGCAGCAGGGCGCGGCGCAGGGCCGGCATCAGCAGCAGGGCGATGAGCAGGGCGAGGACGGCCGAGATCCACAGCGAGGTGCTGGAGGTGGCGCCGCCGGTGGAGCCGTTGAGGGTGCCGGCGCCGCCGCCCGCGTTGGCGCGGTCCGGGCGGGTGGTGTCCTCGGGGCCGGCCGACGAGCCGGCGCCCGGCGCGGCCGCCGCCGACGATGCCGGGGTGGTCGGTGTGGGGCGGTCCACGTCCGGCGCCCAGGTGCTGCGGCTCGAACCGGTCACCTGGTCGGCGGGGGTCGCGTCGAACGGCACCCAGCCGTACCCGGCGAAGTAGACCTCGGTCCAGGCGTGCAGGTTCTTGTTCGTCAAGCTGTAGGTGTTGCCGTTGTGGACGCTGCCCCGGGTGAAGCCGAAGGCGACGCGCGCCGGCACGCCCGCCTGCCGGGCCATCCAGGCCATCGAGGCCGCGTACTGCTGGCAGAAGCCGACTTTGTTCTTCAGGAAGGCCGCGATGTCCGAGCCCGAGGTCCCCGACTGGGTAGACGTGCTGTAGGTGAAGCCGTTCCTGCGGGAGAAGGACTCGTAGATCGATATGACCTTGTCGTAGTCGGTGCGGTCACCCTTGATCAGCCTGTTCACGGTGCTGATCACATAGGGGTCCTGGGGCACCTTGGTGAACTGCGACTCGATCTGGTCGTCGCGGCCCAGCGGCTCGGCACTGCGCAGCTGCGCCGGCGTATACCGGGCCCGGACGTAGTCGAACGAGTACTTCTTGCTCTTCGACGTCGTCCGGGTCGAGTAGACGACCTGCATCCCCTGGTCGTACGACCAGCCGCCGTTCAGGTTGGCACTGTCGACCACCGACGAGTAGACCGGCGCGAACGGCATGTTCAGCTTGTCGGTGACCTCGACCGTCGCGCGGTGCTGCTGATACTGCGCCTGGTCGGTGCCGCTCGTCGTACGCGGGTCGGGCAGCCCCCGCGACAGCGGCTTGCCACCTGGCGGCCGGTTGGTGAAGCCCTGCTCGTTCACCACGTCGGCGGCGCCGAAGCGCAGGTAGAACGGGTCCGGGTCGTCGGTGGTGACCTTGACCATCTCGACCGTGGCAGTGCCCTGGTTGAGCTGGCCGCTGAGCGAGGCGAAGAGGTTGACCCGCCCGTTGCCGCCGCCGAAGCCGCCGACCCCGTTGCCGACACCGGTCTGGGTGAGCCGGGACAGCAGGCCGGCGGTCACCCCGGGCACGGCCAGCGGCAGCAGTACGGCCGCGGCCACGCCGATCACCGCCAGCCGGCGGCCGGCCGCGGCGAGCGGCGACGGTTCCCAGACGTCGACATCGCGGCCGTCGCCGGTGAACCGGCGGCCGAACCGGCGGACCTGGTCGACGTTGTCGGCGACCAGCAGCCAGAGGAATCCGATCGCGCCGATGACGAACGGGGTGACCGGAACACTGTCGACGTACACCGCGACGGGCACCGAGTAGATCGCCAGCATCGGCAGACCGGCCAGCGCGGGCTTGCGCAGCACCACGGTCAGCAGGTCCACCGCGATGCCGACCGCGCCCACGCCCAGCACAGTCAGGAAAAGCAGACCGTCAAGATCAGGCACGGGCACACCGTACGAGCGGGCGTCGCTGCCGGCCTGGCCGAAGAGGGCGCCGAAGTGCTCCAGCGTCGCCACCGTCGGCAGCAGCCCGAGCAGTTCCTTGCCGCTGGGGAACATCCAGGTCAACACGAGCAGCAGCATTACTACCATGCTCAGCGCCTGGGCCCAGGTCGGGAAGTGCAGGGTGCGGGCCAGCACCGCCGCCCCGGCGATCAGGCCGACGGCGAGGATGACCTGCATCAGCCAGGTCCAGCCGTCGAAGATCGCCGACAGCGGAGCCGCCGACAGTACGGTGGCGGAGGCCGCCACCATCCCGAGACGCCGTCGGCCGGTCATCGGCCACCCCCGGCGATCGTCTCGGCCATCGCGGCCCGCCAGGCCGATCCGGTGGAGCCGCGCGCCGCGGCCGGCCACAGCTGGGCCAGCGCCGCGCCGTGCTGCACCGGCACCGACCGCCAGCCGCTGCGGACCAGGGCCAGCGCCGAGGCGGCGTGCGCCCGGTCGGCCTCCAGCCGCTCGGCCGCCGGCAGGGTGACCCAGGTGGAGCTGTCGATGGCGAAGCCGATGCAGGTCGCGCCGTTGCCGCGCAGCCCGCTGAGCACTTCGGCCTCGGCCGCGGTGAGGGTGCCGAACAGGCCGATCACCAGGCCGCCGTCGGAGCGCCGGCGGACCTGCTCGACCAGGATCGAGATGTCGCCGTTCTGGGTCAGGGCGACGTCGGCCAGGGTATCCAGGATCGCGCCCTCGCCGCCGATCTCGGTGGCGTCGATGTCGACCCCGCCGCCGGTCACCAGCCGCAGCTTGTAGCCGGCGTGCCGCAGGTGCACGGCGACGCTCGCGGCGGCCGAGACGGCCCACTCGAAGCTGGCCGTCGGCCCCTCGCCACGGTGGGCGAAGAGCCGGGTGTCGAGCACGACGGTCGCCCGGCTCTCCCAGGGCTGCTCCTCCCGCCGCACCATCAGAGCGCCGGTACGCGCGGTGGAGCGCCAGTGCACCCGGCGCAGGTCGTCGCCGCGCCGGTACTCCCGGGTCGCCGCGTCGTCCTCGCCGTGCACGGCGACGGACCGGGCCCGGCTGTCTCCGGTGCCCGCGTACTCACCCGCGAGCCGCACCGCGGGCAGCGGCACCACCTGCGGGATCACGACCAGCCGGTCGATGCTGGGGAAGGACCGGTTCAGCTCGCACAGCCCGAACGGGTCGGTCAGCCGGATCACCAGCGGGCCGACCGGGTAGCGGCCGCGCACGTCGGCGCGCACCGTGTAGGCGACCGAGCTGGCCTGGTGGGCGCCGAGGCGTTCCAGTACCACCCGGGGGCGGCTGCCCAGCGCGTACGGCAGCCGGTCCTCCAGCATCAGGGTGCCGGTGGTCAGCCGGGACATGTTCTGCAGGCGCAGGATCACCCGGGCGCTGGAGCCGACCGGGGCGCGGCCCGGATCCAGCGATCGGGTGCAGGCCAGCTTGTAGCGGGAACGGCCCACGTACATCGCCGCCAGCAGAGGCAGCGCGGCGAGGAGCACGGCCACCCGGAGCAGGTCGCGTTCGCCCAGGATCAGCGCCGAGATCGCCGCGGCGGCCGCGGCGGCCAGGAACGACCGGCCACGGGTGGTCAAGCCCCGCAGGGCCTCCCGCATGGTCACCGCCCCCGGGACTCGTACTGGCCGCGTCCGTCGCCGGCGGTGCGGGTGTCGTACGGCGAGCGGGACCGGTCGTGCGGCAGCGGCAGCCGGTGCACGATTTCGGACACGATGGCGTCGGTGGTGCGCCGGTTCAGCTGGGCGTCGGCGGTCGGGATGATCCGGTGGGCGAGCACCGGCACGGCGAGCGCCTGCAGGTCGTCCGGTAGCACGTAGTCGCGTCCCTCCAGGGCGGCGACCGCCTTGGCCGTACGCAGCAGCTGCAGGGTGCACCGCGGTGAGGCGCCGAGGCGGAGTTCCGGGGCCTCCCGGGTCGCGGTGACCAGGGCGATCGCGTACTGCTGGACGGCGTCGGAGGCGTGCACGTCGCGGGCGGTGGCGATCAGCCGGCGGACCATCGCCGCGTCGGTCACCGCGCGCAACGCGGTCAGCGGGTCGGCGGAGCCGTGCCCGTTCAGCATCGCCAACTCTGCCCGCGGGTCCGGGTAGCCCATGGCGATCCGGGCAGTGAACCGGTCGCGCTGGGCCTCGGGCAACGGGTACGTGCCCTCCATCTCGATCGGGTTCTGCGTCGCGATCACCATGAACGGCGCCTGCAGCTCGTACGTGGTGCCGTCGACGGTGACCTGCCGCTCCTCCATGCACTCCAGCAGGGCGGACTGGGTCTTCGGCGAGGCCCGGTTGATCTCGTCGCCGACGACCAGGTTGGCGAAGACGGCGCCCGGCTTGAACTCGAAGTCGCGGGTCTCCTGGTTGTAGACGCTCACCCCGGTCACGTCGCTGGGCAGCAGGTCGGGGGTGAACTGGATGCGCCGTACCGAGCAGTCGATCGAGCGGGCGAGCGCCTTGGCGAGTTTCGTCTTGCCGACGCCCGGCACGTCCTCGATCAACAGGTGGCCCTCGGCCAGCAGCACGGCGAGCGCCAGCCGTACCGTCGCCCGCTTGCCCTCGATGACCTGTTCGATATTGGCCATGATGGCCTCGCTGGCGGCGCGGAACTCGTCAAGCGGCATTGGGCCGCCTGGCTTGTCCCAGGTTGGCATTGTCACGGGCCTCCTCCAAGTCGTCCAAGCCCCTTCCTTCGTGCGTACGCCGAAGGGGAGCCGAAGGTTCGTGGGCGGCCGGCGGTCCGTGGGCCCCCGGCGCTCGCCGCCCGTGTTGACAGATTAGCCCGGCCCCGGCAACCCGCCGAGTGGGCCGGGTAGGCGAATAACTCGCAGTAGTCAACTGGACACGGATATCGACTGGGTAACGAATCGGACATCGGTCTAGTTATCTATTCCGATGCACATCAGCATCCACAATCGAGGGCCACATAGATGTGGGTGGGTCCCGGCGCGGGGGCATGGGGCTCGGCGGGCGGGAACACCTGGAGCCCGGCCGAGAGGGGCCTGAATGAAACCGTTGTCAGCACCGTCCGCGAGTCGGCGGTGGTGGGCGGCGGGTGCAGGCGTCGTGTTGCTGGCCGGGCTGTTGCCCGCCACCGCGTCCGCCGCACCGAAGCCGATCCGCGCCGTACGAGCCGCCCAACCGGCGGCCAAGGGCGACGAACTCACCAACTACGACTCCCGTACGGAGGTCAACGCGGATGCCAGGAGCATCGCGCGGGCCACCACCTCTGCCTCCGTGGCGGCCGGGCGCCTCACCGTGGCCGCCAAGCCGGCCAGCGCGGTACGCAAACTGCGCGATGCGCTCGGCATCCAGGGCATCGTCGACCTCGACAACGCCACCGGCACCCCCCGCCGGGTCGCCAAGCTGAACGGCTTCCTGACCGCCGTCAGCCGGCAGAAGCCCGAGTCCATCGCCCGCGCCTACCTCAAGGCGCACGCCGATGTCTTCGGTCTCTCGGCCGCCGGCGTCGACGCGCTCAAGCTGCGCAAGGACTACCGCGACATCACCGGCACCCACCACCTCAGCTTCGTGCAGAGCGTGGACGGCGTGCTGGTGTTCGGAAACGGCCTGAAGGCGCACGTCGCCAAGGACGGCCGGCTCATCCAGATCGACGGCTCGCCGGTGGCGGCGCTGCCGGCCGCGCCGGGCAACGCCACGCTCACCGCCCAGAAGGCTCGCGCCGTCGCGGTCGAGAACGTCTTCGGCGACTCCAAGGCCACGGTCGTCAAGCGCGCGAGCAACGCCACCAGGACCACGACCTTCTCCGACCGGGGCACCGCCAAGCTGGTCATGTTCCAGACCGCGACCGGCCCGAAGCTGGCCTGGCAGACGATCTCGGTCGACGAGGGCTATATCCACGTCGTCGACGCGACATCCGGCCGGGTCCTCTTCCGGCAGAGCACGAACGCCAAGGACAACGGTCTCGCCTGGCCCAACTACCCCGGTGCGGCGGTCGGCGGCACCCAGCAGGTCGTCAACCTGACCAAGCTGGGCCTCCCGCCGAACTCGCCGTGGCTGGCCGGCAACGTCGCGCACGTCTACACCGACGTCAACGACGACAACATCGCCAACCCCACCGAAGAAGTGGCCCCGGCGGCCAAGCGTAGCTGGGAGTTCCCCTTTACCGACTTCTCGGCGCAGGTAGGCGACGGCTGCTCGGCGACCAACCAGTGCTCCTGGGACCCGACACTGGCCTACTCGTGGGCGAAGAACCGCAGTCAGAACGCGGTCCAGATGTACTACTTCCTCGGGACCTGGCACGACCACCTGAAGGCGGACCCGATCGGCTTCACCCGCTCGGCCGGCAACTTCGAGGCCGTCGACGGTGACGCGGTGCAGGCGCAGGGGCTGGACGGCGCCGACACGATGCACGGGCTGCCCGACCCCAACCACGTCGACAACGCGAACATGAACACCTTCCCGGACGGCATCGGGCCGGTCATGCAGATGTACCTGTTCCCGGCGCCCGGCGACCCGACCGATCCGTTCATCGCCGCCAACTCGGGCGACGAGGCGGACATCGTCTACCACGAGTACACCCACGGCCTCAGCAACCGCCTCGTGGTGGACGCCAACGGTGTCTCGACGCTGACCTCGCAGCAGGCCGGCTCGATGGGCGAGGCCTGGAGCGACTGGTACGCCAGCGACTACCTCACCAACCAGGGCTACGACAAGGACACCCCGGCCGACGGTGACCTCCTGGTCGGGACCTATGTCTCCAACGGTCAGAATCTGATCCGTACCGAGCCGCTGGACTGCTCGGTCGGCAGCACGTCAGCCAAATGCCCCGGTACGCCCGGCGCCGGCCCGGGCGGATACACCTACGGCGACTTCGGCAAGATCGCCGGTGGTCCCGAGGTGCACGCCGACGGCGAGATCTGGGGCCAGACCCTGTGGGACCTGCGTCAGGCGATCGGCAGCAAGATGACCGAGTCGCTGGTCACCCGGGCGATGGAGCTGTCGCCGACCGACCCGTCCTACCTGGACGAGCGGAACTCGATCCTGCAGGCCGATCTGGTCGTCAACGGCGGCAAGCTGCAGAAGAAGCTCTGGACCGTTTTCGCCCACCGCGGCATGGGCTTCTTCGCCGGCGCTCTCGACGGTGGCGACAGCACGCCGGTCGAGGACTTCTCGCTGCCGCCGGCGGCCAACACGCCGCGCGGCTCGCTGACCGGCACGGTGACCGACCCGGCCACCACCGCCGCGGTGGCGGGCGCGACCGTCGAGTTCGGCGGCCACGCCTCCGGCTTCACCGACAACTGGACGACCACGACGGCGGCGGACGGCAGGTACACGATCAGTGGTCTGCTTCCGGGCACCTACCCGAAGGTCTTCGCGATCGGTGGCGGTTACGACCCGGAGGTCCGGACCGTCTCCATCGGCGCCCGGACGAACACCGCGAACTGGGCGTTGCGCCGGGACTGGGCGGCGGCCGGCGGTGGCGGCAAGGTCATCGACTTCAACGGCGTCGACTTCACCCAGTTCGGTTGCGGCCCGGCGAACATGATCGACCAGTCGCAGGGCAACGGCTGGGTCTCCGACGCCGAACTCACCGGCGGCCCGAGCGGGACGGACACCACGGCGATCGCGCCGCGGTACATCATCATCAAGCTGCCCACGGCCGTGAACGTGGGCCAGCTGACGATCAACCCGTCCACCAACTGCGGCCTCGGCGGCAGCGCTTCCACCGGTGACTACAAGGTCGAGACCTCGGTCGACGGCACCACCTGGACGCTCGGCAACCAGGGCCACTTCACCGTCTCCCAGCGGGTCGCCAACCCGATTCCGCTGGCCGCGGGCAGTGCCGCGAACGTGCGGTACGTGCGCTACTGGATGCTGGGCACCCAGACGCCGGACCTGGGCGGCACCTGCCCGGGCAACTTCAGCGGCTGCACCTACGTGGCATCGTCGGAGCTGGGCGTCTACGGCGTCCCCGCTTCCTGACCCGTCAGCGAGGTGATACCGGTCGCCGTGGTGAGGCGGCGACCGGTATCATGCACACATGGTCCGGTCGTTCCTGCTTCTTAGCCGGCCGTGCTGATCTCCTAGACGGAGACCCTCAGCACGGCGCCCCCTCCTGCGTGAGGGGCTTTTTTATGCCCTGAGACGCCCGACCCCGGCCCTTTTACCTGCAGACGAGATGGTGACGATGAGCGAGTCAGATACCCCGCCGTTCCGCTACACCGCGGCGATGGCCCAGGAAATCGAGCCGCGCTGGCAGCAGTTCTGGGAGGACAACGGCACGTTCCACGCGCCGAACCCGACCGGCGAGCTGGCCGACCCGGCGCACCCCCGGGCCGGCGCACCGAAACTGCACGTCCAGGACATGTTCCCGTACCCGTCCGGGGCCGGGCTGCACGTCGGGCATCCACTGGGCTACATCGGCACCGACAGTTACACCCGGTACAAGCGGATGGCCGGCTACAACGTGCTGCACCCGATGGGCTTCGACGCCTTCGGGCTGCCCGCCGAGCAGCACGCCGTCGAGCACGGCACCCACCCGCGTACCACGACCGCGGCCAACGTCGAGCGGTACCGCGGCCAGCTGCGGCGGCTGGGCCTGGCCTACGACAACAGGCGCACCTTCTCCACCACGGATCCGGAGTACTACCGCTGGACCCAGTGGATCTTTCTGCAGATCTTCAACTCCTGGTGCGACCCGTCCGACGGCACGGCGAAGCCGATCGAGATCCTGGTCGCGCAGTTCGAGGCGGGGGAGCGGGAGACCCCGGACGGACGGGCGTGGGGCGAGCTGTCGGCGGTCGAGCGCCGGGAGGTGATCAACGACCACCGGCTGGCGTACGTGAGTGCCGCCCCGGTCAACTGGTGTCCCGGCCTGGGCACCGTGCTGGCCAACGAGGAGGTCACCCCGGACGGGCGCAGTGAACGCGGCAACTTCCCGGTCTTCAAGCGCAACCTGAAGCAGTGGAAGATGCGGATCACCGCGTTCGGCGACCGGCTGGTCGACGATCTGGACACGCTGGACTGGCCCGAGCCGGTCAAGCTGATGCAGCGCAACTGGATCGGCCGCTCCCGCGGGGCGAACGTGGACTTCCCGGTCGGCGACGACGACGTGATCTCGGTGTTCACCACCCGGCCGGACACCCTGTTCGGCGCGACCTACATGGTGCTGGCGCCCGAGCACACGCTGGTCGACTCGATCATGCCGGCCGCCTGGCCGGCGGGCACCAAGCCGACCTGGACCGGTGGGCACGCGACGCCAGGCGAGGCGGTCGCCGCCTACCGCGCCGAAGCCGCCGCCAAGACCGAGGAGGAGCGCACCGCCGACGCCAAGGTCAAGACCGGCGTCTTCACCGGGGCGTATGCCACCAATCCGGTCAACGGCGTACGAATTCCGGTCTTCGTCGCCGACTACGTGCTGGCCGGTTACGGCACCGGCGCGATCATGGCGGTGCCCGGTCACGACCTGCGGGACTTCGACTTCGCCACTGCTTTTGAGCTGCCGATCATCCGTACGATCGAAACGCCTGACGATTGTGACGGTGCTTTCGTCGGCGACGGTGCGGTGATCAACAGTGACTGGCTGGACGGGCTGGGGATGGCCGACGCGAAGGCGTCGATGATCTCCTGGCTGCGGGAGCGCGGGCACGGCACCGGCGCGACCACCTACCGGCTGCGGGACTGGCTGTTCAGCCGGCAGCGCTACTGGGGCGAGCCGTTCCCGATCGTCTACGACGAGACCGGCCTGCCGATCGGCCTGCCTGACGAGATGCTGCCGGTCGTGCTGCCCGACACCGACGACTTCTCGCCGCGCACCTTCGACCCGAACGACGCGAACTCCGAGCCGGAGACCCCGCTGTCACGGATCAAGGAGTGGGTGACCGTCGAGCTGGACCTGGGCGACGGCCCTCGCGTCTACACGCGGGAGACCAACACGATGCCGCAATGGGCCGGTTCGTGCTGGTACGAGCTGCGCTACCTGGACCCGCACAACGACAAGGTGCTGGTAGACCCGGAGAACGAGGCCTACTGGATGGGCCCGCGCGACAACGCCGACTGCGGCGGCGTCGACCTGTACGTCGGCGGCGTCGAGCACGCCGTCCTGCACCTGCTGTACGCGCGCTTCTGGCACAAGGTGCTGTACGACCTGGGCCACGTCTCGTCCTTCGAGCCGTTCCGCAAGCTGTTCAACCAGGGCTACATCCAGGCGTACGCGTTCCGCGACGCCCGCGGTGTCATCGTGGCTGCCGAGCAGGTCGTCGAGCGCGACGGCAGGTGGTTCTACGGCGACGAGGAGGTGGCCCGCGAGTACGGCAAGATGGGCAAGTCGCTGAAGAACGTCGTCACCCCCGACGAGATCAGCGAGCAGTACGGCGCCGACACCTTCCGGGTCTACGAGATGGCGATGGGCCCGCTGGACGTCTCCCGGCCGTGGGAGACCAGGGCGGTGGTCGGGTCGCAGCGCTTCCTGCAGCGAGTCTGGCGGCTGGCCGTCGACGAGGACACCGGCGCGGTCCGGGTCACCGACGACCAGCTGGACGCCAGGACCCGCCGCACGCTGCACCGGATCATCGACGGCGTCCGCGCCGACCTGGACGAGCTGCGCTTCAACACGGCGATCGCCAAGCTGATCGAGCTGACGAACACGCTGACCCAACTGCCGGTCTCCTCCCGCGAGGCGATCGAGCCGCTGGTGCTGATGATGTCGTCGTTCGCCCCGCACCTGGCCGAGGAGCTGTGGCGCAGGCTGGGCCACGACGAGACGCTGGCCTACGCCGACTTCCCGGTCGCCGACCCGGTCCTGCTGGTGGCCGAGTCGATCGTCTACCCGGTCCAGGTGAACGGCAAGGTGCGCGGCAAGGTCGAGGTCGCGCCGGACACGACCGAGGATTCCGTACGCGAGGTCGCGCTGGCCGAGGTCGTGGAGACCCTGGCCGGCCGCACCCCGAAGAAGGTGATCGTGGTGAAGGGCCGCCTGGTCAGCGTCGTCGTCTGATCCGCAAGCAGAAACGGGCCTCGGCGGACTGCCGGGGCCCGTTTCGCGTCCGGCGGACAGCGAAGCCCGCCGGATGTCCGGCGGGCTTCGGATGTCGTGGGTGCGGTCAGGCCGCGGCCGGCGCGACGGTGGCGAGCTCAGCGGCGGCAGCGCGCTTGGCGGACCGGCGCCAGCGGACCACGATCGTAGTGGTCAGGGCGAAGCCGATCAGGGCCGGAGCCAGGGTCAGCGGGTTCATGTGGGACGGGTCGGTCACGGCGGCGCCGATCACCGCGTAGGTCACTGCCGAGGGGATGGCCGCGAGGGTGGTGCCGAGCAGATAGCGCTTGCGGCACACGCTGGTCGTGCCGTAGGCGTAGCCGATCAGGCCGTAGGGGGCCAGCGGCAGGAAGCGGACCAGCAGGACGGCGGACAGGCCGCGGTGGTTCAGCCAGCCGTCGAGCTTGTCGAGGCGGCCGCCGGAGCGGGCGGACAGGACGCCGCGGCCGGCCCAGCGGCCGGCGTAGTAGGTGGCGACGGCGGCGATCACGGCTGCGGCCAGCGCGGTGGCCGAACCGGTCGCCGGGCCGAGCAGCGCGCCGCAGGCCAGCGTGATGGCCGTCCGGGGGACGAGCACGGAGAGCAGCAGCCCGCCGACGACCGCGATCGCGACCGCGGCGGCCGGGCCGATCGCCAGCACCGAGTCGGCGATGTGCTGTAGGGGCAGGGTGACGGCGCCGACCCCGACGCCGGCGACGAACAGGCCGAGGACGCCGAACCGGACGAGCCGGTGCTTGCGGCTCATCGGGGCTTCGACCGGTGTGACGGTCGCCTCCGTGGCGGCGGGTGCTGGCTGAAATGCCTGAGGGTCCGCGAGGGTGATGCCCCGCGGGGCGATCAGGGTGTCAGTCATGCAGGCGTACCGCCTCAAGTGGTCGTCGGTTCAGGGCCAAGAGCTTGCTGGTCACGCGGCTGTGCTGGTTACGCGGCGCCCGCGGCGGCGAGCCGTTCGGAACGCAGCTTGTCGGACCAAGTGTCGTCTAGAGGCGCAAGACTATCCGTGCCGATCGCCCAGCGCAGTAGCAGATCGGCGATAGCTGGGTTGCGAGCGAGCGCGGGACCGTGCGCGTACGTGCCGAGGATCTTGCCGTGCCAGGCACCCTCGGTACGGCCGTCGTTGCCGATCCCGGCGGTCACCCGGGCCAGCGGCGTCACGCTCGATCCGAGGTGGGTGCGGCCGCCGTGGTTCTCGAAACCAGTCAGCGGGGGCAACCCGAGCCGGGGGTCGACGTCGCCGCGGACTTCGCCGACGGCCCGGGTCTCGCCCCGGTCCGAGTTGATGTCGAGCAGTTCCAGCCCCGCGCAGCGCGCGCCTTTCGCGTAGAACGACCGGCCGAAGAGCTGGTAGCCGGCACAGACCGCGAGCACCGCGGCGCCTTGGGAGACGGCCCGGTGCAGGCCGCCGTCGGCGATCAGCCGCTGCGCGGCGAGGGCCTGCGGGCCGTCCTCGCCGCCGCCGATCAGGTAGATGTCGGCCGTGGCCGGCATCGCCGTGCCGGAGCGGACCTCGTAGGTCTCCACCGGCAGGCCGCGCAGGGCCGCGCGCCGGGCCAGGATCAGCAGGTTGCCGCGGTCGCCGTAGGTCGACAGCAGATCCGGGTAGATCCAGACGATCCGCAGGGTGCTCTCACTCATGGTCCGACCTCGTCTTTGCGCCGCGGGCAGGCTCAGTTGACACGGTCCAACTCCGCTCGGATGTCCTGGAAGGCCGTGTAGTTCGCGATCACTTCGAGGCGCCCCGGCGGGGTGGCCTGGATCGCCTCGTCGAAGGTCTGCACGTGCCGGAAGGGCACCAGGTTCACCTCGAGCCGTACCGCCAGGTCGAAGGCCCGGTCGCCGGTGATCAGCACGGACCGGCCGCGCAGCGGCGAGAAGTCGACGTCGTAGAGCCAGGAGGTGTCGAAGCCGTCGGGGTCGCGCGCGTTGACACTGAGCAGCGTCGGCGCGTCCTCGGCCATGTCGAACGCCTCAAGCCAGCTGGCCGGATTCTTGGCGAGCAACAGCCGGATGTTGCGCCCGTCGCGGTCGACCTGCGCATACCGGCCGGCGACCGAGCTGACCGAGGCCAGCCGGGGGACCGCCTCCAGCGGGCGGACGCCGAACTCGGCGGCGACGGCCAGCGCGGTGGCCGCGTTGCCCACGTTGACGTGGCCGGGCAGCTGCAGCTTGACCAGGTGCCAGTCGCCCTTGGGGTCGAGCACGCCGTCGTCCTCGACGATCCACTGCGGTTGCGGACGGCGCAGCGGGCAACCCGTGCACCACCAGTCCCCGTTCGCACGCTCGATCGGGGAGCCGCACTCCGGACAGACCCAGGAGTCGTCGTGCCAGCGCTGGCCGGCGCTGAACCAGGTCACGTGCGCTGTGTTGATCGCCGCCCAGACCACCATCGGGTCGTCAGCGTTGCCGACCACGGCCACCTCCGGGTGGGCGGCGAGGGCAGTGCGCCACAGCTGCGCCATCATCGCCACCTCCTTGGCCCGGTCCAGCTGGTCGCGGCTGAGGTTGAGCAGGGCCACCACGCGGGGGGTCGTCTCGTCGATGACCTGGGCCAGGTAGTGCTCGTCCACCTCGAGGACGGCGAACGGCGTGGAGCCGGCCTTCGCGAGCGCCGAGGTGTGTCCGGTCGGCATGTTGGCGCCGAAGGAGTTGGTGGCGACCGGTCCGAGCACGCCGAGCGCCGCCGCGGTCAGCCGGGTGGTGGTGGTCTTGCCGTTGGTGCCCGAGACGAGCGCGACGGCCCGCCCGATCGCGAGGTGTTCGAGCAGCTCAGGATCGATCTTGAGGCCGATCCAGCCGCCGATAACCGAACCGTCGCCGCGGCCGGCGGCCCGCGAGAGCGCCGCCGCCGTATTCGACACCGAGGTCGCGACCTTGGCCCGCAGGGGCATTTTCCCGTCCGTCACGCTGGCGAGGGTACCGGAACAGGACGCTCACGCTGAGCATGGCCATGATCGGTATCGATGAACCTTTTTATGTGTTGTGTTTCACTGGCGACCTTCGGCGGAACGTGATTAGTCCTATGCATAGGGTCGTGGCATAAGTAATGGCTCAGTTACAAACCGGACACAGGTAGATATGCCAAACACGTACAGTGAGTCTGGCCGGGCTGCGCCGCGCAGTGAATTCGGCTATGAAGGTGGGCGCCGGTGAGCGTCCGCTCGCCGCTCGTGACGATCCGGGCCACGCCGAGCCCTGCCCCAGCCCGGGCGACACGACCACCGAAGTACGCATCGACGAAAAGGCATCAGGGGGCAGGGACGGGGGACCCAATTCTGGTCTTCTCCGGCCGGCCGCCTCGGCGGCAGACCGGGAGCCTCGGGGTGAAGCCGCTCGCTGGAGCGGCCGGGCAACCTTCCCGCCCGAACCCGACAGCTAACCTCGCAGGCGTGCCGGAAGGATCTCGCTACCGTGCACGGACTTCTCAGTTCGGGCCGGCACCGACGCGCGTCCAGCGTCGGCACCGGCAAGCTCGCACTGAAACTCGGTCTCTGCGTCTGCGCGGGCCAGCTCGTCGCCGGTCCCATGCTTGCTACCGCCGCCAACGCCGCCACTCCGGTGGTCCAGGCCGCGGCCAAGCCGACGTCAGTGACTCCCAAGGTCACCGAGAAAGTGAACACCCGCGCCATCACGTGGGGACACTCGGTGAAGGTGACCTCCACGGTCGTCAACCCCGCCACCGGCAAGGCCGTCAGCAGCGGCACCGTCCGGCTGCAGGCGTGGCGCCACCACGCCTGGCGCACCTGGCAGGCCAAGAAGCTGTCGAAGCGCGGCTCGGTCACGTTCACCAGTAGGCCCCACATCACTGGTTCGTACCGCACCGTCTTCGCCGGCACCTCCACGGTCAAGTCGAAGGCCAGCGGCAGCATCAGAGTGACCGTCAAGCGCAGCGGCGCGCTGGTTCTGGCTGAGGCCAGGCGGCACACCGGTGCCCTCTACCGGTACGCGGCGGCCGGTCCCAAGCGCTTCGACTGTTCCGGCTTCACGATGTACGTCTACCGCAAGGCCGCCCACAAGTCGCTGCCGCACAAGGCGAACTTGCAGCAGCGCTACGGCAAGGCCGTCAGCAAGAGCAGGAAGCAGGTCGGTGACCTGATCGTCTTCCGCTCCGGCTCGTACGGCTACCACGCCGGCATCTACGCGGGTGGCGGCTACATGTACGACGAGCCGCATACCGGCGCGCGGGTCGGCAAGCACAGAATCTACGGCGGCAACTACGTCGTCCGGCGTCTCGTCTGAGGCTCCTGACCCAGCGGCCTTAGGACAGACGCTAGGACCCAGAAAAGCAGCGGCCCTAGTAAGAGCAGTACGCCAGTGGGGCGTGGCCCGGGTCGGGTCCCGCCCCCC
>JAVHVY010000243.1:0-8529 GCA_032160305.1 Actinoplanes sp.
GGGGCGCATCCGGAGGATCTTGCCGCCGAGACTGTTCGGGTTCTGCGCGTTCCCCGTCTGGGCCGCGTCACCGACGCCCGCGTAGAGGTTGCCGTCCGGGCCGAATGCGATGCGCCCGCCGTCGTGAATGTCTGCCTTCGGGATGCCCGTCAGGACCGCTTGCTGCGAGCCCGGGTTGTCCAACCGGAACCGCACGATCCGGTTGTCCGAGCTGGCGGTGTAGTAGGCGTAGATCAGGTTGTCGGTGCTGAACGTCGGCGACAGCGCGATGCCCAACAACCCGGCCTCTCCGGACGGCACCACGCCGGCCACGCGAGCCGCCTCGACCGGCTGCGCTCCGGGCTGCAACCGCATGATCCGCGCGCGGTTGCGCTCCGCGACCAGGGCGCTGCCGTCGGGAAGGAAGGCCATCCCCCACGGCACCTCCAACCCCGTGGCGACCACCTCGGGCCGGGAGAAGTCGAAGCCGCCGGCCGCCTGCGCCGCGACTGGTGCGGTCTCCGCGGCCGGTGTGGTGTCCGCGACAGCCCAAGTTCCGCCGGTGACACCGACGAGAAGAACCGCAACGGCAAGGACAACAGGTGTTCGCATGGTCAGCTCCTTCGCTTGGCGCCTCGTAATACGACACCATGTCGCTATATCCACCGATCTGAATCCGACGAGACTACCAGGGGTACGGCGACCCCACCCGATGACGGCTTACCGTTTGATCATGCCGACCCGGAGTGGGCAGGGTCGGTGAGGCCTGCGTCATTCAGGACGGGTAAGGAGTCGGCGAGCCGGGCAGCGGCCGTGAGCATGGCGTTTCATCGATCAGGGTGGAAACGCCGCTGTCATCGGCTGCGGGACCGGCGATCGTGACTCGGCACAGGTATGGCAAGTATCCCGACGAGGGCCACGGCTTCACGAAAGCGCACAACGAAGCCACTGCGATGGGCGACATCGCCGAATTCCTGATCGCCCACCTCGGCCGCCGAGAGTGACCGCGAGCCAGCCTGTCCCGCTCGCGGGTCCGGACGGTGACATCCCAGCATGGTTGATCACTCGACTTTTGCGGTCTATGCGGCTGCGAAGGCCCATGCTCGCTGGACCTGACGGATTTCCGCGTTGGTGGGTTGGGCTGCGCGGGAGCCCCATAAATCTGGCGGCGATGAGGCCCGTCTCAGGGCGGTGAGCATGTCAGCGAACGACGGGTCGGTTTCCGACAGATGCCACGGCGCGTGGATACAACGGTCGTTGACGACCTGCGACCGATGGCCGGACACCGTGTACCAGAGCATGACGATGGTGCACACGTACATGCCGAACGCCCAGGTGCGAGTGACCGCTTGCGCGGTGCGGTTACGGGCCTGACCGACGCCGAGGGTTTGCCGGGTGTCGAAGAACGTCACTTCGATCGCCCACCGGGCGGCGTAACGGCCCACCAGATCAGTGGCGGTGACGCAAAGGTCGACAGGTTATGAACTCCTTCGCCCGGATCGTCCCACTCTTCAATGACCACGGAAGGTGACGGCAGAGCACCCGCACTCTTCCGGATTTGGCCGACGAGAGTGCATCATCTGAGTTCTGCAGTCGGGCTCCACTATCGTGCGTCCATGACTAGTCTACCCAAGTCTCACAGCGCTCCGGTTGTTCGAGTCGACTTCAGTGACGACGCAGTATGGGCGCAGCTTAAGGACGATATCCTCTGCCCTACGGAGGAAGGCTTCGGCGCCAACGTCGAATTTGTCGAGGATCGAGCACTCGCTGGCGTAGACGAGGCGGCGCTGGTGGACGCTATGCCTAAGCTGTACCCCAGCCAGTACAAACACCCGGTCATATTTGTCGTTGACAGCGTCACCATATCCTTGCCAGATCATCCTCTCCTTGTTATCGACCTACAGGAGGAGGATGCCTGCAAACCTTTCAGGTCGACGCCTCGCCAAGTCCAGGCGATTGAGAATAACCTCTCGATCGCGAACATGGATTTCTATGATTTTGCGAACGCCTCCGACAGCGACGGCGTCTTCCGGGGCTTCGAGTGATCGCTAATGCCACGATCTGTTCGCTACGCAAAGTCACGGCTGGCATCCTCGGCCGGTGCACGCTCGTGCCGAATTCAGTACTCTCGGCCACCGAATTCCACGGGCCGTCGAAGGCCGGTTATGTCTGATTTTCGCCGATAGTTTCGGCTTTCAACCGGGCATTGTGATCGTAGGGACCGTCGCGCTCTACCTGGTTCTTCAAGACGCGGCGCGCCTCGTCGGTCCGGCCTTGATTCAGCAAAATATCCGCGGCCCGCATGGATGCGAAGAAATCTCCCGCATTCGCCCTGTCCAGCAGCCGGTCCAGCAGGCCTCGCCGATACAGCAGCTCAGCAAGAGCATCAGCCGTCCACCGGACGCCGGCGACGAGGTCGGCGTACCGGCGGCGACGGGCCGTGGGCAGGGCGAGGATGTCATGCTCGGCCCAGCCGTACCCGGACGCAATGAGGTGGACGTCCTCGCGCACGCCGCCGGCCTGAAAACGCAGGTCGGCGAAGCAGAGCTCGCGGGCGTCGAGGTCAATCGGCGTGTCGGCGGCGCAGTCCGGGCAGCGCCCGGCGACCGGCCCTGACAGCGTCGGGGCCAGCTGGGCCATGGCCCGCTCGACCGCGACGGCCTGCGCCGCCGTCGACGGCCCGCGGACGCAGGCCCGCAGCAGCGCCGGCTCGCGGGCGGGCCTCGGTCCGGTCGGCGAGGACGTCGCCCGCGGTCGGCAGGCGGAAGGTGACGGGCGCCGCGGACGAGGGTACGGGCGCCGAAGGCCACGGTGCCGATGCCCGGGAACGTGCGCAGGCAGTTCACGCCGATCGGGTTGAGCGTGCCCTGCCGGTGATCGGTCATTCGGCCGGTCGGCACGACGCCGAGCGTGTTGGGGACCACCGCCTCGTACCCGGCCGGCGCCTTCCACACGCCGCGATCGTTGTCCTCCCGGGCGATGACCCCGGCCACGAAACCGGACGGCGGGATGGTGAGCAGCCCGCCGGTCACCGGGTCGGACGACAACAGGTAGGAAAGTACAGCGCGCCGTTCTCGCTCTGGCCTACCTCGGCGTGACCAGCACGCTCGCAATACTCCGCCTTCTACCGATGAGCTGGGCACCCTCCGTGCCGCAGCCCATCGTCGGCCTTCAGGTACGGTCGGACAGGCGGATGACCGGAATCTGGCGGTCGGTCTTCGTCCGATAGCGGGCGAACTGCGGCGCCTCGGCCACGATCCGCTGCCACGCCTCGTCGTACTCGGCGCCGTGCAACTGCTCGGCAGCGACCGCCTTCTTCTCGTGACCGATCTCGATCCAAACCCGGTCCGGGTTGGCCTTGAGGTTGTAATACCAGGCCGGATTCTTCGCGGCGCCGCCAGCCGACGCGACGATCAACCGGGCATCGTCGTCGCCGAACCAGCGAACCGGACTCTGCCGCTCCTGACCGCTCTGACGACCGATCGTGGTCAGGACCAGCAAGCTCCCGCCCGCGTTACGGCGAATCCGGCCCATCGTCATCTTGTTGGCGAGTCTGAGGAACATCCCCTGCGGCTGCCGAGCGCCCCGGGTGCCGTTACGGCCGTCGAACGTCATACCGCCGACTCTGGCAGAAACTCGACGTAACCTCCACCGGGAGCCACCACCCGCCGCAGTTCCGGAAGCGGTCCCCGTTCTTGTGGTCGGCACGCCGAGGCCGCCCGTGTGAAGTCTTCCCTGGCGGCTTTCCGGTCAACCCACGCGTGTGAGCGCAAGCAGCTTCTGGATGCCGTGGGGGTTCGGTTGCGCAACGACCCGGCCGCCGTGCGTGTCCGCGATCTGGCGCACGATTGATAGCCCCAGACCGGGCCGGGTTTCGACCGCGCCGCCGGCGACAGGTAGAAGCGGTCGAAGATATGCGGAAGATCGCAGGGGCGGTATGCCGGGCCCCTCGTCGGCGACGCTGAGGACGGCCTCCCGCGAGTCGGCGTGCACGGCGATGCGCACCACGCCTTCGGGCGGGTTCCACTTGAGCGCGTTGTCCACGAGGTTACCGATCGCGCGTTCGAGAGCATCGGGGGCGGCGTACACAAAGCACTCGTCGAGGCGGGACTCGAACCGGGCGTGCGGTGCGCGCCTGGCGGCCCGTTCAACCACAGCAGCGGCGCCGTACGTCCTTGCGGTGTGTCTCTGTGCGGCCGTAGCGGGCCAGGTCGACCAGGTCGTTGATCAGGGTCCGCAGTTCGCCGCTCTGCTCGCGTGCCGAGCCCAGGAGCGCCGGAGCATCCGGGTCGGTCAGGCCACCCTTCTCGGCGAGCAACTCGAGGTCGCCGATTCCGCCGGGGGGCGCGTCACCTACAGCTACAACACCGCCGGGCAACTGGCCACGGTGGCCGGCGTCGACGGTGCGGTCACCTGGTACGGCTACAACACCGCCCGCCAACTCGCCGTGGTCACCCAGCCCGGCGGCGGCTTCACCCGCAACACCTACGACAGCAAACGTCGCGTCGTCCGCTAGGTCGACCCAGCCGGCCAGCCCACCGTGATCAGCTACAGCGGCGCCGCCACCGGCACGGCCACCACCAGCGTCACCGGACCCGACGGCGACGTCACCGTCAGCACCTTCACCAACGGCTACCTGACCGGCAAGATCATGGCCGCCGGCACCACCTCGCAGTAGCTGTGGCGCTACAACGTCGACGGCGCCGGCAACACCACCGCGGTCACCGACCCGGCCGGCAACGCAGTCAGCTACACCTTCGACGAGCAGGGCAACCGCATCCGCCAGCAGGACGCCCTGGGCCGCGTCACCACCTCGGCCTACAACGCCCTCAACCAGCTCGTCTCCGCCACTGACGCGCTCGACCGCACCACCAGCACCTACAACAGCAACGCCCCGCGCACCCGAAGATGGCGGGGCCTGGCACCTGCGGCGGATCACTGCGTGGCAGCGGTCGTCGCCTTCACTCGTCGGATCCACCCTTGCACGGTGTGGCGGGGAACGCCGTAGTGGTCAGCGATGGCCGCGGGGGCGCTGGTCTGCTGGTACACGGCGGCGAAGTCTTCGGGCATGCGCCGGTACGCCCGACCACCCGTGGCGACCGGAGCAGCGGCCTTCTTCGCCGGCCGTTTGCGCGCCGTAACGCTCGCCCGCTGGGACCGCGTCGGGCCCGCGTCGGTGACCTTGGCCTCGGCGGTCGTCGCCTTCGCCGTACGGTAGACGGGCTTGTGTGCCGCCTCGGGCGCTGCTTCGCCGGCGGCGGTGCGCCTGGTACGCCGCGGCCTGGACGTGGCGGGTGCAGACGGTCGCGCCTCAACGCGCGGTTCAGCGGACGCCGTGGTTGACGGCGCATCCGCCTCGAGGGCCGGCACGGCGTCCGGCGCGGCTACGACCGGGGTCGGGGAGACGGATGGGGTGGCCAGGGCGCGCAGGAGCAGACCGAAGTCCACCGGCGGCATGTGACCGCCGGTGATGCCGCCTGCAGCATGCAGACGGAAGTCGGTGATCCGGACCTGGTCGCCGGAGGCGTCCACGATCAGGGTGGTGCTGGCGCCGCTGTCATCATTGGGCGCGATGGTGATGGTGTAGGAATCCACGGTGGTGTCCTTCGGGTCTGGGCGTCACGACAGATGCGCGTGGAATGTGCGCGTTGGCTGCCCCGACAGGCGACGCCGTCATTGTGCGCCGAGGTTCAGGTGAAGACCGCAAATGTAGCGCGACCAGCGCCACCAACATCCGACGCCCTTGGCACCGTCCCCGGTGCTTCGGCTTGCGGCATCCCGACACGCCTCTACCGCGACGAAGGAACCGAACATCGGCCAGTCGCCGAGGCCGGCGCAGTCGCGTTGTCAGGAGCGCAATGCGCCGATCGCGGCGGGTTCAGCGCGACTCCTTTCGCGCACCTGCTCAAGTACGGAGCTGGGTACGGTTCGACGTACCGAACTGAGCCACGGCGGCCGATCATGCGGTCGCCGGTCACTGCGGGCTGGGCGGGTCGCGGACGGAGTTGTCCTGCGGTGAACGCTCACACCGGTAACAGTCGGTCATGCAAGGGTCCAGCGCGGCGAACCCACTCGGTATCCGGATCTGCCGATGTGAGGGCGTCGTGTTAAGGCAGCGTGGCGCTGCTTCCCCGGTCAGATCGGAATGTGGCCGGAAGTTCCTGTGGCTCGCCGGCGAGGGCCGAGGAGAGCGCGGGCGCTGAATGCCAGATCCTCCGCTTGCGCGGAGGTCCCGAATCGAACGGAGTAGTAGGAAGCGCCCGCATGGCCTCGGTTATCGTCGCTAACCGGGGATCAGCTCACTGAGTCGATCCAGTGTGTATGCCTCCGATCCGTCGGGCAGGTCCACGGGCGCCTCGATGCCGACGAAGGTGACCGGCTCGTCCGGCAGCCGGCCGTTCCATGTCATCACCTCGGCCCGTGCGCGCCAACGGTCGACAAGGTAGGACACGGTGAGGTAACGCCGCTCCATCAGTGCTCGTACCCGGTCGGCCGTGGTGAACGTGTTCTCCTCCACCCGGTTGAATGACGGCGTACCCCGAAGGTACAGGTGCAGCCACACGGCCTGCCAGCCACGCTCGTTCCGGGTGAACACCATCGGCAGCGCGACCCGGCCCTGGCCGCGCAGGTGCGAACGCGTCCGCACGGTCCGTGCGTCGAATGGGGCGCCGAGCTGGTCCCGTGTTCGGGTCTGGTACCCGAACATCGACTCGGCGACCTCGTCGAACGACTCGCCCGCATAGATGTTGACCTGCGGAATCACATATTGTCCGCGGGCTGTCAGGGGCAGGTCGATGAACTCGGTCGCACCGTTCGTCGCGTCGGTGATGTCGCCGGAATGGACCACGCCGTCGTGGTGGTAGTTCGTCCACGACACCTGGCCTGCATGGTGGAACTCGTCATCGAGCAGGAGCACCGACAGGTCGTAGTCGGTGCGACGACTGGTCTGGCGCCAGTATGTGAAGAAGCGCAGCAGGTCACCGGATACCGATGCCCGCGAGCCCCTCGGTAGCACCGCGAAACCGCTTTCGGCCGCCTTGCCGGACAGTGGCAGTGCGACGTCGAGTACCGCCGGGTCTACCATCAGCGGCCGTTCCGGCTCCGGCAGCCGGGCGCTGATCTCGGCGTCGAGTAGCGACGACAGCTCGGCCACCAGGCCGGCCGGCAGCGGTGGCCGCTCGTCGGGACCGACCCACGCGTTGCGCGAGCGGCTCGCGTACATCCGGGCGGACGCGGGCGTCAGCCGGTTGTCGACATGCTCCCGCAGCGAGAGGAGCACTCGGCCCGACGCCGAGCCGAGCGCACCGGTGACTGCTTCGACCACAGCGGTTCGCTCCGCCGCCGACGCCAGCCGCAGCAGCCGGTCCGCGGATCGCAGGAGCAGGCCAGGCGCAGCCGACAGCACCGATGCGGCCGGACCGATGGCTCCGGCACGGATCGCCGCCTCCGCGCGGCCGGCGAGGTTGCGTACCCGCCGCTCGCCACGCGCGACCGCGAACACCTCCTGCGCGTGCGGCCACTGGTGGTACTCGTGCGGGTGCAGCCGTTCCCCGAGCCGCTTCCACCGCTCCGCGTAGCGCATCACGTCACCGAGCTTGTCCGGGCTCGCGCCGACGACCTTGTTCAGGGCGGCCAGCAGCATCCGCCGCTCCGGGCGCCGGAAGGCACGAAATCGCGTGGGTGTCACAAGCGAGGCGTCCCCGCCGGAGACCTGGCAGGCAAGGCGCAGCACGTCGGTCGTGGTGTCCACGCCGACCAGCGGCCGGCCGAGGACGAGCCGGATCCCGTTGAGCACGGCACGGTTCTCCCGTACCGGGATCTCGGCGGGCTGCGCGCCGTCCACGCAGGCGACTGCGAGTTCGCTGAGGATCGCGAGGTCCGCCTCGCCGTGTGGCGTCGAGCTACCGGCCAGGGCCAGATAGAGCCGCGCCGCCTCCACGCCGGCGGCGTCGCCGAGACAGAGCAGGGTCACCCGGTCGCCGGCCGCAGTGATCAGCTCGTCGTGCGCGGCCAATAGCTCGGCATAGGTGTGCTGGTAGCTCCCGTAACCCGGCAGGTCGAGCAGGTTCACCCCGCCCGAGGCGACGGCGTCCCGCAGCTGCGCGTCCGTCGCCGTGCCCCCGCCGGTGAGTACGGCCGCCCGTAGCCGGTCCGTCCAGAACTCGATGGTGTCCGGCACGTCGTCCGGAAAGCCGATGAAATAGGCGTTGTGTTGGACATGGTCGCCTACCAGCTCGCGCACGGCCGAGACGACCGTGGCGGCGAGGTCCATCGCCGGCGCGGGAGCCAGGGTGCCGATGTGTTCCAGCAGAGCCCGCGACGCCGAGAACCCGACATCGAGCAGCGCCGCATCCAGTTGCCGGGCCACCGGCGTGCCGTCGCCAGCCGCGCCCGTGCTAGCCGGCACGCGCAGTGTCTTCTGGATGATCAGCTTCTCGAGCACGTGGTCCTCCGTTCCAGTCGACTTCGGCAGTTGCCGGCCTGCAACCGCGGCACAGTGGAGCCGAGGTTACGGCATAAGAACCAAAAGATCATGGCGGCCGGGCCTGA
>JAVHVY010000253.1:0-16081 GCA_032160305.1 Actinoplanes sp.
TGCGACTGGGGGCACCACACATCCACCCTGCTGCGCGTAGGCTGGCTGGGTGGCGGATCTTCTGGTGTGGATCGACTGTGAGATGACTGGTCTCGATCTGGGCAAGGACAAGTTGATCGAGGTCGCGGCCCTGGTCACCGACCCCGAGTTGCGGGTCCTCGGCGAGGGGGTCGATCTGGTCATCTACGCCGACGACGCCGCGCTCGACTCGATGCCCGACGTGGTGCGCACCATGCATGCCAAGTCCGGGCTGACCGAAGAGGTCCGCCGCTCCACGGTCACCATGGCCGAGGCCGAGGACGCGGTCCTGGCGTATGTGAAGGAGTTCGTGCCCAACCCGCGCACCGCCCCCCTGTGTGGAAACTCGATCGCGACCGACCGCGGCTTCCTCGCCCGGGACATGCCCGCACTCGACACATTCCTGCACTACCGCATGATCGATGTCTCCTCGATCAAGGAGCTGGCCCGCCGGTGGTATCCGCGAGTCTACTTCGGTCAGCCGGCCAAGGGGCTCGCCCACCGGGCCCTGGCCGACATCCGCGAAAGCATCCGTGAGCTGGAGTACTACCGCCGCACGGTCTTCGTCGCCCCGCCCGGCCCGGACGTCGAGCGGGCGAAGGCGATCGCCGCGGAGCTGTAAGTCACCCGCCCGCGCCGGGAACCCGGTCGACGCAGCTCCCCGGGTAGTCGCTATGATTGTCCGGCGCAGGTGATGGGACACGCCCCGAGCAGGCGCAATGGTGGTCGTAGCTCAGCTGGTAGAGCACCGGGTTGTGGTCCCGGGGGTCGCGGGTTCAAGTCCCGTCGATCACCCCAAACAGTTCCGCAGGTCAAGGCCCTGGTCGCAGTTGCGACCATGGCCTTCACTCTTCTCAGGTTTCCGAATTTGCGGCGCTCGGGGATCGGGAGCCGTCATCATCGAGCGGCCTGCCCCATCTCAGCCGACCGTTTCCAGGCCGGAGTCGGCGCAGACCCCCGCCATGTCCGCCCCGGCCGCGCTGACCGCCGCGACGGCGTCCGGTTCGTCGGCGGCGCCTTTCGCGGCGAGTGCCCGGGCATAGGCGGCGGCCAGCCGGCGGGCGGCGTCGACCAGAGGCGCGTCGGCGGTTACGGCGGCAGTGGTGATGGTATCTACGACGCCGGGCTCCATCAGGGTGCCGTCGGTGCTCGCCGCGATGAGCAGGTGGCAGGTCAGCGACCCCGGCGGATCATCGTCGCCGCTGCCGGGGCTGGGGCTCGGCGCGGCCGTCGTCGCTACCGCGGTGGGGGACGGCGGGTCGCCCGCGCAGCCCGCGCTGCAGGCCACCAGCAAATTCAGCATGAGGGCGACGGAAAGTGTTCGCGTCATTGACTCACAGTATCCGAATGACTACAGAACGGACAAAAGGCCCGATCGCGGCAGCGGCCGGGCCTTCCATCTGATCCTGACGACTACGAGAGGGCGCTGCCCTTCTTGTAGTCGTCCCAGCTCATGTTCCAGTCCGTCCAGCCGTTGCCGTTCTTCAGCTTGTCGCCGGTGCCACTGACCGTGATCGGGTCACCGATCATCGTGCGATCGAAGAGCCACTTGCCCAACGCCTCGGACACGTTCACGCAGCCGTGCGACACGTTCGTCCTGCCCTGGACGCCCTCCGACCATCGGGCCGCGTGGACGAACTGGCCGCTCCACGTGATCCGCTGGGCGTAGTCGATGTTGACGCGGTAGCCCTGGCCGGGAGGTAGGTCTTTCATCGTGTCGAAGACGGTGTGCACCTTCTTGTCGATGATGAGCATCGTGCCGCTCGACGAGGGTGTCGACTTCTTGCCGAGGCTGACCGGGATGGTCTTGATCGTCTTGCCGTCCTGCTTGACGGTCATCTTCTTCGCGTTGTTCGTCACTGTCATGATCAGCTCGCGGCCGATCTTGACGCCGACGGTCAGGTCGGAGCGGCCGTACCAGCCGCCGCCCATCGGCACGCCGGCCAGTTGGATGTCGGTGAAGACCGTCGAGTACGCCTTCCAGTACGTCTTCGGCCGGAAGTGCACCTCGGTAGGGCTGATCCAGTGCCAGGTGCCCTCCTGCGCCGGGGTCGCCGTGACGATCATCCGCCGTTCGACCTGGGCGCGGGCGCTATCGGGGATGGCCCGGCCGAACTGCACGATCAGCGGCATGCCGACGCCGACGGTCTGCCCGTCGCCGAGGAAACTCGAGACCCGCACCTGCTTGGACGGCTTGGCCATCGTGGTGAAAGCGCTGGTGGCAGTGCCGCTCTTGGCGCCCGACGCGGTGCCGGTCACGGTGACTGTGTAGGTCGCGCCATAGTCCAGCGCCCCGGCCGGGTGGAACGTCTTGGCCTCCTTGTCCAGGGTGCCCTTGACCTCGGTGCCGTCGGCGCCCTTCACCACCACCGTGGTGTTCGCGGCGTCCTCGGTCGAGTAGATGATGTCCGTCGAGGCGACGACGTCCTTGGCGTTCGCCGCGGGCGTGGTGACCGCGACCGTACTCTGGGCCGGCGCCGGCGGGGCACCCCCTGGACTGCCCGGTTGCCCGCCGCCCTGCCACGACGACTTGTCGTCGCTGCATCCCGCGCTCAGCAGCACCACGGCGGTCGCCAGGGCGGCCACCGCGATCCGCCACGGCCGGCGTCCGGTGCGATCTCCATTCATTGACATGCTCTCCTCACCGGAAGTCGTCCCAGTGCCTATCTTGCTTGGGAAAAGCCGGATCACCAATCCCGGATTCGTGCCGCGATCGATGAAGGCTCACGCAGGGACATCCTTGCCGGTGGGGTCAGGCCGCAGGTCCCGGCGGTGTTCCCATCGAGCGAGCGTGATGATAGCCAAGGTCGGCGGGCACCGGCAGGGCGCTGCTCTTGACGAAGTCTTTCCAGCTCAGGTCCCATGGCGTCCACCCGTTGCCCTGGATCAACCTGTCCCCGGTGCCGCGCACGGTGATCGGGTCGCCGATCAGTGTCCTGTCGAAGATCCACTTTGCGTTCGACGGGAGAGATTCATGCAACCGTGGGACACGTTGCGATGACCCTGGTCACCAACCGACCACGAGGCGGAGTGAATGAACTGGCCGCTCCAGGTCAGCCGCTGCGCGTACGCAATGGTCTTCTGGTAGCCGGCGGCCCCGTCGGTGTCGGTGGTGTCGAAGACCGTCGAGGTGTGCTTGTCCATCACGACCATCGTCCCGCTCGACGACGGGGTGCTCGGTTTGCCCAGACTGACCGGCATTGTCCGGATCGTTCGGCCGTCCTGGATCACGGTCATCTTCTTGGTGCTGTTCTCCACCATCATGATCAATGACCGGCCGATCGTGGCGGAGGCGGACCGGTCCTGATCGCCGTAACGCCCGCCGCCGGTCGGCAACCCACCGACGGCGATTCGTACGGTCAGCTTCGTGCCCGGCCCCCAGTACTGCGGCGCGCGGTAGTAGGCCTGAGTGCCACTCGGGACCCACGACCAGGCGCCGGGCTGCGGCGGGTCGGTCTGCACCAACAACCGCATCTGTACGGCTGCCCTGTTCGCCGCCTTGATCCCGGGAACAAACTCCACCACCACCGGCATCGCTACGCCGTAGGTGTGATCGTCGAAGAGGTAGAGGCCGGTGCCGGTCTCGCGGGACGGCTTGGCCATCGTGGTGAACGACGTGGCCGCGGACGTACCGTCTGAGGCGGTGACTGTCGCCGCGTACCGCTGCTTATTCTGCAGGGGCCTGCTCGGCATCCAGCTGGAATCGTCGTCGCGCAGCTTGCCCGCGACGGCGCCGCCCCTGGCGTCCTTGACCGTGACGGTCGCGACCGAGCCGCCGGTGACCTCGACCCCGACCTCGGCGCTGACCGGCACGTCCTTCTTGCCGTTGGCCGGCGTCAGCGTGATCGTCGAGGGCCACCGCTGCCCGCCTCGGTGAGCGGGCCGCCCGACGAGGGCGGCGCCGACCCGGGTGCGCTGGCGATCGCGGCCGCGGGCGCGGGATCCGGGCCCCCCGAGCAGGCCGTCAGCAACGACGGAACCGCCAGCGCCAGCGCCACCACAGCCGCTAGCGAGCGCCGCACGCCATCCATGTTCATGCCTCGTCCTCACGATCCGTGGCCACGTCCTGCCCTACGGATGCAACACGCGGAGCTCCTCCGACGTGCACGTTTCGCCCAGACGATCATGCGGGATCCGGATTTCCGGCTCGATCCGCGTGCGTGATATCGTTTCTGCGTTGTCAGAGAGCGCCGCTAGCTCAACTGGCAGAGCAGCGGACTCTTAATCCGCGGGTTGTAGGTTCAAGTCCTACGCGGCGCACCATGTTTCACCTGCAGGAATATCGATCGCAAGATCGCTTGCTGCGGGATGTGAGTCAGCTGTGAGTCCAGTTCTGGACTCACAGCTCGGTGTTCCCTGCCGGTGGTTCGATCGAGATCGAACCTTTGAACCCTCCCGACGAAGAGTTCGTACTCAGCCGTTGACGGCTAGTAAGGGACTCGTTCATGACGGCTATGACACGCAACGCTGGACACTGGCTGGAGCGCGGTTTGCGCAGGTGCCGGCCCGATGTACGTCGTCCACGGCCGGATCCGGGACCGCCGTCGATCGCGGGAACGGTCTACCGGCGCTGCGCGTGCCGGAACCGGTTGACCGGCCGGCAGTGGGGTGCGCAGTGCCACATGTTGGAAGATCCGTCCCACGGGTCCTGGTATTACTGGATCAAGGTCACTGACGCCGACGGCCTCCGGAAACGGATACGGCGCGGCGGCTTTCCGTCCGACGAAGCCGCGATCGCGGCCCGGGACACGGCGCTCACCAACCCGAGCCCTCGGGTTCTCGCGCAGGCGTGGACCGTTCAGAAGTGGCTGACCGACTGGCTGGAGCAGCTGGATCTACGTCCCTCGACCCTGCACGGGTATGCCTCGATCGTCCGCTGTCATCTCATCCCGGCGCTGGGGTCACGACGGTTGTCCGAGCTCGAGCCGCGCGACGTCCACCGGGCGATGGACACGATCGCCCGCAAAAGAACCTGGCGCGGGGTGCTCGCCGCTTCCACAGTGACCGGTGTGCTGTCGGTGTTGCGTAGCGCGCTCGGCGCGGCGCGCGCTCGTGGCTACATCCGGTTCAACCCGGCGTTCGACGTGCGCAAGGTGAAACCGGCCCGGGTGACCGGGGTGGTGTGGACGCCGGAACGGATCGAGTTGTGGCGTACGACGCAATGGCGTCCGCCGGTGGCCGTGTGGGATCCCGACAGTATCGCGGCGTTCCTGGACCTGGCGGCTGATGATCCGTTGCTGCCGCTGTGGCGGCTGGTCACCCTGTGCGGGCTACGCCGCGGCGAGGTCGCCGGACTACAAGGTGACGACTTCGACTTCACCGACGGGTATGTGCGTATCACCAAACAGATCTACGTCAACGGGCCGCAGCGGTGGACTGGACCACCGAAGTCAGCCGCCGGCACCCGGATCGTGCCGCTGGACGACGTCACGAACGAGGCGTGTCGCCAGCACTGGCTGAAAATCGCTGCCGATCCGCGCCGGGAGAGCTTGAACCCGGACAGGGCGATGTTCCTGCTGCCCGACGGCAGGCCGGTCAGCCCGGACTATCTGACCCGCCGGTTCGCCCGGCTCGTCAAGCACCATGATCTGCCGCCGATCCGGCTGCATGATCTGCGGCACGAGGCGGCCAGCCTGATGGGCGCCGCTGGGGTGGAGCCGCACGTGATCCAGCAGGTACTCGGCCACTCGAGCGCAGTCACCACCGTCGACACCTACTGGCAAGTGTTCCGGGAAACCGCGCGAGCTGCGGTCAACGCCTCCGCCGACCTACTGCGCCAGCACGCCAGCCGTCGACGCAGACTGGGCCCGGCCATCCTCGCCTGACAAAGATGCCGGTGAACAGGTTCCGGGGGCACTCAAAATGCGTAAAGGGTCACCAACCGCCTCTCGATCACAGGACAGCCTCCGGCTCGCGCCATAGAAGCCGAATCCGAAGAGCTTGACAAACTGCAACGGCCGGACCATATCCAACAGCCTGGCAAACAGACGCTCGACGTCAGGCCACTGCAGGACACCGACCGGAAGCACCTGGGCCCGAGTGTCAACCGGCGGCGCCGGAAGAGGCCCTGCAGGGGCAGCGGCCCACAAGAGAGCTTCGGTCCGACCTGCACCTTCCACCTCGTCGGCGTGAAACATACCGGCCTTCCCTCGCCGTGACTGGCCGGCTGGTCCTGGCTGCCCGGGTACACGTGCTGCCTGACCCATCGCATCATGCCCGAAATGGCGACGCCATCGTGACCCCTGCCGCTGCGTGCACCTACTGCCCGGCAACCCGTAGGAAGGCCGCCAATCCGGCGACCCCTCCACCTGGCTGGAGTACAAGGACTCCTCCTACGGCCTGGACGAGTAACGCCATCCTGACTCGCTATCAGCAGCAGCAGACCGACCCACCGCGGCGCTCCCGATCCGGACGTGCCCGATCCAAGGTCTCTTAGCTGGGCGCTACGAACCTGCACGCGCTCGTGGAGCGCACGGGGTGCTAGGGCGTGACCGGTCGTCGCCTCTGGGCGCGGGAGGCGGCAACGTGCTCACGGCACCATACGACGGCGGTGTCGACCCCCTCACCGACTTTGCTGGCGACGGCGGTCGATTTGGTCTCAGTCGCGCTCGAACATGGTTTCTTTGCTCAAAGTCGTTTTCGGCCTACATGTAGAAGGCGTATCGGCTCTGGGGCCGGTCGTGCGGCTCGAGATGGCGCAAGATTTCGCCGACGCGGTCAGCGGTGCGCAAGGTGATAGGCGTTTTGCCGTCGAGCTGGGTCTGGTTCCAGTTCATCTTGGTCAGCGCGAGAAGTTCCTCCGCGAGATGTTCGGGGCTGGACTCGGCTTCGACGAGGCGAAACGGCAGTGGCGTGGGGACGTACATGCCGGGGTAGGTGCTGTAGAAGGCGACGCTGCCGCGGGTGTAAAGCAGGTGCCGGGACTTGTCGAGGCTCAGCATCGTGCCGCGGAGAGGTGGATGGTCGGCGGGACGATACAGGCGTACGGGATCGCTGGCGGGGAGCCAGAGCAGTTCGACGATGTCGATGCCGCAGGCGTCGGCGGCGGCCCGGAATCCGGCGATCTCGTCGGGGTGTAGGACGACGACTTGTGTAGCACGACCCGGGCGGGCATTGTCCGGTGTTCGCTGCGGTAGCGGCCGAGCGCGTCAGTCAGCAGGTTCTGGGCGTCGGCGCGGCTCAGGTGGGGTTGCCGGTCGTGGCGTGACACCTTGGCGGGGGCGCCGCGGACGATGACGCCGTCGCCGCGCTGGTTGAAGACTTGGGCGACACTGGTCTCCAGGGTGGTGCTGTCGCCGCTACGGTAGAAGGTGATGCCAACGTAGCAGCTGGTCAGGTCGCTGGCGTCGCGGGGAAGCCGCCATGGCACGCCGCCGGCTTTGTAGTACAGGGCGGTGTGCAGGTTCCAGGCCCGGGTGGCTTCGTCCTGCACGCGCGGCTTGTCGCCGCCGACCGGTTTGAAGCCGGGGTCCCAGGTGGACCGGCGGATGATCTGGATCGGGAAGCGGTAGCGCATGGCGCGGGCTTTGAGCAGGGCCCGGAAGTCTTCGACGGGCTCGGGCGGCGGTGCCTTCCTCCACGGCGCGTCGGGGTCGGTCTCCCGGGTGGGCCGTTCGGCGAGTTCATCGGGCCGGGCGATGAGCACGACGTCGCAGCCGGGCTCTTCGTCGAGGATGGCGAGTTCGGCGAGGTAGAGCTCGACGGCTGCCGTGACGGCGTCCTGGGCCTTGAGCCCTTCCAGCTGTCGCAGGTCACGCTCGCGGATCGTGCGTTCCAGGCGGGAGTCCCAGTCGAAAGCGGACCGGAACCCGGCGCTGGGCTCGAAGCCGGGGAACGGGACGAACAGGTGCCCAAGGCGGCTGTCCTTGGCCTCAATCGAGCTGCTGCATTTGTCGAGCCAGCGGCGCAATCCCTGCACGGCGGCCGGAGTGCCGACGATGCCGGCTCGGATGGTCCGCCCGGTGGTGTTGGTGACGTCGGCGGGGCCATGGTCGGTGATCCCGTGGCGCGGGTCGACATGCCGGGCGCCCGCACCGAACTCTAGGTTGGGTTCGTCCAGGATGGTGAGTTTCATGACGGCACCTCGAACAAGGCAAGCTCTGCAGGGGCGCTGTCGCCCAGGGAGTCAGCGGCGGGGTCCGTGTCCTCGGCCGGCTCCCGCGGATCGACTTTCCAGGCACTGTCGTCGATGCCCTTGTCGGTCTCGAAGGTCTCCAGCGTTCCGTAGGTCAGGATGGTGTCGAGGACGTCGAGGGTGTTGTCGTCGCCGTGCAGGTAGTGCGCCCACATCCGGGTCTGGTGGTAGACCGCCGGGTTGCGGTCCAGACGCTTGATGCCGGCAAGGTAGTCCGACAGGTAGAGCGAGTCGCGGTATCCGTCGCGGGTGTAGTGGTAGCTCGGCACGAGTGCGCAGTACCAGGCGTCGTCGATGTCGATGAACTGCCATTCCAGGGCGGCATGCAGGCAGTAGCTGACCTGGGTCGGGTCGGTCTTCTTGTACTTCGGGGTGAAGACCTGCCGGGCGCGGCCACTCGCGCTGCGGATGCTTCTGACGCTGAGGTCCGGTGTCGGCCGCCAGTAGATGATCTTTCGTCCGCCGTGCCAGGCGCAGTCGGCGGTGACGTCGGCGCGCAGCGCGTTGTTGAGCAGTTGCACCAGCCAGCGCTGCCGTGTCTCGTCGCCGGAGCCGGCCCATTGCGAACCTGCCATCTGTTCTACTGGTCCGGTGATGAGTTTGCCGAGGGCGGACAGCTCCGGCGGGCGCCAGGTGTAGATCCGGCCGGCGCGCAGGATGAAGTCCTCGGCGAAGGGCTCATCGGCGTGTTCGGTGCGCTGGCGGCTGAAGACGTCGCGCGGGTCCTGGGTGTTGATGGCGGCGTGATAGATGGTCGTCGGGATAGTGACGGGCAACAGGTTGCTGGTGAGCGTCTCGTGGCGGTCCTCGGCGACCGGGACGTGGGCGTCGCCGTGCGGATCGGCGAGGGCAAGGAGCCGATGAACTGCCGTGCGATCGAACTTCTGGGTGTTCTTGTCGAACTCGATGCGTCCGGACGCGCGGTTCGCGGGGTCGGCGAACCACTGCTGAACGTGCATCCACCAGGTTTCCCCGGCTTCCGGATGCGAGCACACGAGCAGAACGGGAACCGGCGCACTCATCCAGTAAGTGACGTCGGCGGGACTGCACAGGAAGTGGAAGCTGTCGTCATTCTCGCCGGGGAAGCGCCGCTCGCCTTTGCCCTTGCTCTGGACGAACAGGGTCCGGTTGGCGACCTCGCCGGTGACCGGATTACGCAGCTCGATCTCGCCGTCGATGCCGGCGTCGGTCTTCCGCTCGTGCCAGACGAAGCCCATCTCGTAGACGCGCTGGTGAATCAGTGCGATGGCTCCGTCACCCGTGTGGGCGCTCTTGTCGATCTTCTTCAACAGGTCGTCCTCTGCGTGCCGAGCTTGACGTCCATTTATGACCGAGCTGGAGTGCTGGACTCGGCGGGCGCCGTAGGGTCCTGCGACCACCTTAGAGCTGGGGTATGACAAGTTCGGCTCACGTCTTGACGCGGCCACCAAGATCATTTGAGGAGTCGATGTCCGAAACTACGCTCGTGAAGGTGCACCCGGACCAGCTCGACTCGGGCCAACCGAGGCGCGTGGCGAAGTGGCTTCATGACGCCGTGCAGTAGGGGGACTTTTACCTCACGCGTGCCGAAGGGGCGAACCCAGTGCGGTCAAGTCCTGGGGAGTGGTGTTTTGCGGTTGGGCGTGATCCTTCGTTGATTGTTAGGCGCTGAGCGCTGGTAGGTCGTCGGTAGTGGCCTGTTGCGGGTTAGTGATGATGAGGGTGAGGCGGGATTTGGGGAGGACGTCGAGGCCGAGGTAGCGGCGGCCTTCGGTCCATTCGTCGTGTTGCTCGGCCAGGACGGCGCCGACGAGGCGGATCAGAGATTGGCGGTCGGGGAAGATCCCGACGACGTCGGTGCGGCGGCGGATCTCCCGGTTGAGGCGTTCTTGGGGGTTGTTCGACCAGATCTGGCGCCAGATCTCTTTCGGGAAGCCGGTGAAGGCCAGGACGTCGTCGCGGGCCGCGTCCAGATGCGCGGCGACGGCGGGGAGTTTGGCGGTGACGGTGTCGACGAGTCGGTCGTACTGGGCGTGCACCGAGGCGGTGTCGGGTTGGTCGTAGACGCTGTGCAGCAACGTTTTCACCCACGGCCAGGACGTTTTCGGGGTCGCGGACATGAGGTTCGCGGCGTAGTGGGTGCGGCATCTCTGCTAGCTCGCGCCGGGCAACGTGGCGCCGATCGCGTCGACCAGACCGCGGTGCGCGTCGGAGGTGACCAGGCGGACCCCGGACAGGCCGCGGGCGGTCAGGTCCCGGAAGAACGCGAGCCAGCCGGCGCCGTCTTCGGCGCTGGTGACTTGCAGACCGAGGATTTCGCGGTGCCCGTCGGTGTTGACGCCGGTGGCGAGCAGGGCGTGCACGTTGACGACGCGACCGCCTTCGCGGACCTTGAGCACGAGGGCGTCGGCGGCGACGAACGTGTACGGGCCGGCGTCCAGCGGGCGGGTACGAAACGACGCGACGTGTTCGTCGAGGTCACGGGCCATGACACTGACCTGCGACTTCGACACGCGGGTGATGCCGAGTGACTCGACCAGCCTGTCCATCCGCCGGGTGCTCACGCCGAGTAGGTAGCACGTCGCGACGACCGAGGTCAGCGCCGCCTCGGCCCGCTTACGGCGTTCCAGCAACCAATCCGGGAAGTACGAGCCCTGCCGTAATTTCGGGATCGCGACGTCGAGGGTCCCGGCGCGGGTGTCGAAGTCGCGGTGCCGGTAGCCGTTGCGGGTGTTGACGCGTTCCGGGGAGCTGGTGCCGTACTGCGCGCCGCACACCGCGTCGGCCTCGGCGGACATGAGAGTGTCGATGAACGTGGTCAGCAGCGAGCGCAGCAGGTCGGGTGACGCCGCGGTCAGGTGCTCGTGCAGGAAGCGGGCAGGGTCGATACTGGGGTTGGTCATCGCGTGCTCCATCGAGTCGACTTGGTAGGTCTCTCGAAGGATCACGCGGTGGCCGCCTCAATGTCTACGCCATACCCTGCCTGGGCTGCGGGTCTGCCGTACACCACTCTGCCGGACGCAACTTTCCCGTGCAGAGCCGTCCATCGCTCGAACGGAAACTTCAGCAAGACCTCGGCTTCGTCGCCACCGTTGAGGCTCACACCGCGAAAACGCTGCCCGGACGGGAGAAAGACGCGCATCCCGTAGGGCCCTTCGCCCTGGCCGGTCTTCGGGTTTGTGAACTGCGTCCACCACGCCTCGAGACCCGCTGCCACCGCACGATCCGCAACCTTGGCCAGCCGTGGGTCACGCCCGGGCACCGGCCTGCTGCTGCCGCCCTCCGCGTCGAGACCCTCGTGTTCACCGCCCACATCACGAAGCATCGCACAACATCGATGTCCCGGAATTCGAGCTAGGCGGCAAACCCCTCCCGTGAGCCCCAAGACTTCACAGCACTCCGCTCAGTCGATGACCTCTTCGAGCTGCTGCCGTCTGCCCACCGCCACCCGCATAGACCGGCGCACGCCGACGGCTGCCCTTGTTACTGGCGTCCGAGGTCGGTGACGCGAGGCGCTTATGAAAGATCGCAAATCACTGCTCTCACCGGTGAAGTAGTTGCTCTCAGGGTCGGTGGGAGCTCCCTGGCCGGCGTACACGCTCCCGGACGATTCGGACGTGATGAGGCTGTCGTCGGTGCCCGTCGGCTCGTTTCTCAGGCGTGTCCGTCGATGCGGCCCGCCGGATCGCGGCGAGGATCGTCTCGGCCGTGCTCTTAGCCTCGGCTCGGGCCAGCGCGTCGGGGACGGTGCCGTAGACGTCGGCGGTAAAGGCGTGGCTGGAGTGCCCGAGCAGGTGTTGCACAGTGTGCAGGCTGGCCGAGCCGTGCAGCGCGTTCATCGCGGTCCCGTGTCGCAGGTCGTGCAGCCGGACCGGCGGCAGCCCGCACTCGGTGACCAGGGCCGTGAACCGGTGCGAAAGCCAGCCCGGCCGGATCGGCCGCCCATCCGGCCACGCGAACACGAAACCGGTCTCCTCGGCGATCGTCCCGTGAGCCTCGTACGTTCGTTGTTGTCGGCGCCGGTGATTGGCGAGGATCTTGACGGTGGCGGGGTCGAGGGTGATGGTCCGGTTGCCGGCGGCGGTCTTGGGTTCGGATTCGGCGACGATGCCGGGCAGTTCGACCAAGGTTCGGGTCACCGTCAGGGTGGCATCTGCCAGGTCGACGTCGATCCACCGCAAGCCAACGAGTTCGCCGCGGCGCAGTCCGCGTAGGCCGGCTAGCCACCACAGCCCATACAGATCATCGTCGGCAACCGCAGTCAGGAAGATGGCCAGCTGGTGGGGTGCCCAGATGGCGATCTTGGGTCGGGTGCAGTCACGTAGCCATGCCGCGACCCGCGGCTGGGACCAGGTCACCGGTCGGGTCCGCCGGGGCGAGGGGAGCTCGAGCATCCGGGCCGGGTTATCGGTCAGGTAGCCGCGGGCGGCGGCTGCGTTCAGTGCCCGGCGCAGGGTGGACCGGACTCGCTGCACCGTCGACGCGGTGATCTTCACGTCGTACCGGTTCATGTGCTCGGCGAGTTCGTCGAACATGGCCTGCACCTGTGGCCGGGTCAACGCGCCGAGCCGGTGGTGTCCCAGGGCGGGACGCAGCAAGTTGACGACGTGTGCGGTGTACGCGGTGGCCGTGGACGGCCGGACCCGCTTCGGCAACGACGCCACCCAGGTGTCCAGCCAGGCGGCGACGGTGAGCCCGGCATCGTCGGCGGGTTCCGGCGCCTGGCCGACGAGGTCCTGGCGGCCCTGTTCGGCGGCGTGTGCGCTGCGGAACCCGCCCCGGCGGACGCGTTGACGGCTGAGCCGGACCGAGAAGTACCAGGAACCATGACCGGGATCGGTTGCCAGCCGCGGGCAGTTGTCGCCGTAGCGACGGCCGGTGGCGGGATCGGTGCAACCGCACCGACGGTAGACGGGAGAGTAATCAGTCATGGCCGTTGTTCCATACCTATCTGCGCATCTTGCGCGATAGCCGGAACAGCCGGTTCCGACCAGCGCTTCCGCGCAGCCGGAACATGTACACGATCGTGGTTCACGTTTGATGGCTTCGCCGATCAGCCGCGTCCGCCCCGGCACCGAACAACTCGCCGCCCGGCAAGTACCGGCCGTCGTCGAGATGCGAACCGACTTCCCCGTCGGGCAAGCAGGGCCGCGAACGGTAAGACTCCCGCGTCGCTCCCGACCAGCACCGCCTTCCGTGCGGTGACACCATCCATAGTGGATGGTTTGGGGGCACGTTGGGGGACGACTCAGTACCGAAACAGGGCGACAGCCGACGGCATGACGCGTCATACCGTCGGCTGCCTCACCTGCTAAAATGACACCTGGCGGCACGCCGCGAGAGCCCGCGATATTCAAGATCTCTTAATCCGCGGGTTGTAGGTTCAAGTCCTACGCGGCGCACAAGCATTACCAGGGCGTATAGCTGACGGGCTATACGCCCTTGATCTTTGTGGGACGTTGGTGGGACGCGTGTGGGCGGCCCCGCTTCGCCCCTTTGCGACGACCGGAACGCCTGGTCACAGGACGTTCAACAGACGGGACCGCACGCGGCCCAGCGGATTTTGCCGGGTGATCGTCTCGGCGGTGCCGGTGGCCGGGATTGCGGGCCGCGGCGGAGAGCACCAGCTTCGCGGTGGCTTCGGCCGCGTAGGCCAGGAGGTCGGTCAGGACGCTGGTGTAGGTATCGGCGGTGAGCACGATGCTGCTGTGCCCGAGCTGCGCCTGCACCGTCTTGAGGTCGACGCCCGCGCAATGGGCGAGGCTCGCCGCGCCGTGGCGCAGGGCGTGCAGCCGGACTGGCGGCAGCCCGGACTCGCCGACCAGGTGGTGGAAGCGGCGGGTCAGGAAGTCCGGGTGCAGCGGTGCCCCGTCCTCGGTGACGAACACGTAGCCGGAGTCTTGCCACGCCTGGCCCGCCACGCGTTGCTCGGCGCGCTGCCGGCGCCGGTGCTCACGCAGCAGCCGGACGGTGTGCCGGTCCAGCGGGACCAGCCGCCGGCTCGCAGCGGTCTTCGGCGGTCCGACGGTGACTACGCGGCCGTTGGCGATGCGCTGCTGCTCGATCATCGCGACCCCGGCGTCGAGGTCGACGTCGACCCAGCGCAGCCCGGCGGCCTCACCACGGCGCAGACCCCGCAGCGCGATCAGCCACCACATCACCGCAAGCCGGTCCTGCGAGATGAACGACAGGAAGGTGGCGGTCTGCTCGACCGTCCACACAGCTACCGCGGGCCGCTCGCCGGTCTTCTGCCACGCCTCGACCCTCTGCGCGGTCCAGACCAGAGCGTGCGGGCGCCGCGGTGAGGGCACCTCGACATAGCGGGGGGGATTGTCGCGCAGCAAACCCTCGCGGATCGCGGCGTTAAGCGCCGAGCGCAAAGTGGCCCGGATCCGATGCAGGGTCGACGGGGTCGGCGTGCGTCCGTACCGGTTCGTGGTCGCACCGATCGTTGTGATCGTGTCGGTGATGTGCCGACCGGTCAGCTCGCTGAGCCGGATCCGACCCAGATGCGGGATCAGGTGCCGTTCCACGTGCACCTCGTATGAGCGCAGCGTGGTCGGCCGGATCCTCGTTCGTGTGGTGAGCCAGTACCGCAGCCACTGCTGCATCGTCCAGCCTTCTGCGGTGAACGCTTCGCCGTCGCCGAGCAGGGTGTCCCGGGCGGCGACCGCTTCACGTCGGGTCAGATAGCCGCCACGGCGCAGCCGCTCGCGCCGCCCCGGCAGGACCGGCACGGCACAATCGAAGTACCAACTCCCGTGGCCCCGCTCAGCTAACTCCGGACACGCTGAACTTAGCAACCGCCCGGTCTCCGACGACCGACATCCGCACCGTTTGAACACTCCACCGCTCATCGTCACGCCTCCCTCAATCGGATAGCTCCACGATGAGCCTGAGCGACACACCAAGAGCTACCAGGTCACTCCGACGTGGACTCGGGCCGGATCGGCACGGCAACACTCACTGCAGTCGGCGAGCGCGCGGATCACGGCAGATCCCGACGCTGAGCGTCGCCGGCAACAGCTGTTCGGACTACCTCGCCGCCCTGCCCGACACCGCCGCCACCCGGCCGCACTGACTGCGACTCATCAACTCTGCCCGGCCTCGGCCAGCGGGCCGACCGCGTCCGCCTGATCGCACCGCGTCTCGGCACGGCCTGCGGTGACATCTGCCGGTTCGAGATCGAGACGGACGACTGGCAGTGCGCCATATTGCCAACCTGCGCTATCTGAAGCCGACAGCCCGACGCTCGGCGGCAGGCAGACGGGCCCGGGTGCGCTCGCCGAAGCTCCCGGCCAGCGCTTCCCAGAACCGTGGCCGGCAGCCGCCGAGCAGCTCGCCGGTGCGGTGCGCGAGGGGCTCGCGATACTCCTCAGCGCCGGGGTCGGTCAGCGTGCCGAAGTAGCCGAAGATCACCACGCGCATGGCCCACACACGGACGCGCCGGAGACCCCCGTGGTGCGAGGGCCTCCGGCGAGGCGGTTCCGTGCGGTGGATCAGGATCCGCGAAGGATCAGGTTGCCGTTGTCTGCGGCGCCGCTCTGCGAGCCGCTTATTTCGCTGACGCGTTTTGCGGCGCCGCATTCCCTGCGGCTTTATCCGCTGGCGTTTCGTTCAAACCCAAACCACGCAGGATGCTATCGCGGTTCGCGTTTCCGCGCAGCGCGGTCAAGGAATTCAAGCGGCCCAGCAAAGTCGTGGAAGATGCGGGGCATTTCAAGTCTTGAATTGCCGACAAGGTTTTTTCGAAACGTTGGATGCGGCTTTCAAGGTCCGTTCCACTCGGAAGGTTCGCATTCTTGAGCGCTACCTGCGCGTTCACTTGGGCTTGAGTGGGTGGGCAGCGACCGGGAACTTTTACCCCGGTAGGGCCCACGCGGTCGGCCGTCGCGTTCGGATTGCCCGGGCTGAAACCCAGCGCCGGCACCAAAGCGTTAATGTTACCGG
>JAVHVY010000276.1:0-3587 GCA_032160305.1 Actinoplanes sp.
ACCTGCCGAAGACGGCACTCAAGGGCCCGGTCGAATTCGAATGGAAGATCCCCCGCTGGAGCAACACCATCGAGCGGAACCGGGCGAGAACCTACTTCCAGGCGTACGCGGCGGCCTGCGCGCTGCACTTCGCCGAGCAGGCCCTCATCGAGATCCGGGCCGGGCGCACCAAGACGTGGGAGAAGTTCGAGGTGCCCGACGAGGGCATCGGCTGCGGCTTCACCGAGGCGGTCCGGGGCGTGCTGTCGCACCACATGGTGATCCGCAACGGCAAGATCGCCAACTACCACCCGTACCCGCCGACGCCGTGGAACGCCAACCCGCGCGACAGCTACGGCACGCCCGGTCCCTACGAGGACGCGGTGCAGGGCCAGCCGATCTTCGAGGAGAACGACCGGGAGCACTTCAAGGGCATCGACATCATGCGTACGGTGCGCAGCTTCGACCCGTGCCTGCCTTGCGGCGTGCACATGTACCTGGGCGGCGGCAGGAAGCTGGACCTGCTGCACTCACCCACCCAGTCCGCCGGCGCCGCTTCGTGAACGACCGCACCGGGGTGGCGGGGTGAGCGCGGAGAAGTGGCGCTCGGCCGGGGACCGGATCGACACCCTGATCGCCGCCAGCGCCGCCGGCGGAGCGGTCGCCGGGGAGCGCGCCGAGGAGCTGGTCCGGCTGGTCGCCGACCTGTACGGCGCCGGCCTGGAACGGTTGCTCGACCTGCTGCACGAGCGGGGCGTCCTGACCGACGACCTGGCCGCCGATCTCGCCGGCGACGACCTGGTGTCGAGTCTGCTGCTCGTACACGGCCTACACCCGTACGGGGTGCCGACCCGGGTCGAGCGGGCCCTGGCAGAGGTGCGGCCGTACCTGGGCTCGCACGGCGGCGACGTCGAGTTGCTCGGGGTCGGCGCGGACGGGGTGGTCCGGCTGCGGATGCTGGGCAGCTGCGACGGCTGTCCGTCGTCCTCGGTGACCCTGACACTGGCCGTCGAGACGGCGATCGAGGCGGCCGCGCCGGAGGTCACCGCGATCGAGGTCGAGCAGCCCCGGGCGGCGACGGTCATCCCGGTGACCGCCCTGTTCTCCCGGATCGGCGAGGCGGCGGCCGCCAGCTGGCAGGAGGTACCGGAGCTGACCGGCCTGCCCTCCGGCGCGGTGACCCTGGTCCTCGACGACGTGCTCGCCTGCCGCGCCGGCGCCGACCTGTACGCCTTCCGGGACGGCTGCGCCCGATGTGGACGGTCGCTGGCCGGCGCCGGGCTGAGCCGGCAGCTCGGCGGCGACGCGGCGGTCCTGCGCTGCCCGGCCTGCCGCGCGCACTACGACGTCCGGCACGCCGGTGCCTGCCTGGACGACGACACCCTGCACCTGTCGCCGCTGCCGCTGCTGGCCGACGGCGCGACCGTCTCGATCGCCCGGCCCGCCCCGGTCGCCTCATGACCAGAGGCGTGCCGCTCGCCGCACTGCGCCGGGTCACCCGCAGCCGCCCGGTCCCCGCGTCCGGCGAACGCTGCGAGATGTGCGCCGAAGCCATCGGTGGCGAGCACCAGCACGTGGTCGACCTGCAGAGCCGGGCCCTGATGTGCGCGTGCCGGCCCTGCTACCTGCTCTTCACCGATCCGGACGCGACCCTGCACTACCGGTCGGTGCCGCAGCGCTACCTGTCCTTCGCCGGGACGGCGCTGGACAGCCGGGCCTGGGACGAGCTGCAGATCCCGGTCGGGCTGGCGTTCCTGTTCCGCAACTCGGTGCAGGACCGGATGGTCGCCTGCTATCCCGGGCCGGCCGGCGCGACCGAGTCCGACCTGCCGCTCGAGGCGTGGGACCGGATCGTGGCCGCGAGCCCGCAACTGGCGCGGCTGCAGCCGGACGTGGAGGCGTTGCTGGTCCACCGGCCCGGCGGCGACTGCTTCGCCGTGCCGATCGACGCCTGCTACGAGCTGGTCGGGCAGGTGCGCACGCGGTGGCGGGGCTTCGACGGCGGCCGCGAGGCGCACGAGCGGATCGACGCCTTCTTCGCCCGGGTCCGGGCCCGCAGCCGGCCGGCCGAGCCATGAGCGCCTACACCTTCACCGTCCTCGACGTGGCCGCCGAGCCCTACGCGGTGGTACCGCAACTGACCGCGCGGCTGCGGATCGACGAGACGACCGGGCAGGTCGTACACGCCATCGCGCTGCGCTGCCAGGTGCGGATCGAGCCGCAGCGGCGCCGCTACGACGACACCGAACAGGACGCGCTGCTCGGGCTGTTCGGCGAGCGCGGGCGATGGTCGGAGACGCTGAGACCGTTCCTGTGGATGCAGTGCAGCACCACCGTGCAGGGCTTCACCGGACGCACGGAAGCCGACCTGGCCCTGCCCTGCACCTACGACCTGGACGTGATCGGCACCCGCTACCTGCACGCCATCGACGCCGGGACCGTGCCGCTGACCATGCTCTTCTCCGGGACGGTCTTCACCCGGGGCAGCACCGGCTTCGGCGTCGAGCAGATCCCCTGGGAGTGCGAGGCCCGCCACCAGCTCCCGGTGCGCGTGTGGCGGCAGATGATCGAGTCCTACTTCCCGCACACCGGCTGGCTACGCCTCGACACCGGCGTGCTCGACGCTCTGGCCGGTTTCCGGGCCCGGCACGGCCTGACCAGCTGGGAGGAGACGGTACAGACCCTGCTCGCCGCCGCCGAGGAGACGCCGTCATGAGCATCGACGACGTGCGCGCGATCGCCGACGCGGTCCTGTACGAGGGGTATCTGCTCTATCCGTACCGGGCCAGTTCGGCGAAGAACCGGTCGCGGTGGCAGTTCGGCGTGCTCGGGCCGCCGCATGCGGACCCGGCCGCCTTCGCGGAGGCGCCCGGGATGACGATGCAGTGCCTGCTCGAACCGGGCGGCCGGGTGGGCGTGTGGCTGCGCTTCCTGCAGCTGCAGGCCCGCGAGGTGCAGCGCCGGGAGCCGGACGGATCGTGGACGGCCGTGCCCGAGCTGACCGCCGGCGGGATCTCGCTGGTCAGCTGGGACGAGGCGGTCGAGCGGGAGCTCACGCTGCCGGAGTTCGACCTGGCCGGGAGCATGCGGGTGCCGGAGTTCGACCTGGCCGGGAGCATGCAGGTGCCGGTCACGGTGCCGGGCGGCGTCGATGTCGAGGAGGTCGTGGGCGCCCGGATCGTGCGGCGGCGGTGGCCGCTGACCGCGCGGGTGCGGCTCAGCACGCAGAGCGATGACGGCTTCGACCGGCTGACCGTCGAGGTCGTCAATGAGCACCCCGCGCCGGTCGCCGGGAAGGACGAGGCGATCCGCTCGTCACTGATCGGCGCTCATCTGCTCGTCGTCGCGTACCGGAGCCGGTTTGTCTCGCTGCTTGAGCCGCCGCCGGCGGCGACCGGGGCCGCCGCGCGCTGCAGGCAGCAGCGTTGCTGGCCGGTTCTGGCCGGTGCGCCCGGCTCGGCCGACGTCGTGCTCGGGGCGCCGATCATTCTGTACGACCACCCGCAGGTCGCCGAGCAGAGCCCAGGGGCCCTCTTCGACTCGACGGAGATCGACGAGATCCTCAGCCTGCGGGTGCTGACGATGACCGAGGCGGAGAAGGCCGAGGC
>JAVHVY010000279.1:0-11025 GCA_032160305.1 Actinoplanes sp.
ACAATTGCGGCAGCGGACCATCCTACATGAATGGTTCCGACAATTACACCGCCGGAGGAGCGCCGGTATCTTACAGCCGGACTTCGACTGCTATTGGCTCTGACAGAGCAACGATCAGCAACTTCAGTAACGTTGCGAACAACGGAATGCACGATGTTGTGGCACATGGAACGCGTGATGGCTTCGTGGTGTTCGATGGCGAAATTACCAATGGTGGCCAGCTTGTCGATGCAATCCGTGCTAACCCGAATTATCAAGCAGGGCAGGCCTGTAGACTGGTCGTTTGTCACTCGGGAGTATCTGGTGTCGGTCAACAGGTCGCTGATGAGCTTGGTGTGCCGGTCTTGGCGCCGACTAATCGCGTCGGTACGTTTCCCTCAAGAGGACCCGGGCAAGAACCTTTCATCGATGGCGGTGGGACGTGGGTACAGCTCCATCCACGCAGTTAGGGGTATGTGAGATGCGTCTGCTCGGCTTCTTCGCAGAACTTCATGACGGTGAACACTGGTCATACACGGGCAGTATTTTAGAAGCAACTCGGCCCGTTTCATTGCCCGATGAGACCTCCATTCTGGAGTACTTAAAACAGGGATTACCCGTGGTTGATTTTATGGAGGCAACCCAGGATGTAATCAATCGAGATCAGTATGTCTTGGGGGGCTCGTCGATATTGACAGATGGGGTGTGGCTATGGCGTGAGGATTTGTCTCATTACCTCGCGCGGTATCATCTTCAGCTGGACAGTGACTTCTTGCATCACGCAGCAGCAAATTCATATCGGACTCCGAAGGTTCCTCCTGATGTAATGAATCAAATTATCGACGAGGTAACCGAGACTCTCTTACGTTGAGCCAAACCACGATAGCTTCGTTTCCGTGCTGGAGGCTTTGCTCGGGTGGTGATGGCGGACGGGTTGACATGGTGACTAGCTAGGCCGTTGGAGCCGCCGAAGGCCGTTGCTTGGGGCCGATGTTTCATATTCTCCGAATCCTCGGACGTGGATGTGTTGTCGGGAACGGTTGAGTGAGCTCACTGCTGGTCGGGCGCCGGTTGGGTAGCGTTCCGGGTATGGCTGAGCAAGCGGTTGTGGTGGTTCGGGGTGAGGCCGTTCGTGAGGTGGCGCCGGAGCTGGCGGTCTTCTCGGTGAGCGTGGCCGCGCGGGACAAGGATCGGCAGGTCGTGCTGACCCGGCTGACCGAGCGCGCCGCCGAGCTGCGCACCGCTCTCGACGACTATCCCGAGGCGATCGAGCGTCGGGAGACCAGCGGCGTGCACGTGCGTCCCGAGCTGAAACGCGGCAGTGAGAAGGTCACCGCCTACACGGCCAGCGCCAGCACGACCGTGACGGTCACCGATTTCGCCGTCCTCGGTGAGCTGCTGCTGCGGCTGGCCAACCAGGAGCAGACCTCGATCTCCGGGCCGTGGTGGCAGCTGCGGCCGGGCAGTCGGGCCGGCGCCGAGGTGCGCAAGGCCGCGATCGAGGACGCATTGGGCCGGGCCCGGGAGTACGCCGAGGCGGTCGGTGCCGAGGTGGACCGACTGATCGAGATCCTCGACGAGGGCACCGGCGGCGGCCACCCGATGATGCGGGCGATGGCTTTCCAGGGCGAGCCGGCCGCCGACGCCGCCCTCGATCTGGACCTCGACCCCCAGCAGCAGACCGTCCAGGCCTCCGTGGTGGTCCGCGTCGCGATAACGGAGCCCACGGTCTTCGCCAAGAGCTGACGGGCCGACCCGTGGTGCGCGATCGCCGCCTACGGGGCCCCGGGCCGGCGAGCTGAAGGCGCAGGACGGGGCCGACGATCGGCGCCCCGCCCAGGCTGGAACGGGGACCAGTGGGGCCCGTGGTCCGCAGATAACACTTTGGTCTCCGATTGACTTGCTGCAAGTTGCACCGGCGGGGTTATTATCTACAACAGCGCACAATTCGCTCACGCTCTGTTATCGGCCGCTTCGGTAGCCGTCCTTCCGGTGCGCTGCACGCGCTGGCGGGTCCCTCTCCCCAGGGGCCCGTTCTGCGTTTTACCCCCCGGATTTGTGGCCCGCAGCGGAACTGCGGGATTCCCTCCGGACGGCGCATCGTACATATCGGCAAAATCGGATTCCTCCTATCTAGTACCCCCATTCCATGCATCATGGCCGAAAGGGAACAGTCGGGCTGAGCGCCGCTGCGTTCGGCATGGTCAGGGGGGACTGCAGTGACATCCATCACCATCATGGGAGCAGGGGTAGTCGGCTCTGCCACAGGCAAGGGTTTCGCCCGGCACGGGCACGCGGTGTCGTTCGTCGACATCGATGCATCCCGCATCGCGAACCTGCGCCGCGAGGGTTTCGCCGTCTCCGACACGGTCGTGCTCGGCGAGGAACCATCGATCATCTTCCTGACGCTGCCGACGCCGAACAACGGGTACCGCTGGGATCTGGAATACCTCAAGGCCGGCACCCGGACGGTCGGCGAAGCGCTGCGCGGCAGCACGGTGATGCACACGGTGGTGGTGCGGTCGACCGTTCCGCCCGGTACCTGCGACGAGATCGTCCGGCCGATCCTCGAGGAGGCGACCGACCGGCCGGTCAACGAGGGCTTTGCGCTGGCATCCAACCCGGAGTTCCTGCGCGCCCGCAGTGCCTTTGAGGACTTCCTGAGCCCACGGATGACCGTGATCGGCTCGCACAGCCCGCGCACCCTGGAACGTCTCGAGGACCTGCTCCGTCCGTTCGGGGGCGAGCTCCGGCGCTACCCAGACCCGCGGACCGTCGAGCTGATCAAGTGCACGCACAACCTCTACAACGCCACCAAGATCAGTTTCTGGAACGAGTTGTGGGAGGTCAGCGAGCGGCTCGGGCTCAACCCGGCCGCGATCGCCGACACGGTGGCGCTGTCCAGCGAAGCCTCCTACAACACCGGCTACGGGATCTCCGGCGGCACCCCGTACGGCGGTGCCTGCCTGCCGAAGGACACCAAGGGGTTCCTCGGCTTCGCCGCCGCGCTGGGCATCGACGTGCCGATGGCCAGCGCCACCGATCAGGTCAACGAACGGCTGCTGGCACTCGCCACAGCCGCCGTGCCCGAGCAGGCCGACCGCCTCGTCCGGGCCCGCGAGCAGGAGGTCCGCAACCAGTTGGCGGAGCAGGGCGAGGAACTCGCCGCCCGATGAACTGGTTGCTGGTCTACATCCCGCTCGGGGTGCTCGGGTTCGTCCGCTGGCTGAGCTGGCTGGTCCGGCAGATCCCGGCCACCCTGTACCGCCCGACGGTCAACGACCACTGCCTGCCGATGACCATCGTGGTGCCCGTCTACCAGGAGGATCCGCTGGTCTTCTCCGACGCGCTGCGGTCCTGGGTCGCCAACGGGGTGGCCGAGATCATCTGCGTGATCGACGAGACGGACGGCACGCTGGCCCGGATCGCGGCCGACCATCCGGGCGTGACGGTGTTGATCACCGACGTGCCCGGCAAGCGCGACGCGCTCCGGCGGGGCTGGGAGGCCGCCCGTACGCCGCTGGTCGCCCTGGTCGATTCGGACACCATCTGGGCACCGGATGTGGCGGCGCTGATGAGCATGCCCTTCGCCGACCCCCGGGTCGGCGGCGCGACCGCCCGGCAGAATGTCTCCGACCCCCGCTCGGTCTGGCAGCACCTGAACGACATGTACCTGGACTACCGCTACTCGCACGAGTTGCCGTCGCAGTCCGAGGCCGGGCGGGCGCTCTCCTGCCTGTCCGGCCGGACCGCGGTGTACCGGCGGGACCTGTTGCTGCAGGTCTCGGACCGGTTCATGGGCGAGACGTTCTGGGGCGTGCCGTGCCTGTCCGGTGACGACAAGCGGCTCAGCATGCTGTTGATCGAGGACGGCCACCACACCGTTCTGCAGCGGTCGGCCCGGGTCTGGTCGCAGTTCCCGCGTGACGCCCGGACGTTCTTCAAGCAGCGGCTGCGCTGGTCGCGGAACACCTGGCGCAGTGATCTACGGGCACTGCGCAGTCGCTGGGTGTGGCGGCATCCGTTCCTCGCGTACTGGATGATCGACAAGGCGCTGGGCGGCTTCACGCTGCTGGCCGCGCCGGTCTTCATGACGACGGCGCTGGTCCAGCGGCATTTCCTGATGGCCGGCATCCTCGGCGCCTGGTGGATGTTCAGCCGCTCGGCCAAGCTGCTCTTCCATCTGGAACGCCGGCCGTCGCACCTGATCACGATGATGCCGGTTTACATCCTGATCAGTTTCGTGATGTCCCTGGTGAAGCTCGGCGCCCTGCTGACCATCCGGCAGCAGCGCTGGCTGACCCGCGACGTCCAGGTCTCCGTGAAGACCCATCAGGTGATCCGGACCCTGCATCCCGCCGACGCCGACCCGGAGAAGGTGACCGCGTGAGGACTCCGGCGCAGGTGATCCGGACCCTGCACCCCGCCGACGCCGACCCGGAGACGGTGATCGCGTGAGGACTCCGGCGATCGCGGTGGTCATCGGCCTGGTGCTCGCTTCGAGCCCGCTGCCGGCGCCCGCGGCGGTCCCGGCGTACGAGAAAGGGGCTTTTGTTCAAGAGCCGGCGGGGCCCAGGCGGCAGCCGAGGCGGCTGCTCCCCAGCCAGTTCGCAGCGGCGAACAAGCCGCACCTGCTGGTGCACTCGCGGCGACAGCAGATGGTGCTGCGGCCGGACGGCCGGCTCGACATGATGACCGGGGCCCGGATCGAATGGATCGGCAACCTGGCCCGGGCCGGGCTGCCACCCCGGGCCATCGCGACCCTGCCCGTGCTCGCCCGGCTGGTCAGCCGTAGCCCGCATCCGGACTGGCTGACCGAACTCCGGCCGGGCGTCTTCATCCTGCGTAAGGCTCTCGTGCAGGCGGCCGGCACCCGGCTGGTGATCGCCGCTCCGCAGGTCACCCAGCTGCGGATGGTCTCCACCGGCAAGGTCGGCGAGGAGGTCTATCTGACCGGCGTCTCGGCCAAGGTGGCCTTCAACGGCACGACGGTCACCTCATGGCGGCTCAACGGCACCCCGGACCCGCTGCCCAGCCTGCAACGCCCGTTCATCAGTTACGACCAGCCCGGCTCGGTGCTCACGGCCGCCGGCTCCCATTTCAGTTACCTCGGCGGGGACAGCATCCTCGCCTACGGGGTCACCTGGGGCCGGCAGTCCACCGGCTCGGCGACGGACACCACCTTCGACCACAACTTCTTCGGCGCCTACTCCAACGCCGCGGTCAGCGTGCTCCTGCAGGGCGACATCTTCCGGGACAACGACCTGTACGGCCTCGACCCGCACTCCGGCAGCCGCCGGCTGGTGATCCGGGACAACATGTCCTTCGACAACGGCAGCCACGGGATCATCCTGTCCCGCGACGTCGTCGACAGCGTCATCACCGGCAACCGCACGTTCGGCAACCGATACAACGGCATCATGATGGACGCCCACTCGGACCGGAACCTGATCAGCGGCAACCAGTCGTGGAACAACGACGGCGACGGCATCGTGGTGCAGAATTCCGACCACGTCACGGTTCGCGGCAATCTGGTCAACGGCAACCGGGTCGGCGTCCGGGTCAACGGCGACTCGCTGTACGCCCTGGTCACCCACAACGAGCTGGTCGGCAACAGCCGCGGGATCGAGTTCTACGCCGGCCCCGCCCCGGCCCGGGCGCTGACCAGGCCGGCCCTCGTGGACAGCAACAACATCGTCGGCAACGGCACGGGCGACGGCATCGCGGTGAAGAACTTCGCCGGCACCCGGATCGTTGGCAACCAGGTGAGCCACCATGTGAACGGCGTGCTGCTCGCCGGGTCGTCGAATCGGGCCCGGATCGTCGGGAACCACCTGACCGGCCAGATCCGGGGCATCGAGGTGAACCCGGAGGTGATCGGCGCCCGGCTCGGCGGCAACGTGATCACCGCCGCCACGGAACGCGGGCTGGTACTCGCCGGCCGCGGCATCGTCAGCGCCGGCGACCAGATCACCGGCTCCGACATCGGCGTCGACGTGCGCCGCGACGTCACCCTCAGCGACGTCACGATCCGTGACGGCCGGCGCGGCATCAACGTCGTCACCGGTACGGCGACCGTGGCCGGGGCGACGATCAACGTCCAGGAGTACGGCGTGAACGTGGCCACGACCGCCGCCCTGCGCCTGCAACGATCGACGATCGTGGCCGGGCATCCCGTGGTCGGGACGATCGGCACGAGACGCTCCGCCGCGATCGGGCACAGTAAGCTCCAGAATCCGCCGCCGCCGTTCCAGTGGCTGGCGCTGGCCGGGGCGCTTTTCATCCTGACCGCGGTCGGGCTGCACATGGTGGGCCGCCGGCGTGCCCCGACCGGCCGGCCCGGTCAGTCCGGGCTGCCCAACGGCGTGCGCAACGCATGGTGAGCAGGATCAGGCGCACGTCCCCGCGTACCGGGTGGATCATCGCCTGCGTCGGGGTCCTCTGCCTGGGCGCTCTGCTGGTCGTCCTGAACCGGATCCGGGACGGTGAGCCCGACGTCCACACCGCCGCGCCCCCGGTCGCGCCGGTCGGAGCCGGCCGGACCATCTTCGTCGCGGCGAAGGCGGCGGCTATCGGGCAGCTGGGCACGGCCACCCACCCGTACGCCGTCATCCAGGCGGCGGTCGACGCCGCCCGGCCCGGCGACACCGTCCGGGTCGGGCCGGGCACCTACGGCGGGTTCCACACCGTGCGGTCCGGGCTGCCCGGGCACCCGATCCGGCTCAGCGGCGCCGACGCCCAGGTCGTCCGGACTTCCGGCGAGCCCCGGCTGATCGAGGTGACCAGCGACTACATCGAGGTGTCCGGCTTCGACGTGATCGGCGGGACCTCCGGCATCCGGCTCTACGGCGCGCACAACGTCAGCGTCGTGCACAACATCGTCCGTGACGCACTGGGCGAATGTGTCCGGGTGAAGAACCAGTCGACCAATAACGTGGTCGCCTTCAATGAGATCCGGGCCTGTGGGCGGCGCAACTTCAACCTGGCCCGGGACCGCAAGAACGGCGAGGGCGTCTACGTCGGCACCGCCCCCGAGCAGCTCGGCGAGCTGCCCGGCGACGGCCCGGACCGGTCCGATCGCAACTGGATCCACGACAACAAGATCGACACCCCGGCCGAGTGCGTCGACGTCAAGGAACACAGCAGCGAGGTGCTGGTGGAACACAACATGTGTACGGGCGGCCGCGACCCGGACAGCGCCGGCTTCTCCGCCCGGGGCGACTGGGTGACGTTCCGCGGCAACACCGTCTTCGGCGGGGCCGGGGCGGGCATCCGCCTGGGCGGCGACGAGGACGGCCAGGGCCTGCACACCGTCGTGCAGGACAACGACTTCGAGAACCCCCGCGGCTACGGCGTGAAGATCATGCGGCTGCCGCAGGGCGCGATCTGCGGCAACGGGCTGCTCAACCCCGGCGCCGGGGCGAGCAACCTTGCCATCGCGGATCCGTCCGCCGCGTGCCCGGGCTGATCAGGCCAGCCCGAGGGAGAGCCGGGTGGCGGGCTCGATGTGGGTCGCCGCGTCGGTGCTCGGCTCGTCGGCGCCGACGCTGCGCTTTACCACCGGACGGACCTGTCCGTCCTGATCCAGCGACACCACCGCCCAGCTACCGATCGCCGCGCCCGTCGCCGCGCTGCCGGTCGTGGGCCGGTAGACACCGCCGGAATCCTTGCTCAGCCTGGTGTCCGCCACCCGGAAACCGGTGGTGAACCCGACGATCGAACCCGCGCCGAGATTGCCGACCCAGGCCAGGTTCGTCCCGCGGTCCTGGTCGGCGGCCCGCCGCCCGCTGATGAGGATGTTGTCGGCCACCGTGACGGCGTCCGGGTGCATGTGGTCGTCCGGGTCGCCGATGTCCAGCGCGGTCGAGGTCTTCGAGCTGGTCACGACCGTGTTGAAGGCGATCAGGACCCGGTCGGCGGCGTCGTGGTCGTCGGCGTTGGCCCGGTCGTCGCGGACGTCGCCGCCGCCGACCTCGATCAGCCGGTTCCGGGTGCTGTCCTGCACCACGTTGTTGATCACGGTCTGGTCGTTGCCGAAGACCCGGATGCCGGTCGTCCCGCCGAGCAGCAGGTTGCCCTCCACGAGGTTTTCCGCACCGTGTCGCAGCGTGATCGTGCCCTTGCTGTCCCGGATCGTGTTGCGCCGGATGACGTTGCCGGAAGACTTGACGGAGATGGCCTCCTGGTCGCCGTTGACCCGTTCCAGCAGGTTGTCCTCGATGATCGTCGCGGACACGACGTGCTGGCGGGCGCTGACCCCGACCCGGATCGCCTCGCCGCCGTTGGAGCCGCTGAAGCTGTGGTCGGCGAAGTAGTTGTGGTGCACCAACACCCGCTGTGCCATTGCGCTGGCCGCACCGCCGATGACCTGCAGAAATACCCCGGCGGTCGACTTGCCGACGAACTGGTTGCGGGCGATCTCGGCGTCGTCGCCGGCGACCTGTAGCCAGTTCTGCGCGGCCTGGGCGAGGTGGAAATAGTTCCCGGTGACCTTGGCGTGGGTGGCGGTGGAGGTGATCCGGACGGTGTCGGCGTTGGTGAAGGTGAGCCCGTCGATCGTGACGTAGGAGCCGTTGACCTCCAGGGTGCCGTTACCCCGGATCTCCGGCTTGGCCCCCACCGCGGCGGCGATGACGATCGGAGCGACGACCGTGCCCGAAGCGTTGATCTTGAGCGGGACGGCCAGCGAATAGGCGCCGGCGCCCATCTCGATGCGGTCGCCCGGCCGCGCGACCGCGACCGCTGCGATCAGCGCCGCCGCGGAGCCGACCACAACGGTCCGGAGCGCGACCGCGGAACGCCCGGCCGGAGCCGTGCTCACCGCCACCCCCGCTGTAGCCCTGGCCACCGCTGTAGCCGCGGCGTCGGCCGCGCCGGCACCGGCCAGCCCGGCGACCGTGACCACGCTGGTGCCAATCACAAAAGCAACCATTGTACGAGCGAAGTGCCCTGGCGTTCCGGGCGTCCGATACCGCATCCCGTCGTCTCCATCCGTGGTGGCTGCAGGGTGCAGCCCTCACAATGTGTGCGGCCGGGGTTGTCGTTCCGGTTCCCCGCTTCTTGCACGACGGTTGCGAAGAACCTGGCCGGGCACTGTCGACTGCCGCTGAGTAGGCTTTCGCCGCCGGCGGCGTACGCGATAGGGGTTGAGATCTGTCATGAAGAAGGCCGAAGGTCTTGACCTGGCCGGAGCGCAGTGGCGCGCGAGCACCCGCAGTGATCCGGGTAGCCAGCACGTCGAGGTCGCGACCGGCCTCCCCGGTGGCTTCGTCGCGGTGCGGGACAGCCGGGACCCCGACGGGGCGGCGCTCATCTTCACGCCGGCCGAGTGGGACGCGTTCGTCGGTGGGGTGCGTGACGGCGAGTTCGACCTGTAGCCGTTCGTGCGGTCTGTAGTTGGTTGCTCACTATTCCCAGGTCCGTTTGTTAGATTGCCCGGCGGCCTACTCGGGAGCGCACGGTGTATCTGGCAACAGTGGAACAACTGGCCGAGGTGGCCGACCGCATGGCCCGGCTGATCGCCCGCATCAAGCCCGATCAGTGGGCCGATCCGACGCCGTGCACCGATTGGGACGTGCAGTCCCTGGTCGCCCACGTGATCAACGGCAACGTCATGGTCGTCGCCGCGATCAGCGGGCGGGCACCGACGTACCGGAGTCTGCGCACCGATTTCGAGGAGAGCGCGGCCACGATGGTGGCCGCCTTCGGACTGCCCGGCGCGCTCGGCAAGATCGTCGAGGTGCCGTTCGGCCGGGTGCCCGGCGCGATCGCCCTGCACCTGCGGCTGACCGAGCTGCTCGCCCACGGGTGGGACCTGGCGACGGCAACCGGCCAGCCCGCGGACTTCCCGGACGAGATCGTCGAGCAGGAAATCGCGTTCACCATCGGCGCCCTCACCGAGATCCCGCCTGACCGCACCCCCTTCGCCCCGCCCACAGCCGTAGCAGACGACGCACCACCCCTGGACCGCCTGGTCGCCCGCCTGGGCCGCACGCTCGCCTGAGCGAGGGCTGCTCGGGCTGAGGTCGGCTGCTGGTCGCGGTCCACCGTCCTGATGGAAACGGTCAGGCGGCTCGGCGGTGATCGCCGCGGCGGTCAGCCCTGGGCGCCCCGGTCAGGTGCCGGGCGGCCGGTGAGCCGGGCCGGCCGGCGGTGCGGCTGCGGACAGCCAGATCGAACATGGAGCGCGACGCGTGGTCGTAGCCCTCGCGGTAGGCGTTGTCGCGGTGCCGGCCGTGCCGGTACCACTGGTGCAGTCGGCCGGAGGCGTAGCCGCTGGAGACCACGAAGGCCAGGGCCAGGACGAGCTCGACGATGTTGTTCCCGGGTGCGGTCATGGTGGAGAGATCCGTTCTTCGTGGCTACTGGCCGGCGTCCTTCAGGTGCTCCCGCTCGGTTCGGACGGTGAGCGGGAACAGGGTTTCGGACGCCTGGTCGAAGCCTTCGCGGTAGGCGTCGGCCTGCTCGGTCTTGCGCCGGGACATCTGGTGGAGCCGGCCGGCCGCATAGCCCGCGGCGATGACGAAAGCGACGGTCACCGCCATTTCCAGGGCCGTGCCTCCGGTCATTTCTCCCCCTGAAATTGGTGACGACTCGGCAGATTCTGTCTGTTTCCGCCGATGAAATCCGCTCAGCCGTGAAGAGATGTCCGACCGGAGTGGGTCACGCTGATTGGTCCACCCCTCGCCGGAGCGGCGACTCGTCCTTCCAACGGCTCGGCGAGCCTTAAGTGCCGGTTAATCCCTGCCTCTTTCAGGCTAAACCGGACAGTTAACGCTTTAGTCGAAATATCTGACAGAGGGGACGGTTGCCTGATTCCCACACTGTGCGGTGCGACGTTTACCCCAGCAAGGCGTAGCCGCTTTCCCGAGCCGGTGACGCTGTCAGGCCAGGACCGGCCGGCCCCCTCGCCGGCCGGTCGGCGGTGCCCCGTCGCCTCGCCCCCGAACCGGCGTCTCCGCCGACGGTGACGGCGACGTGGAATCCGGCGCCTTCGCCGGCGCCGGCTTGACGGTCTCGCCGGCCCGCCGGCCGGCGAGACCGTCC
>JAVHVY010000150.1:0-7680 GCA_032160305.1 Actinoplanes sp.
CGCCGGACGCCGGCTACTCGCCAAGCGCCGGCTACGGCACCGACCGGCGCGACGAGTACGTCGACGAGTACGAGTCGCCGATCTTCACCGAGGAGGAGCTCCAGGGCCTCGGTGGCAGCGGCGGCACCGGCCCGCGGCGGGTGCTGCCCCTCGAGGACGAGCCGACCACTCTGGTCGCCCGCTATCTCTTCCCGACCGAGCGCTACCGCGGCGAGTGGAAGCGGCACTGGATCCATCTGTCCACACCGCTGCTCATCGGCGCCGGCGCCACCCTCCTGCTCGGATATCTGGCCGGCTTCCTGACCAAGCAGAACATCAACGGTCTGGTCACCGCGGCCGTGCTGATCTGGCTCGCGGTGATCGGCTGGGTCGCCTGGCAGGTCTTCGACTGGTACTACGACCGCTTCATCCTGACCAACAAACGGGTGATGGTCGTCAACGGCATCGTCACCCGCAAGGTCGCGATGATGCCGCTGCTGCGGGTCACCGACATGAAGTACGAGCAGTCCGCCCTGGGCCGGATGCTCAACTACGGCACGTTCGTGCTCGAGTCGGCGGGCCAGGACCAGGCGCTGCGCGAGGTCAAGCACCTGCCCAACCCCAACGAGCTCTATCTCCGCGTCGTCGAGGAGATGTACGAGCCGCAGGCGGTCGAGGCCCGGCTGGGCAAGGACGGTGACGCAGGCGACGACGCCTGACGTCGTCGGCAGCGCCCGGCCCGAACCCCCGTAGTGTCTTGCGGTGACCAGAATCGACCTGCACTGCCATTCGACCGCCAGTGACGGCACACTGACCCCGGCCGAGCTGATGGCCGCGGGCGCCGAGGCGGGTCTGGACGTCATGGCGATCACCGATCACGACACGACCGGTGGCTGGGCCGCCGCCGCGGCCGCCCGCCCGGCCGGTCTGGCTCTCGTCCGGGGCGCCGAGCTGTCCTGCCGCTGGTTCGGCGGCGACCGGCCGATCCCGCTGCACATGCTGGCCTACCTCTTCGACCCGGCCGAGCCTCAGCTCGCCGCCGAACTGGCCCGGGTGCGCGCCGCCCGCGAGACCCGCGCCCAGCAGATCGTCGGTCGGCTGCGGGCCGACGCAGTCCCGATCACCTGGCCCGAGGTGCGCGGTTACGCCGCCGGCGGTTCGGTCGGCCGCCCACACATCGCCCAGGCGCTCATCCGCGCCGGACTGGTCCGCACCACCGACGAGGCGTTCGCCAGCCGGTGGCTCGGCACCCGCTATTTCGTCCCCAAGGCCGACATGGACGTTTTCGAGGCGGTCCGGCTGGTCCGTGCGGCGGGCGGACTCCCGGTTTTCGCCCACCCCAAGGCCACCGGTCGCGGCCGGATCGTGCCCGACCAACTGATCGTCGAGCTGGCCGCGGCCGGCCTCTTCGGACTCGAAGCCGACCACGAGGACCACTCGCCCGAACAGCGTGAGCAGGTGCGCGCCCTGGCCGGGCGGCTCGGTCTCATCGTCACCGGGTCGTCCGACTTCCACGGCATGCACAAGACGGTCCGGCTGGGTGCCTTCCTGACCGAGCAGTCCGCGTACGAGAAAATGGTCGCGACCGCGACCGGTGTTCCTGTGCTGGGGTGACGCTGGACGCACTGAGCAGCGGCGCCGCGCCGGAAACCCCTAGGTTGAGCCCGTGAAATTCTTCGGCGAGGTCTTCGTAACCCTACTGGTCATCGTGGATCCGCCGGGGATGGTTCCGGTCTTCCTGGCTTTGACCGGCACGATGAACACCCGCGACCGGATGAAGGCCGGTACCCAGGCCGTCCTGCTCGCCCTCGGCGTGATCATCGTGTTCGCCCTGGTCGGCCAGAACCTGCTCGACTACCTGCACGTCCAACTGCCGGCGCTGCAGGGTGCCGGTGGCCTGCTGCTCGTCCTGGTCGCTCTGCAACTGCTGACCGGCAAGACCGACGAGCCCGCCGAGCACGGCGCGACGAACGTGGCGCTCGTCCCGCTCGGCACGCCGTTGCTGGCCGGTCCGGGAGCGATCGTGGCCACCATGCTCTTCGTCCAGCGTGCGGGCGGCGGGCTCGACTACCTGATCATCGCCCTCGGCATCGTCGCGGTGATGGCCACGGTCTGGCTGGTCCTGCGCTTCTCCGGGGTGATCGTCAAACTGTTGCGCCCGAGCGGCATCGAAGTCCTGACCCGGATCGCCGGCCTGCTGCTGGCCGCGATCGCCGTCCAGCTGATCGCCGACGCGGTGGCCGCCTTCGTCAAGCTCTACGCCGCCTGACCCGCCGAGTCGTCGCGTTAGCGGGTGATCGCCGCCCGTCTGACTCGCCGACTACTCGCCACCAGGTGTTAGTCGGTGATCGTCGCCCGTCTGACTCGCCGAGTCGTCGCCGCCGCCAGGTGTTACTCGGTGATCGCTGCCCAGGTCTCCTTCGGCTTGGCCGCGGCACCGGCGGGGCAGCTGCGGCGAAAGTCACACCAGGAGCAGAGGGATCCCGGGTTGGTGGGGAACTCGTCGTCAGGGTCGGCGCCGGCGGCGACGGCCTTCCCGGCGGCGATGATGTCGCGGGCCGTGCCCTCCGCCCGGGACAGCTGGCGGGCCAGGGACTCGTCGGTGTGCTCGTGACTGGCCACGGTGCCGGTCGGCAGGTGGTGCAGCTCGACGCGGTGACACGGGCGGCGGAACACTCGCTGGGCCGCATACGCATACAGCGCGAGGGACTGGGAGCCGCGGGCGTCGTCGGCGCCGAGGCCCGTGCGGCCGGTCTTGTAGTCGACGATGACCGCCTCCGGTCCCGCCGGGCCCGGACGGGAGTCGATGCGGTCGACGCGGCCGTTGAAGGCGAGCACACCGGTCTTGGTGGCGACGACCCGTTCGACGCCCAGCGGCTCATCCGCCGGGTCGAGGGTCGCCACATAGGACTCGATCCAGGCCAGGGCACGGCGGTAGGCGGCCCGCTCCTGATCGGTGTCGCGGTAACCCTCACGGACCCAGGTCCCCTTGAGCAGCGTCGGCAGGGCCTCGGCGGCGCGGCGGTCCGCCGGCAGCGAATACCAGTTCTTCAACGCCGTGTGCACGCTTGCGCCGAGCGAGTTGTGCGCCCAGGGCGGGCCCTTCGGCGGCGTCGGACGGTCGACATATGAGTAGCGATAGCGGCGCGGACAGTCCTCATACGCCCCGAGCTTGCTCGGCGTGCACACGAAGAGGCGCTCGGGCATCCCGGCGAAGCCGAGCTGCTCGGGAACGGGGGAACGAGACGAGATCGAAGCCACGGAGCAATCCTGCCAGCCGGGTACGACAAAACCAGGGTGTCGAGTCCGACGAGCAGCCGGGTTTCCGCGCCACCGGACTCCGCGGGAGCTGCGGTGCGCGACTACGACGCCCCCGGGGCGGATAAGGCTTGCCTCGTCCGGCTGTCGTGGTCCGTCGGGTCAGGAAAGGCCGGCGCGTTCGAGCGCGGCCTGGCGCATCGGGGCGGTCTTGTAGCGCTGGGGGACCGCGGCGATGACGCCGCGCAGGACCAGGCGCATGCTGCGGACGGACAGGTCGGCGGAGACGTCCGTCGCCGGCAGGCCCAGGCCGCCGTACATTTTCCGGGCCCACGGCGGGAGCAGGGCGATCGCAGTGCCGGCAATACCGAAGTAGGCCCACCGGGCCGGCCCCAGGGTCAGGCCGAGGCGCACGGTGCGGCTGCCCCAGCTCTCCGGAACCGGCGGGACGGTCAGGAAAAGGGCGGTCTCGGCGGCGTCCTTGGTGACGCCCAGCTCGGGCTGCATCCCGTCGTAGTAGGCGGCGACCTCGGCCGCGGTGGACGGCACCGTGGACGGGTCCAGGCCGACCAGCTCAGCGGCGCGCAGCTGCTCGGTGTAGTACAGGTCGACCTCCGCGTCGGTCAGCTTCAGGCCCGCCCGGCGCGCTGTGGTCAGGAACGACTCGACCTCCGCGACGTGCACCCAGCGCAGCAGATCGGGCTCGTCGATGCGAAACTGCTCGCCGGTCCGCGGGTCGACGGCCGACATCCGCGCGTGTAGCCGGCGAAGTCTGCTCCCGGCGGCCCGCACGTCTGCCGTGCTGCCGTAGACGACGGTCCCGACGTACTCCGAGGTGCGGTTCAGCCGGCCCCACGGGTCGGAGCGGTAGCCGGAATTCTGGGCGACCGCGGCGACCGCCCGGGGGTGCAGGGCCTGCAGGTAGAGCGAGCGCAGGCCGCCGAGCAGCAGGATCGGCTCTTGGTGCAGCTTCCAGGTGACCGAGCCGGGCCCGAAGAGGCCAGTGTCGCGCGCGCTGTCCATCGCTCCAGACTGCCATGCGCAGGGGAGAAAGTTGAGCTGGTTCAGGCTGCCTTGTCGGTCACCCGCAGGGCCTGGCAGGAGGGGCACAGACCCCAGAAGGTGACCTCCGCCTCATCCACCTCGAAGCCGTGGCCGGTGGCCGGGTCGAGACAGGGGCGTTCGCCGACCGCGCAGTCGACGTCCTCGATCGTGCCGCAACTGCGGCAGACGATGTGGTGGTGGTTGTCGCCGACCCGAGCCTCGAAGCGGGCCGGACTGCCGGCCGGCTCGATCCGCCGGGCCAGGCCGGCCCGGGACAACGCCCCGAGCACGTCGTAGATGCCCTGGACGGAGGCCGCGTCGATGCGCTCGCGCACCTTGTGGACGATCTCCTCCACCTCGAGATGCCCACCCTGAGTGAGCACGTCGAGCACGGCGAGCCGCGGCCGCGTGACCCGCAGGCCGTGGCCGCGGAGCTGCTCTTCTCCCCGGGACATCTGTTCATGACAGCACGTACTTCGTACAACAGCCAGTGCAGTGCGGTTCTGGCTTGATTTCTCGACAACGGGGGGCAGCGGGTGAACCGGAATGGTCAACTGCGGGTACGCGCGGTCAGGGGGAGTTTGCGGTGTCGGATGACTCTCAGCTGTCTGCCCAATCCCATGATCAAGGAGATGCCGTGTTCGACCAGATAAACGGCCTGCCCGTACACGTCCTGGTGAACCACGCGGCCGTGGTGTTCGTGCCGCTGCTGGCCCTCGGCGCGATCGTCTATGCGGTGGTGCCGCGCGTGCGGGCCCGGATCGGCTGGGCGGTCCTCGCCCTCGCGATCATCACGCCGATCTGCACCTTCGTCGCCAGGGAGTCGGGTGTGAAACTCTACGACCGGCTGATCGCGAACGGGATAAGCGGCAAGGTCAAGGTGCTGCTGGACCAGCACATGGGTTTCGGCTCGAAGCTGTTCCTCTGGACGGCCTTCCTCGGCCTGGTCACTCTGGTCTCGGTGGTGCTCACGCTGCGCAAGTCGGGGACATTGCCGCGCGTGGCCGATGCGGCCCTGGGAGTGATCATGGTGGCGCTCGCGGCGGTTTCCGGCTATTACGTTTTCAAGACCGGGGACTCGGGCGCACACACTGTCTGGGGAACCTTCTAGAGGGTCGTCTGGGAATCTACTGAGCGAGCCGTCTGGGAATCTATTGAGACGGTGAGTGCCTCCGGCCGTCGTGTGGGGTGACGGCCGGAGGCACTCATTCTGTGTGCCCAGGGTTTCTGGAAGATGGTCCGTCCGGGTTACTAGAAGATGGTCCGGGCGCAGAGCAGGCACATCAGGATCAGGGCTATCGCGCCGGCCACCAGGCCCACGCCGTAGGTCACCGTCCGCGCTGCGCCCTCGGCCTCGTCGAGCGCGTCGATGTCCTGGCCTGGCATCGTCCGCGGCGGTGGCGGATGGGCGACCGTCGGCGGCCGCCAGAACGGCGACGGCCGGGGCGTACGCGGCGGACCGTCGTACGACCGCGCGGGCTTCGGAGGCGGCGCAGCGGGCGTGAGGTCGCCGGCCGTCTGCTCGGGATCCGGCCGCTGCCAGTACTCGTCGTCCTGGTTACCGGTGGGGGCGCTCACGCTCATCGACGCTACAGGCATGGGGGACGGACGCCGCGCACGCGGCGGCTTACTCTTTAACCGTGGACATCCTGGATGAGCCGGAGCGCGATGCCGACGCCGAGCGCACGGTCGACCTCGACCCTGAAGAGGCCCCGATCCTCCCCGAGCAGACGCTCGACGACACCAGCCGAGGCTGGGGGGAGAGCGAGGACTCCAACGACGACCGCCTTCTGGAGGACCGTCCGCCGCACTGGGCCTAACCCGTCCGGCTGGCGGCTGGGAAGTCGCGGCCGGGGGTGGACCGGCCTGGTTGGCGCGGTTGCCTGGTTGGCGCGGTGGCCTGGTTCGCGTGGTGGTCTGGTTTTCTGTGGCGGCCGAGTCTGGTCAGGGCTTGATCAGTACGGCGAAGCCTGAGCTCGGCTCGGTGACGGCTCTGGCTGCCTCGGCCGGCGTCAGGGCCAGCAGGAGGCCGCCCATCGTCGGGTCGTCGGCTCCGGTCACGCCCAGGACGAGTGCCGCCGTCGCCACTGCCGTGGTGTCGGTGCCGGGCCGGCCCAGCCGGAGTAGGTCGACGTGGTCGCCGGGGTGGACCAACGTGAGCGCCGTCGGCTCGGCGAGCCTGATCGGAACCCCGACGGTGCCGGCCGGCATCCTGGTGCGGGTGCCCGGCTGCATACCTGAACCTGGAGTCCTGCCGGTGGTGGGCGGCGTTTCTGAGGCACTCGTCGGTGCCCCGGGCGTCCTCACGGAGGTGACGGTGGCCTGATCCGGCGGTGATGCGCAGGTATCCGGGCCGGACCAGGTGATCAGGGCGGCGGTGAGCAGCAGGACCGCGACGGCGCCCAGCCGCAACAGCGTGCCGCGGGCGGGGCCGTGCCAGCGGATCGGATCGAGGCGGTCCGCCCGGCCCGGCCGTCGGGGTCGTGCCATGGCGTCTCCTCGATCTGGCGGGCACGCCGCTGGCCGGGCGCCGAAGACCCTGAGAGTGGCAGAAACGCAGCCTCACGGCGGTTGCCCTGTGGACAACGCCAGGATGTGGATAACCCGCGACCGGGGGTCGGCGATCGGGTTAGCTCAGGAGGAGGCCGCAGCGGCTTTGGCGCCACCCGACGAGCCAGCGGAGTTTGCCGATGATGATGACGACGAGGAGTCCTTCGAGGTCGACGCCGAGCTCGAGGTCGAGGATGTCGAGTCTGATTTCGTCTCCGATTTCGGGGTCGAGTCCGATTTCGTCTCGGTGGGGGCGGCGTTCGCCTTCTCCTTGCCGTTCTCGGCGGCCCGCGAGTCGTTGCGGTAGAAGCCGGAGCCCTTGAAGACGATGCCGACCGAGTTGAAGACCTTGCGGAGCTTGCCCTGGCAGGCGGGGCACTCGGTCAGCGCGTGGTCGGAGAAGGACTGCACCGCCTCGAGCTGGTCGCCACACTCGGTGCAAGCGTACTGATACGTGGGCACGGGTCCTCCGGCTTGCTGGATGCTGACTGCTCCGGCGTTTGGCACTCGCCTTCAAAGAGTGCCAATGGTGCGCCATCGGAGTTTATTTCGTCCAGTCCGAGTCCGCGCTGAGGGTCACGCCACCACGGGGTGTGATCGCCGCATGGACTCGTTGGTCATGTTTCTCAGCCGGAACGGTGTCGACGAGCTCTCCGTCGTGCAACAGCGCCACCGTGAAGGCGGCACCGGCACGAGCGAGGGCTCGATCGTACGAGCCGCCGCCACGGCCCAGGCGCATGCCGGCGGTGTCCACGGCCAGGGCGGGCACGATCACCATGGCCGCTTCGCTGATCGCGCCGGGGCCGAGGCGGGGGCCGGCGGGTTCGCGTAGGCCGCGCGGGCCGGGCC
>JAVHVY010000157.1:0-10288 GCA_032160305.1 Actinoplanes sp.
CAACGGCGACCTGCTCCGGGTCCGGCCCGGCGAGGACGGCCAGCTCTGGGCCGGTGACCGGGTGCGGTGGTCCGGCCGGTGCGCCATCCGGGTCGTACCGTTTCGGGACGGGGCTCGCGGCGGGGGACTGCAGTGGGTGCTCGACCTGTTCGAGCCGCTGCAGGTCAGCGGCGAAGGGATCGAGCGGTTCGGCCTGGTCGCCCTCGACGTGCCAGCCGGCTGCGATCTGAGCGCGGTGAAGTACACCCTGATCCGGGGCCAGCAGGACGGCTGGTGGCAGTACGAGGAGGGCTGTGTCGGCGCGGCCTGGATGGAAGCGGGCGTCTGACCAACGCCCCCTCCCAGGAGGTGCCGCCGGGCGTATGGCATCGTGAAAGTGTGGGGAGAACTGGTGACAGCGCGCTGACGTCGCTCGGCCTGGAGATCGATCAGGCGGTCGATGCCTCGGTCTCGGCGACGCTGACGGCTGTGGAGGATGCTCTGCGGCGCAATGTGACCAGCGCCGACCCGCTGATCGCCGAGGCCGCGCGGCACCTGATGGACGCGGGCGGCAAGCGGTTCCGGCCGCTGATCGTGGCGCTGGCGGCGCAGTTCGGGGATCCGGAGGCGGCGGAGATCGTGCCGGCCTCGCTGGTCGTCGAGTTGACCCACCTGGCGACGCTCTACCACGACGACGTCATGGACGAGGCGGCGGTCCGGCGCGGTGCGCCCAGTGCGAACGCCCGCTGGGGAAATTCCGTCGCGATCCTGGTCGGCGACTATCTCTTCGCCCGCGCGGCGGACATCGCCGCCTCCCTCGGCACCGAGGCCGTGCGGTTGCAGGCACGGACCTTCGCCCGGCTCGTGCACGGGCAGATCGCCGAGACCGCCGGGCCGCGGGGCAGCGACCCGATCGGCCACTACCTGCACGTCATCACCGAGAAGACGGCTTCCCTGATCGCCACGTCGGCGCGGTTCGGCGGCCTGTTCGCGCACGCCCCCGCGGAGTATGTGGAGGCGCTCGCGGGTTACGGCGAGACGATGGGGATCGCCTTCCAGCTCTCCGACGACCTGCTCGACATCGCGTCCGAGTCGGTGCAGTCGGGCAAGACCCCGGGGACGGACCTGCGCGAGGGCGTGCCGACCCTCCCGGTGCTGTACGCGCTGGCCGGGGACGACACGGACGCCTCGGCGGCGCGGCTGCGGGAGATCCTGGCGACTGGGCCACTGACCGACGACGCCCTGCACGCCGAGGCGCTCGGGCTGCTCCGCGAGTCGGCGGCGATGAAGCGGGCGCGTGAAACCGTGCGGACCTACGCCGAGGAGGCCCGGGCCCAGCTCGCGCCGCTGCCGGTCGGGTCGGCCCGGCAGGCCATGGAGGCCCTCTGCGACTTCATCGCCGACCGGACGAGCTGAGTCAGGCCGGTTCATCGCCGGCCGGACGAGCTGAGTCAGGCGGGTTCATCGCCGAGCGGACGAGCTGAGTCAGGCCAGCCGGCTGGTGTGGTGGCGGAGCATGCTGCTGCCGACCACCATCAGGCCCGCCGCCGAGAGCATCGCCACCGCGGCGGTCGTCCACATGACCGGGTAACCGCCGGCCTCCGCCAGGGCGCCGAGCGCCAGCGGACCGAGGCAGCCGCCGGCGTAGACGCCGGTCTGAGTGATCGAGGTGGCCGCGGCCGGCGCCTGCGGGTGCAGGCGGACCACGGCGAAGTTCATCAGGCCCGGCCAGGACCAGCCGAGGCCGAAACCGAGGACCACCCCCACGATCAGCGGCAGTGTGCCCGGCACCGCCAGCAGGGCCAGGCCGGCCGCGCCGCTGGCCAGTAGGGCGGCGATCACCCCGACCTGCCGGCTCGGCAGCCGGTCGGCCTGCCAGCCGCCGCCGACCCGGGCCAGCACGCATACCAGACTGCCCAGGGTGAGCGCGAGACCGGCCGGGCCCGGTTCGATGCCCCGGGCGACAGCCGAGTCGACCAGGAAGGTGCCCAGCGCGTTGGCCGCGCCGGCCGCGAGCATCGCCGCCAGGCCGATCACCACCAGGGCCGAGGTCGCCCGCTCGGCGGAGCGGGCCGCGGATCGGCCGGCCCCGTCGGCCTCGACCGGCACCAGCCACAGGGCCGCCACCGCCGCCACGGCCGCGAAGACGAACGCCCACCGCCAGCCCAGGGTCAGGGCGACCAGCGGCACCGCGGCCCCCGCGAGCAGCGTGCTGACCGGGATCGCCGCCTGCTTCACTCCGAACGACAAGCCCTGCCGCCGTACCGGAACGTGCCGGGACAGGCTCGTGTTGCTCGCCAGCTGGCCCATCGCGTTGGCACCCGCGCCCAGGGCCAGGATCAGCACGAGGCTCCACAACGAGCGGGCCAGGACGGCGACGGCGAGCAGTGAACTGGCGCTGAGCGCGATGCCGCAGCGGGCGATCGCCGTGGAACCGTACCGCTCGACCAGGGCCCCGGCGGGGACGGACGCCAGCGCGGTCGCCCCGAAGTAGGCCGAAACGGCCAGCCCCAGCCCGGCGGGGCGGAAATCCAGGTCGGCACCGATCTGCACGGCCAGTCCGCCGACCAGGAACACCGGCACAGAGCAGGCGATCGTCGTGGTCAGCGCCCCGGTCGCCGCCCGCAGCGGCCGGACGGCGGCGGAGGTCGTCATCTCCAGCAGGCTAAGCCGATCATGTGGCGGTGGGGACACTGAGTGTCAATGACCACACGTCGCGTGCAGATCGGGATTCCTCAACGTACCCAGGGATTCCGTCGGCGGAATATTTTTCATATGGTGTAATCCCCGGCGTCGGAGGTGGCTGTGCGCGATCCTCTAGCGGAGCCGTCAGATCTCATCCGGAGCGTGTCACGCGCGTTGCGCGTCCTCGAATCGGTGGGTCGGGCTCCGCGTGGACTGACCGTGAAGCAAATCGCCCGGCGGTGCGAGCTCACCGTCGCGACCACCTATCACCTTGTCCGCACCCTGGCGTACGAGGGGTATGTGATCCGGCGTGAGGACGGCACGTACATCGTCGGCCTGGAGATCGCGGACCGCTACCGCGAGCTGGTCACCGCCTTCCGGGGACCGCCGGCGGTCGGCGAGGCGTTGCGCCGGGCGGCGGTCGACAGCGGCTACAGCCACTACCTCGGCCGCTTCGTCGGCGGGCGGATCGCCGTGACCGCCTCGGCCGACGGGCCCCGGTCGCCGTTCGTAGAGGATCTGTCACCCGGCTTCGACGAGGGTGGCCACGCCACAGCCCTGGGCAAGGCGCTGCTCGCCACCCTGACCACCGACCAGCGGTCCCGCTATCTGCGGGACTACGGCATGCGGGCCTTCACCCCGGCGACGCTGACCACGCCCGAGACGCTCGAGGCCGACCTGGCCGCGGGCGAACGCCGGGGCATGCAGCTCGAAATGGGCCAGTTCCGTCAGGGCCTCGCCTGCGCCGCGGTGACCGTGGTCGCCGACCGCGACATGGAACGCCGGCTCGTACTCGCCTGCGCGCTCCCGGCCGCCGAGATGCTCACCTCGGCCCGGGTCGTCCGCGCCAAACTGACCTCGGCCGCCCGGCTCGTCGCCGAAGCACTCTCCGCAGGGGACGCCGCTACAGCCTGATACATGTCCTAGGACTTTCGTTGAACTCTCCCGGTGCGTCGCCCGTAAGACAGGATGGAACGCGTGAGGGAGGTCGGACAGCTTGGACGATCAGGACACCGAACTCCTGCGCGTTCTGCAGGATGAGCATGGGGATGCTCTGTACAGGCACGCAGTCCGCTTGACCGGTGGGGACCGTCAACGGGCGGAAGACCTGGTTCGGGAGACGCTGTTGCGGGCCTGGCGCCAACCAGAGGTGCTGGACCCGGAGCGGGGGGCGGTGCGGTCGTGGCTCTTCACGACCGCCCGCAACCTGGCCATCGATGCCTGGCGGCGCGGGGAGACCCGGTCCGGCGACGTCGTCACCGACATGATTCCCGAACCGCCGCCCGGCGCCGACGAGGCCGACCGGGCCGTCGAGGCGTGGACGGTCGCCGAAGCCCTGGCACGCCTTTCCGTACCGCACCGCGAGGTCCTGGTGGAGTGCTTCTACCAGGGCCGGTCTGTCGCCGAAGCGGCCGCCCGGCTGGGCGTACCGGCTGGCACGACCAAATCACGCACGCACTATGCGCTGCGCTCACTGCGGATGGCTCTGAACGAGATGGGGGTGACGCGATGAGGTGCGACCACGAGCAGGACGACGGTGCGTACCTGCTCGGCGCCTTGTCGCCCGGCGAGCGGGCCGCCTACGAGCGGCACCTCGCGACCTGTTCGTTCTGCCGGGAAGCGGTCGCCGACATCGCGGTCCTGCCCGGCCTGCTCGGTCGGCTCGACCCGACCGACCTGGAAGGGATGCTCCAGCCCGATCCGCAGTCGGCGTGGCCGAGCAACAACCGCACGCCGACCTTGGTCACGGCCGCACAGCGGACCCGGCGCCGAGAGCGACGGAAGATGCACGTACAGGTGCTCGGCACTGCCGCCGCGACCGCGTTCCTGGCGCTCATGATCGGCGTCGGCCTGGTCTTCGTGATACGGCAGGACGCGACCCCGGTCACGCCGATCGCCGGGCCGACCGTGTCGATGACTCCGATCAGCGCCGAGGTCCCAGTCACCGCCTCGGTCAACCTGATCGGCGGAGCCGGTGGTACGAAGATCAACCTGGTCTGCTCCTACATCGACAAGAACTCGGACCAGAAGCCGTACACGATCCGGCTGATGGCTTACGGCCCCGACGACGAGCAGGAGCAACTCGGCTCCTGGGTCGTCTCGCCGGGCAAGGAGTTCAGCATGGCGCCGGTGACGCACTACGGCCCGGGGGCGCTCTCCCGGCTGGCCCTGGTGCGCAACGACGGCAATACGCTGCTCGCCTACAACGTCCCCTGACCCCTCCAGGTCAGCGTGGCGGCAGGGCGGTGGCAGGTTCGACGGTGGCGGCCGTCGGGTCTGCCACCGCCCTTTCCTCTTGGGTCGTTTCAGTCGTCGTCGTTGCCGTCGGGGACGAGGGCGTTCAGGACCCAGCTCACGACGCCGACCAGCAGAGCGCCGAGGAGCGCGCTGGGCCAGAAGTTGTCGACATGGAACGGCAGCTCCAGCTTGCCGGCGATCCAGCTGGTGAGCAGGAACAGCAGGCCGTTCACGACCAGCGATATCAGGCCGAGGGTGAGGACGTACAGCCCGCAGCCGATCGTCTTGATGATCGGGCGCAGGACGGCGTTGACGATGCCGAAGATGATCGCGACGGCGAGCAGCGTGCCGACCTTGCCGGTCGCCGAAGCCGTTGTCAGCCGGATGCCGTCGATGACCAAAGTCGCGATCCAGAGCGACACCGCAGTGATCACAAGCCGGATAAGGATGCCCATGGCAAGGGATCGTGCCACGGCCACGCCATCGGCGGCTACGACACTCCAACGATCTTATGACCGTCATTGTCCATGCGGCCCGAACGACCAGCCCTGAGCGTGGTTTCAGGGGCGCTCGCGGATGCGGGTCAGGTTGAGCGGGTCGGAGGGCCGATCAGGTGGGCCTCGATGACGGTCTGGGCCAGCGCCGCCCACCGGACTGCCCGACGGTTGACCACGCCGACCATGTCGGGGCGGATGCGGGTCAGCCACTCCGCTGTCTCGCCGAGGCCCAGGGTCGCTCCGACCAGGGTGGCCTCGTCGGCGCGCAGGGGCTGGAGGACCAGCAGGTCGGCGCGGGAGGCCACGTCCACGTCGGCGGAGGTGAAGTCGTCGCGAACGACCAGGGTCGCCTGGAAGCCGGCGCCGACCCGGGTGTCCGCGCCAACCGGGCCCACGTCGACGACGACCAGCAACGGGTGCAGGGCCGTGCCCGGCGGGATCTCCACCGCGCGGCCCGGCGGGAGCACCGTGATCGACTCGCCCGGCAGCGTGGCTCCCCGGGCGAACGAGGTCCAGGCTTGCGGGCGGGCGGTCTGGACGACCACCCGCGCGCCGAGGGCCATCGCCCGCAGCGTCATCAGCTGCGCGCAGGCGACGCCGCCGACCATCAGCACCCGGGTCTGCTCGGGACGGAACAGCCGGGCGACGACGGGGTCGCCGTGCCGGTTGCGGCCGAGCATCAGGCCGGAGACGGCGACCGGCAGCTCCAGCCCGTCGAGAACGCTCGTCGCGACGGCGGTGGGCGGGTGGCGGCCAGGCACGTCGATCAGCGGACCGCCGCCGAGTGGCAGTGTGGCGACCAGGCCATCGAGGTGCTCTCCGTCGAGGCGGCGGGCGTGCGCGCGCTCGCCGGCCAGGAGTTTGCGCAGGGCTTGCGCGGCCAGGCCCAGGCTGGTGGTGTCGGGGGCGGCCAGCCGTACGGTCAGGTCGATCGCGGCCGTGCCCGCCACGCCCGCCCGGGGGCCGGCGGTGACCGCGACCGTGGTGGCAGCCGCCGGCAGCGCCAGCAGCCGGGACAGCAGGCGCTGCGAAGTCTCGATCCGCAGGTCAGGCCAGCGGGTGAGCCGGTAGGTGGCCTGAGCGAACTCGCCGACCCGCAGGCCCTGCCAGCTCTCCTCAGCCGCCCGCCCAGTGTCGTGGGCTCGCGCAGTGTCGTGGGCTCGCGCAGTGTCGTAGGCCCGCCCAGCCTCGTGGGCCAGCGCGGTGTTGTGGGTCAGCGCGGTGTTGTGGGCCAGCTCGGAGATCACGCGGGTGGTGGCCGCCTCGCCCAGCGGCCGGGCCGGCACCGCGCCGAGCCGGCGCGGCAGCTTGCGGATCAGGCCGGAGAGCGCCTGCCGCAGATCGTCCGCCGAGAAGCCCTCGGCGGACAGCACCCGGACGGCGAGCAACGCGCGGCTGTGGCCGAGCAGGCGGCCATCGGTGAGCTGACGGTAGGAATTCGTCGGGAGGCCGCCGCCGGCCCGCAGTGCCGGGGCGGGCACGCCGGTGAGGATCAGCTGAATCCGCACCGGGGGATGCTCAGCGCCGGCGGGGGGCAGCAGGTCGGCTGGGGAGGGCAGCAGCGGCAGGCTCTCGGCGAGCAGGCCGGCCGGATCGCCGAGCTCGAGCACCGCCGTCATCCCGGTGCTGTCGACGATCACCGCGGCCGGATCGCCGGCCAGGTCGGCCTGCTGGAGCCGGGCACCCGGTGCGATGAACTCGAGCAGGGTGGATCCGGGAGCCGGCACGTGTTTGCGGCTGGTGTAGCCCCACGCGATGCCCAGCCACTCGAAGGCCCAGCGGCGGCCCAGCCGCAACCAGGTGAAGGCCAGGATCAGCAGGGCGGGCAGGGTGCTTGCGGCCAGGGCGATCGGACCGTTGACCGCGCCGACCAGCAGGGCGACCGCGGCGACCTGGGTGGCGACGAGCTGGCCGGCGCGCACCCCGAACAGCCGGCCGCGCCGGGGCTGCCGAGCGGCGGCGGCCGGTGCCGCCGGTCCACCGGCGAGCTCCGGAAAGGGACGGTGATCCGTCGCGCTCAGTGTCACCTTGCCTGCACCTGGCCTGCCCCCGGTCAGTCGTGTCCGTGCGAATTCTCATCGTAGGGGGAAACGGCGGTGAGCTGGGGCCCCTGTGGACAACCTTCGATATCCACAGGCCGGCGAATCTGAAGCGCGTGCATGCCCGCCGATCGTTACCGTGCTCGACGAAGGGAAGTATCGGCTGTTCAGGGATGCCCCCACGGCTTAACCGAAAGGGGCTAACCTGAGCCGACGTGCTGGTCGGCCGGGTGTTCGCATCCGTCCACACCGGAGCCGGTGCGACGCAGACCTAATGAGGAAGCGGGGTGACGTCCGGGGTGTCCCAGACGCAGGCAGAATCCGCGGTGATGGCCCAGACCGCGGGCAAGTTCGAGAGTGTCAACAGCTCGCTGCAATCCATGTTGAACACACTCATGTCCGAGCTGTCCGTACTGCAGACCGCGTGGGTCGGCCGGGGGGCGAACACGTTCGAGCAGGTGCGCGCTCAGTATCAGCAGGATCTGACGAGTCTGAACAAGGCACTGCTCGAAACGGCCGAAGCGATCCGCAGCGCCGGGGTCGGCTACGACTCGTCCGACAGCGGCGCCGTGGATCGGTTGTCCAAGTCCGGCGGCAGCTACACGCTGCCCCTCTGATCACGGGGAGGATCAGATGAACGACGGAATGCTGCGCGTCAACTTCGGTGCGCTCCATCAGGCCGGCGCCGACATCCAGAAGGCGATCTCGAAGCTGGAGAGTGAGCTCACCCAGCTGGAGCAGGACGCCGCTCCGCTCGTCGCGAGCTGGACGGGTACGGCCCGGAACTCCTACGCGGAGCGCCAGCGCCGGTGGAAGTCCGCTTCGACAGACCTGCAGAACATCCTGCGCGAGATCAAGAACGCCGTGGACGCGTCAGCGGCCGACTACCAGGATACCGAGCGCAAGGCTCAGACCCGCTTCGAGTGAGTTGACCGGCGCGGCCGGGGCAGCCCGACACGGCCCGCTCCGGCCGCAGCCGGTTTGCCGCAGCCGGGTCTGTCGCAGCCGGGTCTACTGAACTTCCACCACTTCAAGTAGTGTTGCGACTCCAAAGAGTCGAATATGTGGGTGTACCGGTTCGTAGTGGCTTCGTCCGTGCGTCCTCGGACACGCGAGTTGGTGTCTGAGCCCGGCCGCCCATTGTGATCGGCGGCTGACCTTGTAGGTTGTACGCGTTGAGATGGCCCGTTCGCCGCGAAGGGAGAGGTGGACGTGTCCGAGTGGGAACCGGCAACGGACGCCGAGGTGGCGATGCGCGATGCGTTGCGCACCGACGATCAGGAGTCCTACTTCCGCATTCTCGCCGGCGTTGATCTGCTTCTGCCGGTGTCGGCTGACGCACTCGCCGGCTTGGCTCCGCTCGGCTGGGGCACCTGGAGCACCGGCGGCCGCACTCATGTGCTCGCCTTCACCTCGCCGTCAGCCCTGCAGGCCTGCCTGGCCGACTACACCGGTTCGGCACGCCGGGTCGCCTACGGCGAGCTGGCCGACACCTGGCCCAACCTCGAGTGGTGGCTGGCGGTCAACCCCGGCCTGCCGATCGAGGGGTACCTGCCGGCCTGGTTCGTCGCCCAGCTGTCGCGTGGTGACCTGAGGCTACCCAAGCGCGGGCCGGCCCGCGGGGCCGGCCAATCAGGCACGAAAATCCAGGATCTGCAAGCGGCCGCCATGATGTCCGGGGCTATGGGGTCCGGGGCTATGGGGTCTGGGGCTTTGGGGTCTGGGGCTTTGGGGTCTGGGGCTTTGGGGTCTGGGGCTTTGGGGTCTGGGGCTTTGGGGTCCGGGGCTATGGGGTCCGGGGTGGCTTCCGGTTCGGGCGGGCCCGGTAGCGGCTACGCCTTCACGCAGGGACCCGGACCCGGCGAGGTCGGGCCCGGCGGACTCCCCCTTCGTCCGCCGGGAGCGGTTCTGCCCACCGGGCTGCCCTCGCGCCGGCCACCGGGATCGCCCGCCGAGGCTCAGCCGAGTCCCGCCGTGCCCCAGGTTCAGGGCGGCGCACCGGCAGAGGCTGCGGCGGACGGTGACGCGGGCGATGGGCCGGGCGGTCCACTGCGGGTTCCCGGGGCCGCGGCCGCCGCGGCGTTCGGGGCTCGACCAGATGGCGCGGCGGCCGGGAAGGCCGGTGGTCTGCCGCCTGCGCAGCACCCGCGCATTCCGTTGCCGACGCGCACTCCGATGGCGCCCGTGCCCCCGCACCTCGCTCCGGCCGCGAGCGGGACGGTCGAGTCCACGACGACGCCGGCCGCTGCTCCGCAAGCTCCAGGTATCGGCGGAGCGCTGCCCCGGCGGCAGGTGATCCCGCCGTCCGAGCGTCCGGCGTCGATGGCCGCGGCCGCGCAGGCTCTGGCCGGCAAGCGCACCTCGCCGCAGTCTGCGCCCGAGCCGACTGTGGACGGCGAACCGACGCGGCGGGGCCCCGTCTCGCCGGTCGTTCCGGGTGACGGCAGTCTTCCCCGACGCGGCGGTGCTCTGAACGCGCCTGGCGCTGGCGTCGCCGCCGGTGGCCGAGGTCTGGGCGGGTCCGGTGACGGCGTGACAGCAGATGTGGCAGCACAAAGCGCCGAGCCCTCGACGTCTCCGGCCAGCTTCGACGCCCGTCCGGACAGCGCGGCCCCGGCGAGCCCGGGCGAATCGGAGAGTGCAGCCGGGTCTTCGCCGACCGGCTCCGACCAGCCCCGCGGGTCCACGGCGACTGTTGCCGACGGCCCAGCCGGGGCCGGGGGCAGTGGACCTGCCGCCGCCGGTGCGGGTGCACCGTACGTGCCGGCTCCGTACGTGCCGGCTCCCTATGTGCCGGCTCCCTATGTGCCGGCTCCGTCCGTGCCGGCTCCGTCGATTCGCCCGGCTGTT
>JAVHVY010000376.1:0-70376 GCA_032160305.1 Actinoplanes sp.
CCGCTCTCGCCGGTAGCGACTACCAGACCGCCACCTCGAGAGTGTCCTTCAGCCCGACCGAGACGTCGAAGGACATCGACGTGACGATCACCGACAACGACGTCTACGAGCCCACCGAGACCTTCAGCGTCATGCTGTCAGCCCCGGAGCCGACGGGGGTGACGATCGCGGACGCTTCGGCTGACGTCTTCATCACCGACGACGACACCGACACCCGGCCGACCTTCTCGGTCGATCCGCTGTCGGCTACCGAGGGCAGCGGCAACGGCTCCGCCGCGTTCACCGTGCGACTCTCGGCAGCCACCAGTCAACCGGTGACCTTCGACGTCGCGATGACCGACGGCACCGCGACGCACGGTGAGGCCTACCCGGGCGGCGACGACTACACCCCGCCGACCGTCACCACGGTCACGGTGCTGGCCGGCCACTCCTCGGTCGACGTTCCGCTCACGATCACGAACGACACGGTGTACGAGGACACCGAGTTCGCCACGATCATGGTAGGGCTCACCGACGGGGAGACCGACGCGACCGGGGCGGAGCAGGAGGCGGAGCTGATGATTGATGACAACGACGCCGTACCGACCATCAGCCTCAGCCCGGATACCGGGGCCGAGGGTGCCGACGTGCCGGTCACGGCGACGATTACCGGCGTGGCCCAGAACGACCTGACCTTTGACCTGGAAGCGATGGGAGTCACCAGCGCCGGGAGCGTCCCGGCGGCGGACTCCGACTACAGTCTGAGCCCGACCACCGCCACGATTCCCGGTGGCACCGACTCCGGGTCCACGGTCGATCTCGTTACCCTGTCGCTCGCCGACGACACGATCGACGAGCCGACCGAGGCGGTCCGGGTGAGCGCGGTCGCCCAGGACGAACGGGTCAGCACCGCGTCCGCGGTCTTCACGATCACCGACGACCCGAACGACCTGCCGCCGACTCTGTCGATCAACGACAAGTCGATCGGCGAGAGCGGAGGATCGGTGAATCTGACGGTCTCGCTGGCCTTCACCGGCGACACCACCGCCACCGCGAAGACGATCACCGTCCCGTGGGCGACGGTGGCCGGCACCGCGAGGGGCGTTTTCGACTACGTCGAGCGGCATTCGACGCTGACCATTCCGGCCGGCAACGGGAGCGGCACGATCACCGTCCCGATCGTGTCGGACACCCTGTTCGAGAACAATCAGGACTTCACGGTCCACCTGGGCACGCCGACACCGTCGGACGTGACGGTCGACAAGGCCGACGGTGACGTCACCATCGTGGACGATGACCGTCCGACGGCGCCGCAGCTGCAGGCTCCGGCCAGCCGGGTCGGGGCGGGCACGGTGACCCTGACCGGTACCAGCAGCGAAGGCGCCCAGGTGCAGCTCTGGTCGGCGACGGTCGTCAACCCGAGTGCCGTCAGTCTGATGGCGACGACCGCGGCGACCGTGACCGGGATCTACAGCTTCAGCAAGATCCCGGTCAGCACCGGGACGATCTTCTACACCCGGGCGAACGCCCTCACCTCGTCGAGGCAGACGGTCTGGGTGGCGCAGTCGCCGACCCTGGTCGGCACCGCGACGACCAGGGGCGCCGTGGCGCTGACCGTCACCGGCAACCCGGCGACCGCCGGGCAGGCGGTGGCTATCCAGCGCTACCTGGGCAACGACCAGTGGACGCCGGTCACGAACGCCGGCCTCACCGGAGCGCAGGGCAGGTACAGCGCCACGAACACGGCGCTGAAGTCCGGATCCACCTACACCTTCCGGGCGATCTTCGGTAGCACGACGGGTCAGGGCATCATCGGCGGCACTTCGGCCAGCATCAGAGTGACCGTGCGGTGAGCTGAACGGTAAGCAGAGCGGGGGCGGTCGTTGTCGGACCGCCCCGCTTCGCGGCTCCCGCTCAGTCGACCTCGACCGCGGCCTGGGCGAACTGCGCCGAGTAGAGCCGGGCGTACGCGCCGTCCGCGGCGATCAGCTCGTCGTGGGTGCCCAGTTCGACGATCGCGCCGGACTCCATCACCAGGATCACGTCCGCGTCGCGGATCGTCGACAACCGGTGTGCGATGACGAAGCTGGTCCGGCCGGCGCGCAGGGAGTTCATCGCCCGCTGGATCAGCACCTCGGTCCGGGTGTCCACCGAGGAGGTGGCCTCGTCCAGGATCAGGATGCTCGGCTCGGCCAGGAACGCCCGGGCGATCGTGATCAGCTGCTTCTGCCCGGCGCTGACGTTGGAGCCCTCCTCGTCGATCACCGTTTCGTAGCCGTCCGGCAGCATTCGCACGAAGCTGTCCACATGCGCCGCCTCGGCCGCGGCGATGACGTCGCCCAGGTCGTACGAATCGGCGCCGTATGCGATGTTCTCCGCGATGGTGCCGCCGAAGAGCCAGGTGTCCTGCAGCACCATGCCCATCTGCTCGCGCAGCTCCGGCCGGGGCATGGTGGCGATGTCCACCCCGTCCAGGGTGATCCGGCCGCTGGTCACGTCGTAGAAGCGCATCAGCAGGTTGACCAGGGTGGTCTTGCCGGCCCCGGTCGGTCCGACGATCGCCACGGTCTGGCCCGGCTCGGCGACCAGCGACAGGCCGTCGATCAGCGGCTTGTCCGGCAGGTAGCGGAACGACACGTTCTCGAAGGCCACCCGGCCGCGCACCGACGGCAGCGCGACGACGGCCGGCTCCGCGCTCTGCTCGGGGGCGTCCAGCAGGGCGAAGACCCGCTCGGCCGACGCCACCCCGGACTGCACCAGGTTGGCCATGCTCGCCACCTGGGTCAGCGGCTGGCTGAACTGCCGCGAATACTGGATGAACGCCTGCACGTCACCCAGTGACAGCGTGCCCGAGGCGACCCACAGCCCGCCCACCACGGCGACGAGCACGTAGTTGACGTTGCCGACGAACATCATGGCCGGCTGGATCAGGCCGGAGATGAACTGGGCGCGGAAGCTCGACGCGTACAGTCGCTCGTTGTGTTCTTTGAAGGTCTCGCTTGCCTCGTGCTGGCGGCCGAAGACCTTGACCAGCGAATGCCCGGTGAACATCTCCTCGATGTGACCGTTCAGGTTGCCGGTCGTGGCCCACTGATCGACGAACTGCGGCTGCGACTTCTTGCCGATCCGGGTGGTCACCCAGATCGACACCGGCACCGTGACCAGCGCGATGAGGGCCAGCAGCGGGGAGATCCAGAACATCACCCCGAGTACGCCGACGATGGTCAGCAGCGCGGTGATCATCTGGCTGAAGGTCTGCTGCAGCGTCTGGGCGATGTTGTCGGTGTCGTTGGTGGCCCGGCTGAGCACCTCGCCGCGGGCCTGCTGGTCGAAATAGGACAGGGGCAGCCGGGACAGCTTGGCCTCGACGTCGCCGCGCAGCCGGTAGACCGTGGTCTGCACGACCGTGGCGGTCAGCCGGCCCTGCAGCACCCCGAAGATCCAGGCGAACAGATACACCACGAGCACCCACGCCAGCAGGTGCCAGAGCCGGGTGAAGTCGATGCCCTGGCCGGGAACGAAGTCGATCCCGTTGAACAGGTCCGCCCGCTTGGTGTCGCCCTGGCCGCGCAGCTGGGCGATGGCCTGCGCCTTGGTCATACCGGCGGGCAGCAGCTTGCCGATCACCCCGCCGAAGATGATGTCGGTGCCCTTGCCGAGCAGCTTGGGCCCGAGCACGGCGAGGAAGACGCTCAGCACCCCGAACAGCAGCACCACGCCGACCAGCATCCGCTGCGGCTTCATCAAGGCGAGTAGCCGTTTGGTGGAGCCCTTGAAATCCTGCAACTTCTCGGTCGGCATCGCGCCGCCCAGCATCCGCGCGCCCGGACCGCCCATCGGCGGCCCGGCCGGCCTGGTCGGCGCGGTCATGCTCTGCCTCCCTGGCACGCTCTCCCGGCCCTCCGCTGCGCTCCGGTGCAGTCGATCATGCGGCTGCCTCCTGCTCGGTGAGCTGGGAAAGAACGATCTCCCGGTACGTCGGATTGCCGTCCATCAGTTCGGTGTGAGTGCCGGTGCCGACCACCCGGCCGTCGTCCAGCACCACGATCCGGTCGGCGTCGCGGATCGTGCTGACCCGCTGCGCCACGATCACCACGGTCGCGTCGGCGATGTGCTCGGTCAGGGCCGCCCGCAACGCCGCGTCGGTGGCGTAGTCGAGGGCCGAGAACGAGTCGTCGAAGAGGTAGATCTCCGGCCGGTGCACGAGCACCCGGGCGATCGCGAGCCGTTGGCGTTGGCCGCCGGAGACGTTCGTGCCCCCCTGGGCGATCGGTGCGTCCAGCCCGCCGTCCATCCGCCGCACGAACTCGCGCGCCTGGGCCACGTCCAGCGCCTGCCACAACTCGTCGTCGGTCGCGTCGGGGTTGCCGTAGCGCAGGTTCGACGCGATCGTGCCGGTGAACAGGTACGGCTTCTGCGGCACCAGGCCGACCGTGCCGGACAGCAGCCCGGCGTCGAGCTCGCGGACGTTCACCCCGTCGACCAGAACCTCGCCGCCGGTCGCGTCGAAGAGCCGGGGAACCAGGCTGAGCAGCGTGGTCTTGCCGCTGCCGGTGCTGCCGATCACCGCGGTGATCTCCCGGGGGCGAGCGGTCAGATCGACTCCGCACAGCACGGGCGACTCGGCGCCCGGGTAGCGGAAGTCCACGTCGCGCAGCTCCAGGAAGCCGTGCCGGCTGAGCGTGGTCACCGGATTCGCCGCGAGGGTGACCGAGGACTCGGTGCTCAGCACCTCATCGATCCGTTCGGCGCAGACCTCGGCCCGCGGGATCATGATGAACATGAAGGTCGCCATCATAATCGACATCAGGATCTGCATCAGATAACTGAGGAACGCGGTCAGCGCGCCGACCTGCATCGCCCCCGAGTCGATCCGGTGCCCACCGAACCACAGCACGGCGACGCTGGAGATGTTCACGACCAGCATGACGGTGGGGAACATCAGCGCCATCAGCTTGCCGGTGCGCAGCGACACGTCGGTCAGCTCGTCGTTGGCGACGGCGTAACGGGCCGATTCACGGTCGTCGCGGACGAAGGCCCGGATCACCCGGATCCCGGTGCTCTGCTCGCGCATCACCCGGTTGACCTTGTCGATCCGCTTCTGCATCGTGCGGAACAGCGGCCGCATCCGGACGATGATCAGCGAGACCAGCAGTACCAGCAGTGGCACGATCACCAGGATCAGACCGGACAGCGGCACATCCTGGCGCAGCGCGAGCACGATGCCGCCGACGCACATGATCGGTGCCGACACCATCAGGGTGAAGGTGAGCAGCACCAGCATCTGCACCTGCTGCACGTCGTTCGTGGTCCGGGTGATCAGCGTGGGCGCGCCGAACTGGCCCACCTCGCGGGCGGAGAACTCCTGCACCCGGGCGAAGATGGCCGCCCGCACATCCCGGCCGACGGCCATGGCCGTCCGGGCCCCGAAGTAGACGGCGGCGATCTGGGCGGCGACCTGCAGCAGCGTGATGCCGAGCATCGCGCCACCGATCCGCATGATGTAACCGGTGTCGCCGGCGATCACGCCGCGGTCGATGATGTCGGCGTTCAAGGTGGGCAGGTAGAGCGTCGCCAGCGTCTGTACGAACTGGAAGAGCACCACCAGGGTGATCGCGGTCTGGTATGGACGTAGATGGACGCGGAGCAGTCGGATCAGCACCTCACGGCACCCCCGTGATATCGGTCTCGGCTTCGAACAGCGGAATGGACAGGGTCTCGGCGCCGGTGTCGCGCACCAGCAGTCCGTCAAGCAGGAGCGACACCAGCTCCGCACCGTTGAAGCGGTCCGGGTCGCCGAACGGTCCGTACGTGGTGGCCCCGCAGAAGAGCAGCAGCAGCCGGGCCACCGTGGCTGGGGAGCGCCGCAACCGCGCCTCGTCGGACTCGACCAGCGCGGTCAGCGCCGCGAGCAGCCGGTGTCGAGTGTCCGCCATGTGCAGGGTCGCCGTGGACGTGGCCCCGGACACGTGCGCGAGGCTGCGGGCCGCCGTCATCAGTTCGGCGTTGCCGGTGAAACGTTCGTTGATCAGGTCGGCGGCCTTGATGAGTCGCGCCCGCAGCTCCAGCCCCGGGTCGATCCTGGCCAGGGCGTCCACGGTGGGCTGCGGGTCGAGGGCCTGGACGGCGGCGGCCACGACGAGCGAGTGTTTGTCGGGGAAGACGCCGAAGATCGTGCCCTCGGCCACCCCGGCGGCCTCGGCGATCCTGCGGGTGCTCACGTCCAGCCCGTGCTCGTGCAGTAACGGGATGGTCGCCGCGATCAGGGCGGCCCGGCGGTCCTCGGGCGCCATTGCCGCCACCCGCCGTCGTCGCTCGCCCTGCGTGGAAGTCACCCGTCGACTCTACTGAGCGAGCACTCACTCAGCCACTGAGATTTGTCACGGATCCGCCGTCCAGTCATCGGATGTCAAGAATGCCTGACTACCGATCCTGGCCATCACCCGGGATGCGTACGGTCCGCCCGACCATGCCGCCCACGCTAGCCCGATTGCTTGCGTCCTTTCGGGAAGGTCCCCTACCATCGATGTACGTCACTTTGAATCGATTCAAGTGCCATCTATTCACATGCCACCCGCCGCCGCAGCGCCGCTCTTCACCACCGAGGAGAACCGCATGGCACGCACCAGCTCCCTTGGCCGCGCCCTGACAACCGCCGCTCTCACCCTCGCCGCCTCCATCCCCCTGCACGCTCTGACCGTTTCAGACGCGGCCGCCGCCCTGGTCACCACCCCGGTCAGCCTCAGCGGCGCGCACTGGATCTGGTATCCGGAAGGCAGTCCCGCCACCGCCGCGCCGGTCGCCACCCGCTACCTGCGCCGCACCTTCACCGCCCCGGCCGGCCCGTACACCGACGCGCAACTGGTCGTCACCGGCGATGACACCGTCGACGTCTGGCTCAACGGCAGCTACCTGACCGGTTCGACCCGCGCCGCCGACTCGTGGAAGCAGGCCGCCTACGTCGACCTGGCCGGCGAGCTGCGCTCCGGCAGCAACACCCTCGTGCTCGCCGCGCGCAACAGCAGCGGCCCGGCCGGCGTCCTCGGCAACGTCCGCATCGCCGCCGCCGGCGGCACCGTCGACCTGGTCACCGACGCCGGCTGGCAGGCCGCGCAGACCGTCAACGAGGACTTCGCCGGCAGTTGGGCGACCGCCGCCGACCTCGGCGCCTACGGCATCGGCCCGTGGAACTCCAACGTGGCCGGCCCGGACGCCGCCGCCGACTCCCCGGTCACGCTCGCCGGCCTGAGCACCGAACACCAGGTCAACCCGATCGGCATCGACGCGGCCAAGCCGCGCTTCGGCTGGCGGCTGGTCGCCGGCTCCGCCGGAGCGACCCAGGGCCGCTACCAGATCCAGGTGGGCACGGCCGCCGGCTCCGGCGCCGTCTGGGACAGCGGCCAGGTCAGTTCGAGCAGATCGACCGACATCGCGTACGCGGGACCCGCGCTCGGCAGCAACCGCGGCTACCACTGGCGGACCCGGGTCTGGGACGCGCAGGGACGGCCCAGCCCGTGGAGCGCCGACGCCACCTTCGACACCGGCCTGACCAGCGGCTGGACCGCCGGCTTCATCGGCTCGCCGAGCACGGCGAACGTGACCGGCGCCAGCTGGATCTGGTATCCCGAGGGCGACCCGACCACCAGCGCCCCGGCCGCCACCCGCTACTTCCGGAAGACCTTCACGCTCGGCTCGGTGCCGCGTTCGACGCTGGTAGTGACCGGCGACGACACCGCCGACGTCTGGGTCAACGGTGTCTCGGTGAGCACGTCGCCGCGGGTGAGCGATTCCTGGAAACGGGCGGCCACCGTCGACGTGACAGCGCGGCTGCACACCGGCGGCAACACCATCGCGATTGCCGCCACCAACAGCACCGCCGGGCCGGCCGGCCTGATCGCCAAGCTGACCAGCGGCACGACCACGATCACCACCGACGCGTCGTGGAAGGCGGCGCAGTCCGGGCCGTCCGGCTGGGAGCAGCCGGCCTTCAACGACTCCGGCTGGGCCGCCGGGAAGGCGCTGGCCGTCTACGGGGCCGGCCCGTGGGGATCGCAGGTCGTGGCGCCGAACCCCGCGCCGTACCTGAGGAAGGGTTTCGACGTCGGTAAGCCGGTCGCTCGCGCCCGGCTCTTCGCCACCGCGCTCGGGCTGCACGACACCTATCTGAACGGCACGCGGGTCGGCGACGAGCGGCTCTCGCCGGGCTGGACCGACTACTCGAAGCGGCTGCAGTATCGCGGTTACGACGTCACCGGCGCGATCCGGCCGGGCGCCAACGCGCTGGGTGCGGTGCTCGGCAACGGCTGGTACTCCGGCAGCATCGGCTTCGCCGGTAGCCAGCACTGGGGCACCTCGCCCTGGTACTCGGCGCAGCTCGTCATCGAATACACCGACGGCACGTCCACAGTGGTCAACAGCGACGCGAGCTGGAAGACCGCCACCGGCGCGATCCTCGCCGACGACCTCTACGCCGGCGAGGACCAGGACGCCCGGCTCGCCCCGGCCGGCTGGAACGCGCCCGGCTTCGACGACTCCAGCTGGTCGGCCGTCACCGTCAGGACCGGTGCGCTGCCGGCGATCGTCGCCCAGGTCGACCCGGGCGTCACCGTTCAGCAGCAGATCCGGCCGATCTCGATCACCCAGCCGAAACCCGGTGTGTGGGTGGCCGACCTCGGGCAGAACTACGCCGGCTGGGACCGGCTGCGGGTCCGCGGGGCGGCCGGGACGAGAGTGACCCTGCGGCACGCCGAGATCCTGAACGCGGACGGCACGGTCTACACCGCGAACCTGCGCGCCGCCGCGGCCACGGACACGTTCACGCTGGCCGGCACGGGCGCCGACGAAGTCTTCGAGCCCCGTTTCACCGTCCACGGCTACCGCTACGTCGAGCTGACCGGTTTCCCGGGCACGCCGACCGCGGACAACCTCACCGGGCTCGCCGCCTGGACGGCCGGGGGGGCGACCGGCACCTTCAGCACCTCCGACCCGCTGGTCAACCAGATCCAGCACAACATCCTCTGGGGCGCCCGCTCCAATATGCTCTCCATCCCGACCGACTGCCCGCAACGCGACGAGCGGTACGGCTGGACCGGTGACATCGCCGCCTTCTCGGCGACGTCCACGTTCAACTTCGACGCCCAGGGACTGCTGGACAAGTTCGCCGACGACCTGACCGACGCCCAGCACTCCGACGGCGCGTTCACCGACGTGGCGCCGGACGTGCTCGGCCGCGCGGGCAAAGCCGGCTGGGGCGACGCGGGCGTGATCGTGCCCTACAACGTGTGGCAGCGCTACGGCGATCTGCAGGTCATCGACCAGCACTTCGCGGCGATGACCCGCTGGATCGACTACCTGCGCTCCACCGCCGGCAGCGACCTGATCCGCAACCAGGACACCTACGGCGACTGGCTCAACGTCGACGACGGCACCGCCAACGACCTGACCAGCACGGCGTTCTTCGGCTGGTCGGCCCGGTTGGTCTCCCGGATGGCCGCCGCGACCGGGCGCACCGCTGAGGCGTCGTCGTACGGGACGCTGGCCGACCAGATCGCGGCGGCGTTCACCGCGAGATTCGTGGCCGCTGACGGGACCGTGGGCAGCAACAGCCAGACCGGGTATGTGCTGGCGCTCGCCTTCGGGCTGGTCCCTTCCGCCCGGCAGCAGGCGGTGGCCGACAAACTGGCCGCGAAGGTGGCGTCGCGCAACGGGCACCTGTCGGTCGGCTTCATGGGCGTGGAGAACCTGCTGCCCGCACTGGCCGAACACGGGCACCTGGACACGGCGTACCAGATCCTGCGGCAGCCTGACTACCCCGGCTGGGGCTACATGAGCTCCCGCGGGGCGACGACGATCTGGGAACGCTGGGACGGCATCCGCCCCGACGGGAGCCAGCAGGACCTGAGCATGAACTCCTTCAACCACTACGGCCTGGGCTCGGTCGGGGACTGGCTCTACCGTACGGTCGGCGGGGTGGCCCCCGCCTCACCCGGCTACCAGAAGATCCTGATCGCACCGAAACCCGGCGGTGGCCTGACCACGGCGACCTCCGACCTGACCACGGACTACGGCCAGACCCGCAGCTCCTGGTCCACGTCCGGCACGACATTGACGCTGCAGGTGATCGTCCCGCCGAACGCGACCGCGACCGTCCGGATCCCGTCGACCTCGGCGGTCGCCGCACCGGACCAGGCAGTGCCGCTGGGCTCGGCGAACGGCGTCGCGTCGTACGCCGTGGCGTCCGGGAGCTACACCTTCACCACGACGGCATGACCAGGGGGAAAGGCGGGAGCGCTCGCTCCCGCCTTTCCCCCGAATCCACGTCTGTTCTGGTCGAGGAGATCGGGTAAGGGCGGACCGGCTCAGGCGGACGCGGCGTAGCTGGTTGCCTCGGTCGCCTTGAGGCTCGCCCAGACCTCGCGGCCGGGTTCGAGTTCGAGCTGGACTGCTGCTGCCGGGGTCACGTCGGCGGCCACCCGGACCGGGCCGGTCAGCTCGATGCGCAGGGCGTCGCCGTGCCGGGCGACCGAGGCCACCGTCGCCCGCCAGGTGTTGCGGGGGCTGCCGGTGGGCCGGGCCGCGTAGAGCGCCACCGCGGACGGTGGGAAGGCCACGAACACGTCGCCGTTCTGGGCGGTCGCCGTGGTCAGCGCGAAATCGCCGGGCAGGGTGACCGTGCTGCCGGCCGAGACTCCACGGTAGAGGTTCAGGCCGACCAGGCGGGCGACGTAGTCCGTCTGCGGGCGGGTGGTGATCTGGGTGGCGTCGCCGGTCTGGACGACCCGGCCGTCCTCGACGATGATCAGGCGGTCGGCGAGCATCATCGCGTCCAACGGGTCGTGGGTGACGATGATCGTGGCGCCGGGGAAGCCGGCCAGGTGCCCGCGGAGCCGGGCCCGGGTTTCGAGGCGGGTGCGGGCGTCCAGGGCGGCCAACGGCTCGTCGAGCAGCAGCAGGTGCGGGTCGGTGGCGAGTGCGCGGGCGAGGGCGACGCGCTGGGCCTGACCGCCGGAGAGTTCCCGGGGGCGTTTGCGCTGGTGCTCGGCCAGGCCGACCCGGTCCAGCCAGGCGGCGGCGGTGGCTCGGGCGGTGGCGCGGGGCACGTGCCGGGAGCGGGGGCCGAACGCGACGTTCTCCAGGGCCGACAGGTGCGGGAACAACAGGTAGTCCTGGAAGACCACCCCGATCCGGCGGCGTTCGGGCTCGACGAACGGCTCGTCGAGGCGGTGCCCGTTCAGCCGGAGGTAGCCGTCGTCGAGGGCGATCAGCCCGGCGAGGGCGCGCAGGGCGGTCGACTTGCCGGCGCCGTTCGGGCCGAGCAGCGCGACCACTTCGCCGGGGGCGGCGGTGAGGGCGAGGTCGAGGGTGAAGCCGGGCCGGCGTACGACCAGGTGCGCGTCGAGGCTCATGGTGAGATCCACTTGTCCCGCAGCCCGGCCAGGACGGCGACGGAGACGACCAGCAGCAGCAGGCTGAGCACGATGGCCGCGTCCACGTCCTGTTCCAGGGCCAGGTACACGGCCAGCGGCATGGTCTGGGTCCGGCCGGGGAAGTTGCCGGCGAAGGTGATGGTCGCCCCGAACTCGCCCAGGGCCCGCGCCCAGCAGAGCACCGCCCCGGCGGCCACACCGGGCGCGATCATCGGCAGGGTGACCCGCCGGAAGGTGGTCCACCGGGAGGCGCCCAGCGTCGCCGCGGCCTCCTCGAACCGGGCGTCCGCCCCGCGCAGTGCTCCTTCGACGCTGATCACCAGGAACGGCATGGCCACGAACGCCTCGGCCACCACGACGCCGGCTGTGCTGAACGGCAGGGTGATGCCGAACGTCGAGTCGAGCCAGGCGCCGAGCAGCCCGCGCCGGCCGAGCACGAGCAGCAGAGCCACGCCACCGACCACGGGCGGCAGCACCAGCGGCACGGTGACCAGCGCCCGGACCAGCCGGCGACCCGGAAACGTGGTCCGGGCCAGCAGCCACGCCAGCGGCACCCCGAGCACCAGGCAGACCGCTGTCGCCAGGGTCGCGGTCAGCAGCGACAGCCGCAGGGCGGTCAGGATGCCGGGCTCCGTCAACCGTCGGGGCAGCGTCGACCAGGGCGCCCGGACGAGCAACCCGACGAGCGGCAGGACGAGGAACGCCAGCCCGATCAGGGCGGGCACCGCCAGCGCCAGCGGTGCCCGTACCGTCATCCGCTTGCTCAGGGCTGTCGGAATCCCGCGTCGGTCAGCACCGTCAGTGCCGGGGCCGACTGCACGTAGGCCACGAAGGCGGCTGCTCCGGCCGCGTTCGGGGCGTTCTTCAGAGCGACGATCGGGTAGTCGTTGATCGCCTGGGCAGACTCGGGGAACTCGACGCCGTCCACGTCGCCGGCGGACGCCCCGGCGTCGGTGCGGTAGACCAGGGCCGCGTCCACCTCACCCAGCTTGACCTTAGACAGAGCGGCCTTGACGTCCTGCTCCAGGGTCACCGGGGTGATCTTGACGTTTGCCGCGGCCAGAGCTTTCTTGGCCGCGGCGCCACAGGGCACCTGCTCGGCGCAGAGAGCCACCTTGAGGTCGGGCCTCGCCAGCGCGGCCAGCGACGAGATGCCCTTCGGGTTGCCCTTCGGTACCGCGATCACCAGCTGGTTCCTGACGAAGGTGGTCGGGACGCCGGCACCGTCGCCGGCGTCCGTGACCGTCCGCATAGTCGCCGGGCTGGCGGCGGCGAAGACGTCCGCGGGCGCCCCGGAGGTGATCTGCTGGGCGAGCGCCGAGCTTCCCCCGTACGAGAAGGTCACGTGTGTTGCGGGGTGTGCCGCCTCGAAGTCCTTGCCGATCCGGGTGAATGACTCGGTCAGCGACGCCGCGGCGAGCACCGTGATCGGTCCGCTCACCGCGGCCGCCGCGCTGGAACCGCCGGACGGCGTCGATGTCGTGTCGCTTGCGCCGCCACACGCGGCGGTGCTCGCCAGCACCGCGGTCAGCGCGACCGCGGCAGGCATCCTTGCCCTCATTTACCGTCCCCTCGCTCCACGACCACGTTCGTCGATTTGATCACGGCGACCGCCGTCGACCCGACCTCCAGGCCCAGGTCGTCGACGGCCTCCCGGCTCATCAGCGACACCACCCGGAACGGGCCGGCCTGGATGTCCACCTGCGCCATCACCGCGTCGCGGGTGACAGCGGTGACGATGCCGCGCATCCGATTGCGTGCGGAGGACAGGCGGGCGCCGGCCGCCGGCTCGTCGGCCAGGGACCGGGCGAAGCCGGCCAGTTCGGCGCCGGCGATGCTGCGATGTCCGTTCTCGTCGCGCACCGCCGGGAGGCGGCCTGCGTCCACCCAGCGGCGCACGGTATCCGTGCTGACCCCGAGCAACTCGGCCGCCGCGCCGATCCGATATGCCGTCACAATCTCCACCCTAGTGCCGCACATGCCAGGGCGAACAGGGTGACCAGCTCGCAGATGCCGAACCGTTGCGTCATCGGTCGCAGCATGTGCATGGCGAATGGGGCGGCCCGCGGAGGTGACGGCTGAGCCGCGCGGACCGGATCTTGGGACCTTCGAGCAATGTTCGCGACTTCATGGTGACTTGGCCCGGAGACCGGGTACACACACAGGATGACTGTCAGCGGCGACCGGCTCGGGTTGGCGGACCCGCGGCGGGAGTTCAGCACCCGGGGCATGCCGCCGGGGCCCCGCCGGCCACGTAGGCCCGCGCCCGTGCCGCCCCCGACCGGCGTCGCCGACCTGCCCCGATTCCTGCGAGCCTGGGCGGTGCGCGCCGACGCCGACGACCTGGCCTCGGCGTACGCGGGGTGTGACGTGGCCGTGGCCACGGCGACCGGCTGGGACTCGCCGGCGGCGCTGGCCGCCGCGTACTCCCTGCGCTCGTCCGTGGGCCGCCGGCTCGGCGAACTGCCCGCGGCCGGCCGGGACGCACGGACGGCGACCGACCTGCTGCGCGCCGCCGGCGCCGACCCGGGCGCCGATGTGGTCAAGCTGGCGGTGGCCCGGCGGGTCGCCGTGCTGGTCGACCGCGGCGAGCTCGAGGACGCCGACGACCTGCTCGTGGACGCCGGCCTGGACAGCGGCGATGCGCGGCTCGCGGTGCGCTATGTGCGGGGGCGACTGCACGCCGCCGCCGGGCGACCGGGGGAGGCGCTGACCGACCTGTTCCACTGCGGACAGCAGCTCGCCACCCGCAACGCCGACCGGCCCACGGTGCTGCCGTGGCGGTCCGCGGCCGCGTCGGCGCTGGCGACGACCGGGGCCACGGAGTCGGCGGCCCGGCTGGTCGGCGACGAGGTGGCGATGGCCCGGCGGGCGGGCACGGCGTCGGCGCTGGGCCGGGCGTTGCGGGTGCAGGGACGTCTCCTGCCGGGGCCGGACGGCATCGCGGTACTCGAGGAGTCGCTGCGGGTGCTGGAGGGAGCGCCGCAGCGCTTCGAACTGGCCGGGGCGCTGGTCGACTGTGGGTTGCAGCTCACCGCGGCCAGGCGCCGCCCGCAGGCCCGTCGCCTGCTGCGCGACGGCCTGGAACTGGCCCAGCGCTGCGGCTCGCCGGCGCTGGCGCAGACGGCCCGGTCCGCCTACGTGGCCGCCGGTGGGAAGGTCCGGCCGCCGGTCCCGCCGCCCCGCACCGGTTAGCCGACCGGCAGCCGCCACGGCCGTACGACCAGGGCCAGCACCAGGTTGGCCGCGACCATGCCGCCGGCCACCACCAGGGCCATGGCGACCGCGCTCGCGCCGAGTACGCCGACCACCGGGGCGGCGATCGCGCCGACGCCGAACTGGACCGCGCCGAGCAGGGCCGCCGCGGTGCCGGCCGCCTCGCCGTGCCGGGACAGCGCGAGCGCCGGGGCGTTCGGCAACGCGAGCCCGGTGGCGGCGAGCACCACCCAGAGCGGGATCAGCACGCCGATCAGGCCGCCGAAGCCGGTCGAGGCGTTCAGCAGCAGGGTCAGTCCGGCCACGGCGCCGACCGCCAGCGCGGTCGTCAGGACCCGGGCCGGCGACCATCGGCGCAGCAGCCGCACGTTGAACTGGGTGGCGGTGATCAGGCCGACCGCGCCGGCGCCGAAGACGAAGCCGAACTGCCGCTGGCTCATGCCGTACTGCTCCTGGAAGACGAACGAGGAGCCGGAGACGTAGGCGAACAGGGCAGCCATCGCGAGGCCGGCGACGCAGATCAGCCCCAGGTACGCCCGGTCGGTGAACAGCCGTCTGTAGTCGCGCAGGGTGCCGGCCACGCCGCCGTTGCGCCGCCGGTCGGCGGGCAGCGTCTCGGGCAGGAACAGCGTGGTCACCGTCAGGATCGCGATGCCGAACAGAGCGAGCACGACGAAGACGCCGCGCCAGGAGGTCCAGCTCAGGACGATGCCGCCGAGGGTCGGCGCGAGGATCGGGGCTGCGCCCATCACCAGCATCAGCCGGGAGAACAGCTTGGCGGCGGGCAGGCCGACGAACAGGTCCCGCACGATCGCCATCGCGACCACCGCGGCGGCCGCCGCGCCCAGGCCCTGCAGCACCCGCAGCGTGCCGAGGACGGCCAGGTTCGGCGCGATCACGCAGAGTACGGAGGCGAGGATATGCACGCCGACGCCGATCAGCAGCGGCGTGCGCCGGCCGACCGCGTCGGAGACCGGTCCGACCAGCAACTGGCCCAGGGCCAGCCCGGCCAGGGTGCCGGTGAGGGTGAGCTGCACGGCGGCGGCGGTGGTCCGCAGGTCGCCGGTGATCGTCGGGAGCGACGGCAGGTACATGTCGATCGTCAGCGGGCCCAGCGCGATCAGGAAGCCGAGCACCAGCACGAGGCTCAGCCGCTGGCGGGGCGACATCAGCTCGCCGGGGGATTTCTCGACGCGTTCGGCAACGATGGTCATACCCCGGACAAGTGCGCGTCAGCTGCGGGGATTCCCGCGTCGCGCAATGTCGTGCGCCGCGTCACAGCGTACGACAATGGTTTGTTGCAGCCTGGTAAAAGCCCGACGCGTCAAGCTGAATGGTGAAATCAGGCTCGCTTCCACCGCTGGTTCACGCTGCCTTTGCAGTCGTAGATGATCAGCTGGGCGCCGTTCGAGGTGTTTCCGGCCCGGATGTCCACGCACCGGCCGGACACCGGGTTGACCAGCTCACCTGCCGCGTCGAGGACGAACTGCTGGTTGTCCGCCGCGTTGCAGGTGTTGAGCTGCAGCACCGCGCTGTTGGACGTGGAGGCCTGGGAGACCTCGACGCACAGGTTGTACTTCGTCTGCAGCGCGCCGTTGCTGAACGCCCACTTCTGCGGGTCGGTGCCGTTGCAGGTGTACATCTGCAGGTCCTGACCGGGGGTGTACTTCCCCGCCGGCACGTCGACGCACTTGCCGTTCAAGGCGCTCACCAGTTGGTTCCCGCCGGCGGTGGTCAGCGTCAGCCCGTACGCGCTGAGGATCGGGTTGACCGGCTGGAACCAGGTGTTGCCGCCGACCGTGCAGTCGCCGGTGCTGCCCGACGCGACACCCTGGGCCTGGTTGCCCGAGAGGAACGAGCCGCCCGAGTCACCCGGCTCGGCGCAGGCCGACGTGCGGCTCAGACCGGTGACCGTGCCCTGGGAGTACCTGATCGTCTCGTCCCGGCTCTGCAGCGTGCCGCAGCGCCAGCCGGTGGTCTGCCCGGAACGGCAGACCGAGCTGCCGATCGCCGCGTCCGTAGAGCCGGAGACCAGCACCATTGCCCTGTCGTAGTTGTTCACCCAGGGCTGCGACGTCCAGGTGTTGTCGCCGTCGGCGGTGCGGATGAACGAGTAGTCCTTGCCCGGGAACACCGAGCCGGCGAAGACGCCCTGGTCGACGCCCGTGTAGCCGGTTGTCTTGTCGCCCTTGCTGCCGCAGTGCCCGGCGCTGACGAAACCGCCGGCCACGGCGAAGCCGACCGAGCAGTAGTCGGATCCGTTGATCACGTACTGGTCGCCGCCGCGGATGTCGTCGATCGTCTTCGGCTGCTCGGCGTCGGTCTCGACCTTGACCGTGCCGGCGCCGCTGTCCTTGGCGAACTTCGTCGCGGCGGCCACATCGCCCGGGCTCGCGACGACGACCACGCTGTTGGTCTCGACGTCGACGTACCAGCCGTGGATCCCGGCGCCGGCCCTGCCCGCGTTGCGGTCCAACGTGGCGCGGGCCCGGTCCAGCTCGGCCTGGCCGCGCTGCACGATCCTCGCGTCCGCACCGCCGGCCCGCACCTCGTCGGCCTGGGCCGGGTCGGTGACGGCCACGGTCAGCTTGTCGGCGCCGTCCGGGATCCAGGCCCCGCCGTACGCGCTGCCCAGTTCCTTCTTCAGCCTGCGCTGGACCACCGGCGCGCCGGCCTCGGTGGTCAGCCGGGTGGCGATCTCCTCGTCGGTCAGGTTCAGGTCGCGGCGCATCGCGTCGACCATGCCCGGCGCCAGGTCGAAGCCGGCGCTCGGCGGGGGTGTCGGATCCTCGTCCGCGAAACTGACGAACGGGGTCGATGCGACCGCGGTGACCGCGACCGCGCCGACGACGATCCATTTCGTACGGAGAGCCATGCTGAGGTCCTTTCGGACACACCGGTGACGCGCCCACCGGCCGCGAGCGCGTCACTCTGGTGATTTCACTGTCGGGAGACAGATATCGGAGTCTTGCGATCTGTTCCGGCAGTGTCAACCGAACGATCAGCCACGAATCGGCCGCGAAGGGATCAGCCGCGCCGCCATTTCTGGATCGCCGCGCCCGTGCAGTCCCAGGTTTGCAGCACCGCGCCGTCGTTGCCGTTCCAGTCCTTGATGTCCAGACACTTGTTGGCCTGCGGGTTTATCAAGTCACTGGCGGCGGACAGCACCCATTGCTGGGCGGCGTTGCCGCTGCAGCCGACGATCTGAACGGCGGCGCCTCTGGCAGTCGAGGCCCCCGCCACGTCCATGCATTTGTTGTTCGACGTGACTAGTTGACCGCCGGTCGCCGTCCACTTCTGAGCGTTGGTGCCGTTGCAGCCCCACATTTGCAGCCGTACGCCGTCGGAGAAATTGGCGTTCGGCACGTCTACGCACTTGTTGTTCCAATTGCTCAGGATCGCGTTGCCGCCCCCGCCGCCACCGCTCGTGGTCAGCGACAGGCCGTACGTGCCGAGGATCTCGTTCACCGGCTGGAACCACATCGTGCCCCCGGAGCTGCAGTTGCCGGTGCCGCCGGAGGTGACGCCCTGGGCCTGGTTGCCGGAGATCCACGAGCCGCCGGAGTCGCCCGGCTCGGCGCACGCGTTACTGCGCGACAGGCCGGAGACGGCGCCCTGCGAGTAGACGACGGTCTCGTTGCGGCCCAGGATCGTGCCGCAGCGCCACCCGGTGGTACGCCCGGATCGGCAGACCGAGCTGCCGATCGCGGCGTCCGTCGAGCCGGCCACCAGCACGTTGCCGCCCGAGTAGTTGTTGACCCACGGCTGCGGCGTCCATGAGCCGTTGGTGCGGATCCAGGAGAAGTCGTTGCCGGGGAACTGCGACGCGGCGAAGGTGCCCTGGGCGACGTTGTTGTAGCCGAGGGTGGGACTGCCCGCGCCACCGCAGTGGCCGGCGCTGACGAATCCGCCGGCGACCGCGAAGCCGATCGAGCAGAGCGTGTTGCCGTTGATCACGTACTGGTCGCCGCCGCGGATGTCGTACATCGGCCGGGGCTGTTCGGCACTGCTCCGCACGGTGACGGCCCCGGCGCCGCTGTCGCGGGCGAACGTCGCCGCCGCCGCGGTGCCGCCGGGCTTGGCCAGGACCACCACGCTGTTGGTCTCGACGTCGACGTACCAGCCGCGTACGCCCGCGTCTCTCGCCGTGCTCGCGTGCCGGTCCATCGCCGAGCGGGCCGCGTCGAGCTCGGCCTGGCCACGCTTGACGACCTTGACGTCGGCGCCCTCGGCGTGGACCCGGGCGCCCTGTTTGGCGTCGGTGACCGCGACGGTCAGCCGGCTCCCGCCGGCGGGAATCCAGGCGCCGGCGTAGGCCTTGCCGAGCTGGCGCAGGAGCCGTCGCTGGACGACCGGGGCGGCGGCCTCGGCGGCGAGCCGGGCGGCGATCTGGTCGTCGGTGAGTTTCAGGTCGCGGCGCAGCGCGGCCAGCATGCCGGGCGCCATGTCGAAGCGGGAGTTGCCGGCCGCGGTGGGTGCGGCCGGCGCCGGACCGTTGGCGTAGCTGAACTGAGCTGTGAGGCAGACGGTGGTGGCGGCCACCGCGCCGACCACCAGCCAGCGCGCAGGACGGGGCATGTCGTTCCTTCCGCGCACGCTCGCGCGGGGCGTCCGGGACGGGGACGGGACGCGCCGGGCGTGCTGACTTGGGGGAGTCAGGGAAGGAGAGCGCTCTCCTTATCGAAGTCTGTCGATACTCGTTAACACTGTCAAGAAATCGCACCGATTTGTTTCTGCCGTGTGCGCAGGGTGACTTCCCTGCCGCGTGCTAGATTGGGCCCGTTGCCGCTCTCGTACCAAATATTTGCCAGCGCCTGGTGGGTATCTGAACCCACCGGGCGTTTGTCGTCTCTGGTGGCCCAGACTCGCGGGCGGTGACCGGGATCCGCGCGGTGCGGATCTCCGCGGTTTTTTGAGAGGGTTCGACATGGCTGTCGGCACAGTGAAGTGGTTCAACGCGGACAAGGGCTTCGGCTTCATCACCCAGGACGGCGGTGCGCCGGACGTGTTCGCCCACTTCTCGGCCATCGCCGCGGACGGGTACCGCAGTCTCGAGGAGAACCAGCGCGTCGAGTTCGACGTCGAGCAGGGTCAGAAGGGCCCGCAGGCCAAGAACATCCGGCTGATCTGACGTAGTACCAAGCGTGCGGGGGTCGTGGCCGATGGTCACGGCCCCCGACCGTGTCCGCCCCCCGACAGAGATGAGCGGTGTGAAGACGCAATCCGGAGCTCCCTACGCGGCAACCACGCACAGCCCGCTGCAGCGGCGCCTGCTGCGCAACGCCTCCTTCCCGCCCCGCCAGGCCCAGCAGGACTCGCTGCGGCTGCGGGCGGTGCCGCTGGTGCCCGAGATCGATCTCTTCCTCGCCGAGGACCCGGTGCTGCTCTGGGCCCGCCTCGAAGCCGACGCCCACGGCAGCCTGACCGCCCCGTTCTGGGCCACGGCCTGGACCGGCGGCCAGGCGCTCGCCCGCTACGTGCTGGACAATCCGGAACTCCTCGCCGGCCGCAAGGTTCTCGACGTGGCCTCCGGCTCCGGGCTGGTCGCCATCGCCGCCGCCCTGGCCGGCGCGGCCGAGGTCATCGCCAACGACATCGACGAGTACGCCATCGAGGCGCTGCGCGCGAACGCGAACGCCAACGGCACCCGGATCCACCCCGACGCCCGCGACCTGACCGACGGCGACGGCGGCGACGCCGAGGTGATCCTGGTCGGCGACTGCCTCTACAGCGCCGAACTGGCCGCCCGGGTGCTGCCGTTCGTGGCCCGCGCCCAGTCCCGCGGCGCGACCGTGCTGCTCGGCGACCCCGGCCGCGGCTTCACGCCTTCCCACCTGCTCGAAACACTGGCGACCTATCATTTGCCTGCGATGGGTATCGCGGAGGACGGCCAGCACGAACGGGCAAGCGTGTTGACCCCGGTGAGCACGGTCGCGGTCGGGTAGCGGCCCGGCTGGTCGCCGTTGCCCGGCCGACGTGTCAGGCTGAGGCGCGGGCCCTCGGCGGGCGACGATCGATGGGCGGCGGTAGTGGGGATGATCAAGGTTGTCGGACTGGTCCTGCATCCGCGACGCGACTGCGGGTCGGCGATCGACGCCATCGTCGCCTGGGCCGATTCCCGCGAGGTGACCGTCCTCGGCCTGCACGACGAGATCACCCGGATCGACTGCGACGCCGTCGCCGTCTCGGCCGAGGAGATGGTCGAGCGCGCCGGGCTGCTGGTCAGCCTGGGCGGCGACGGCACCATGCTGCGCACGATGCGGCTGGTCGAGGGCCGCAAGACGCCGGTGCTCGGCGTCAACATCGGCCGGCTCGGCTTCCTCGCCGAGGTCAACCTGCCCGACCTGGCGCAGGCGCTGTCCTCGATCGATCAGCACCAATTCATCACCGAGTCGCGTACGGCGGTGCGCACGGTGCTGCCCGACGGCCAGGACGTGTCGGCGTTCAACGACATCGCCCTGGTCCGGGTGCCCGGCGACGGGCTGGCCAACGTCGGCATCACCGTCGAGGGCAGCAAGTTCGTCAACTACGCCGCCGACGCGGTGATCGTCGCCACGCCGACCGGCTCGACCGCGTACAGCTTCTCGGCCGGCGGACCGATCGTCTCGCCGAACGTCGAGGGACTGCTGGTCAGCGCAGCCGCCGCGCACTCCTCGTTCAACCGGTCGCTGATGCTCTCGATGGACGAGCGACTGGAGCTGGACGTACTGCCGACCAGCGGCCGGCTCGCCGTCGAGGTGGACGGCATCATCCAGGGCTACGTCACCGGCGGCGACCGGCTGGTGATCACCCCGATCCCGACCGCCGCCCTGGTGATCCGGCTCGGCGCCACCTCGTTCTACGAGCGGGCCCGGCGCAAGCTGCGGGTCGAGGGCAGCGCCCAGATCCCGTCCGGCGACGCCGCCGACGCGACCGTCGTGGACAGCTTCGAGCAGCAGCGCTACGAGATCCTGCTCGGCGGCGAGGTGGCCGGGGTGCTGCACTACCGGCGGCACGGCCTCGGCGTCGATCTGATGCACACCGAGATCGACCAGTCGTTCGAGGGCCGCGGGCTGGCCAGCCGGCTGGCCGCCGCCGCACTCGACGACGCCCGCCGGCGGGCCTCACCGGTGACGGTGACCTGCCCGTTCGTCAGCGGTTACATCGAGCGCCACCCGGAATTCCAGGATCTGGTGGCCGGAGAACGGAGGACTTCCGGATGAGCGACAGCGTCTGCGCCCACCTCGACCAGGTCGAGGACGTCACCCCGTCCGGCGACGGCTGCGTCGAGTGTCTCGAAACCGGCGACCGCTGGGTGCACCTGCGGCTCTGCATGACCTGCGGGCACGTCGGGTGCTGCGACTCCTCGCCCAACAGGCACGCCACCGCGCACTACCACGCCGAGGACCACCTGCTGGTCACCTCGTACGAGCCGGGCGAGGACTGGTGGTGGTGCTACGCCGACGACGTGGCCTTCGAGGTCGCGCACGCCAAGACCTACTCCCATAGCTGAACCTGCAAAGCTGAGGACTCTTCATGGGCCAGCCCGCGATCCTGACCGTCGACGACGATGCTTCCGTCTCCCGCGCCATCGCCCGTGACCTGCGCCGCCGGTACGGCGCCGACTACCGCGTCATCCGCGCCTCCGCCGCCGCCGAGGCCCTGGAAGCGCTACGCGAGATCAAGCTGCGCGGCGGCCGGGTCGCCGTGCTGCTCGCCGACTACCGGATGCCGCAGATGAACGGCATCGAATTCCTCGAACAGGCGATGGATCTGTTCCCGCACGCCCGTCGCGCGCTGCTCACCGCCTACGCGGACACCGACGCGGCGATCTCGGCGATCAACATCGTCGACGTCGACCACTACCTGCTCAAACCCTGGGACCCGCCGGAGGAGAAGCTCTACCCGGTGATCGACGCCCTGCTGGACGCCTGGCAGGCCACCGGCGACCGGGAGCTCGAGAACATCCGGGTGGTCGGGCACCGATGGAGCGAGCCGTCGTACCAGATCCGCGACTTCCTCGCCCGCAACCTGGTGCCGTACCGCTGGTACGCGGCCGACGACCCGGAGGGCCGCCGGCTGCTCGACGCCGCCGGAGTCGGTCCCGAGTCGATCCCGCTGGTGGTGACCGCCGACGGCCGGGCGATGTCGCAGCCGACCAATTCCGAGGTCGCCGAGGCGGCCGGGCTGTCGGTCGCCCCGGAACGCGACTTCTACGATCTGATCATCGTCGGCGGCGGCCCGGCCGGCCTCGGCGCCGCCGTCTACGGCGCCTCCGAAGGGCTCAAGACCCTGATGGTCGAACGCCAGGCCGTCGGCGGCCAGGCCGGGCAGAGCTCCCGGATCGAGAACTACCTGGGCTTCCCGGACGGCATCTCCGGCGCCCAGCTCACCGACCGGGCCCGCCGGCAGGCCGGCAAGTTCTCCGCGGAGGTGCTGAACACCCGCGAGGTGACCGGGCTGCGTACGGACGGCTCGGCCCGGACGCTGACCTTCGACGACGGCGGCGAGGTCTCCGCGCACTCGATCCTGCTGGCCACCGGGGTCGCGTACCGGCCGCTGGTGGCGGACGGGATCGCCGCGCTGACCGGCTCGGGCGTGTACTACGGCTCGGCCTCCACCGAGGGCCCGTCCTGCGCGGGCAGCGACGTCTACATCATCGGCGGGGCCAACTCGGCCGGCCAGGCGGCACTGTTCTTCTCCCGCTACGCCCGCAGCGTCACCCTGCTGGTGCGCGGCGGGTCGCTTGAGGCGTCGATGTCGTACTACCTGATCCAGCAGCTCAACCAGATCGACAACGTGCACATCCGGACCCGGTGCGAGGTGCTCAGCGCGCAGGGCGACGGTCACCTGCAGGCGATCACCATCTGCGACGGCAAGAACGGCATGGAGACGACCGTCGAGTGCGGATACCTGTTCGTCTTCATCGGCGCCGAGCCGCGCACGGACTGGCTGGGCCGCACCGTGGCGCGCGACGAGAAGGGCTTCGTCTACACCGGGCCGGATCTGCTGACAAACGGAACCCGTCCGGCGGGATGGGATCGAGACCGCGATCCGTTCTACTTGGAGTGCAGTGTTCCCGGCATCTTTGCCGCCGGCGACGTCCGGGCCAACTCGGTGAAACGGGTGGCCTCGGCGGTCGGCGAGGGCGCGATGGCCGTCACGCTGGTCCATCGTTATCTGGAGGCGCAATGAGCGAGCGTGTCGAGCCATTCACCTGGCACAGGGTGATCGCGGCAAGCGAAGAGAGTCGGGATCATGAGTGAGCCCCAGGCTGTGGAAGCCATCTCGCTCCAGCCCTGCGACCCCGGCAAGCTGACCCGCACCGAGCTGCGCAGCCTGTTCCTGTTCGAAAAGCTGACGGATGAACAGCTCGACTGGATCGCCGCGCACGGCTGCACCCTGCACGCCCCGGCCGGCAGTCTGGTGCTCCGCGAGGGTGACCCGGCCGAGCAGTTCTTCATCCTGCTCAGCGGTACGATCGCGCTGAGCCGGCGGATCGGCCAGGACGACGTCCAGACCAGCCGGACCGAGCAGTGCGGCGTCTACATGGGCGCGACGCAGGCGTACATCCGCGACGAGGGTGTCGAGCGTAAGTACATGGCCACCATGCGCGCGCTGGACGATGCGGATTTCTTCGTGCTCACCGCGGCCGACTTCGGCTGGATGATGCGCGAGTGGTGCCCGATGGCGATCCACCTGCTCGAAGGCCTTGCCCTCGGGATGCGCAACACCCAGGCCGCGATCAGCGAACGGCAGCGGCTGGTCGCCCTCGGCGCGCTCTCGGCCGGGCTGATGCACGAGCTGAACAATCCTGCCGCCGCCGCGTCCCGAGCCACCGGTGCGCTGCGCCAGCGGGTCGCCGGGATGCGCCACAAGCTCGGCATGCTGGCCGCCGGCAAGGTGCCCGCCGACCGCCTCGACGCCCTGGTCGAGTTGCAGGAAGAGGTCATCGAGAAGGCGGCGAAAGCGCCGGTGCTGACCGCCATGCAGGCCGCCGACCGCGAGGACGAGCTCGGCGACTGGATGGAGCAGAACAAGGTCACCGGGGGCTGGGACCTGGCGCCGGTCTTCGCCCAGGGCGGCATCGACGTCGACTGCCTGGGGGAGATCCGGGCCAAGGTGGCCTCGCCGGGCCTGCTCGACCAGGCGATCCACTGGATCGGCTACGCGCTGGAGACCGAGCAGCTGATGAGCGACATCGAGGACGCGACCGGCCGGGTGTCCTCGCTGGTCTCGGCGGCGAAGCAGTATTCGCAGCTGGACCGGGCCGCGCACCAGTGGATCGACGTGCACACCGGCCTGGACAGCACGCTGGTCATGCTGACCCACAAGATCGGCAAAGGCGTCAAGGTGGTCAAGGACTACGACCGCGGCCTGCCCGAGATCCCGGCGCATCCGGCCGAGCTCAACCAGGTCTGGACCAACCTGATCGACAACGCGGTGCAGGCGATGAACGGTGTCGGGACACTGACCATCACCACCTACAAGCAGGACGACTTCGTCTGCGTGTCGGTCGGCGACACCGGCCCGGGTGTGCCCGAGGAGCTGCGCCAACGGGTCTTCGAGCCGTTCTTCACGACCAAGCCGGTGGGTGAGGGTACGGGCCTGGGGCTGGACATCTCGTACCGGATCGTGGTCGGCGGGCACGGCGGGGACATCGTGCTGAACTCCCAGCCCGGCGACACCACCTTCACGGTCAGCCTGCCGATCACGGAGCCGTCCTCGCGTTGAGTCGTTGAGGTGCGGCCGGGGCCGAGGCCGAAGACCTGAGCCGCGCGGGAAGTGACTGACGGCGCTGACGCGACCCCGGTGTGGGGTGCGGCAGCGCCGTCAGGCGTGGACCTGTTCGGGCGTACCGGAAAAGGTTTTGATCTAGAGCAGGCCGCGGACGTAGGCGGCCTGGCCGGCGTGCTGGGTGTCGTCGTTGAGAACGCTGATCAGGCGCACGCCGAGGGTTACCGGCGGGTCCCAACGTTCGTCGACGACCCGGTCCAGGTCGGCGGCCGACAGGCTGTCGATGACACTCAGCGTGCGGCCGTGCACGGCGGTGTAGTAGTCCACCAGGACGTGCCAGCTCTGCGGGGCCACCGCCGCGACCTGCGCCGGGGTGTGCCCGTAGCCGATGTCGCCGGGTTCGGACTTGAGGCCGAATGGCGGTCCCCAGTCGGCGTCGACATAGACCTGGTCGCCGTCGATCAGGTCCGCCACGTGGTGGTCCTGGACCCGGCTCAGGTGCCAGACCAGCCAGCCGACCGGGTTGGCCCAGCCGGCCGGCGCCCAGCGCAACTGCTCCGGGGTCAGGTCCTTGACCGCGGCGCGGACCAGGCCTGGCAGCCGGCCGAAGGCGTCGTTGAGCACGTCGTTATGGTTCACGGTCATCCGCTCCCTTGCGAACTGATGACGGCGCCGCCGGCGGCGCCGCCCGAGCCGACCGAGCCGCCGCCGAAGCCGACCGAGCCGCCGCCGCCCGGGTTGGTGCCCGGGTTGGCGCCCTGCGCCGGCTGCCCGGTGGTCGGGGTGGCGCCGGTCGGCGCGGTCGTGGTGGTGCCGGCAGGGGAGGTCGTGGTGGCGGCCGTCGACGGGGTCGGTGCCGCGGGCGCGTTGTTCGCGCCGCTGGGCGGGCCGGCGGTCGGCGTGTTCGCCGGGGCCGGCTGCGGCGTTGCCCTGGGCGACTTCCCGACGTTGCCCAGCGTCGTGCCGGAGGTGTTGCCGCTCGCCCCGACCGCGGCGGCGATCGGCTCGCCCAGGGCTTTTTCGGCCAGCCAGATCCCGGCCATCGCCAACACGAAGACGGCGCCGGCGGCGGCGGCGACGTGGCCCCAGCGGATCTGCTGGCTACGGGCCTGCTCGGGCAGGGTGTGTGACGGCAGGTCGTCCTCGGACGTCGCCGCGGCGACCGCCGGGGTGCCCACCGCGGCCGGCGCCTTGATGAAGGTCGGCGCCAGGGTCTGCAGCTTGTGTGCGCCGTGTTTCAGCGACCGCTCGTAGATCTCGGTGCCGACCGAACCGACGACGCTGGCCACGGCCGCGCCGATCAGGGTGCCGGCGACGCCGAGGAACGATCCGACGACCGCCGCGCAGACCGCGGCGAGGGCGCCGGCCAGGATTTTCGGGACGTTGATGTCGGAGAGGATCTTCTCCGGTGCGTGCTCGCTCATGTCCTCCTCGCTGGAACGTCGATGTACTTCACGTCGTGCTCTACCGCATTGTTCCCGGGCTCGACGGGTTGAACCAGCCTCTTTCGGCCGGCATGTCCCGGATCGGGCGGATGATCACGCCCTCACTGTGGGTGGATCAGGTGGCGGGTGAGCCAGTCGACAGCCTCGCGCAGATACTCCGCTCGCGACCAGCGGTGCAGCAGCTCGTGGCCCTCGTCGGGGAAGAGCAGGTACCGGTGCTCGGCGCCGCGGGCCAGCAGCGCCGCGACCACCTGCTCGGCCTCGATCACCGGGACGTTGCTGTCGTTCTCGCCGTGCACGACCAGTAGCGGCGCGCGCAGCCGGTCGATCCGGGTGATCGGCGACAACTCGCGCAGCAGCTCCGCGTCCAGCACCGGGTCGCCGTACTTGGAGACCGCGGCGGCCGCGATCCACGGCTCGGTGTGTTCGTAGAAGGTGGCGAAGTTGGCTATCCCGCAGACGTCGATGCCGACCGCGAACAGCTCCGGGAAGGTGGTCAGGGCCGCCAGGGTGAGGTAACCGCCGTACGAGCGGCCCATCACGCCGACCCGGGCCGGATCGGCCACCCCGGTCGTGACCAGGTGGCGTACGCAGGAGCGGACGTCTTCGATGCCGTCGACGCGCAGCTTGCCGTTGTCCGCGTTCACGAAGGTGCGGCCGAATCCCGCCGAGCCGCGCACGTTCGGGGCGAAGACCGCGATGCCCCGGTCCACCAGCGACTGGAAGAGCGGGCCGTGCCCGGGACGTTCCTGTGCCTCGGGGCCGCCGTGGAACCAGACGACCGCCGGGTGCGGGCCGGGCGTGGCCGGGCGGAAGAGCCAGCCGGTCAGCTGCAGGCCGTCGTGGGCGCTGAAGCGCTCCAGGGTCGGCCGGACCGCGTTCGGGGCGGCCGGCTCGACCGAGACCGGGTGCAGGCCGGCGGCGTCGTACGTCCAGGTGCCGTGCGGCTGTCCGGGGCCCTCGGCGGTGAAGATGAGCGTGCTGCCGTCGGTGCTCCAGGCGATGCCGCTGACCACGCTGCCGGGCAGCGGCGTGACCGGCTCGCTGCCGCCGTGCACCAGGTCGAGGACGGTGAGCTCGGAGAGGCCGCCGCGGACGTTCCACAGCACGGCGACCCGGCGGCCGTCGGCGGTGAGCGCGAAGGACTCGACCTCGGCCGTCTCCGACGCGGCCAGCACCTCGGCGGCACCGTCCCGCACCCGGATCAGGACCGGATATTCACCGGCGTCGCTGCGGGCGTAGACGGAGCCGTCCGGGCCGAAGACCGCCGCTTCGCCGCTGGTGACCCACTCGTCGATGCCGGTGACGAGGTCGCGGACGACCACGTAGCGGCTGCCGCGCGGGCCGTGCCGCAGCAGGGCCCGGCGGCGGTCGACGCTGACGTCGAAGAGCGACAGCAACTCGCCCGCGGCGATCACCGTGCGTTCGGCGGTGACCGGGTCGATGACCAGGGTGGTGTGCAGATTCTCGGTGACGGCGAGCAGGGAGCGGCCGGGCAGCCAGCGGATGTTGTCGGCGGTGTCGGTGCCCATCCCGGCCACCTGGTGCAGTTCGGAGCCGTCCGGCCGGACCAGCCAGACCTCGTGCCGGGGCGCGCCGCCCGGGGCGAGCAGGCAGGCCAGCCAGCCGCCGCCGGTGGACCACTGGACCTGTGCGACGGGGTGCTCGCCGGTGTCGACCAGGAAGGCCAGCTCGCTGCCGACGGGCTGCACCCACACCGTGGGGGTGCCGCTGCGGTCCGAGACGTACGCCGCGTGCCGGCCGTCCGGCGACAACGCCGGCGACCAACTTCCGGACACTTCCGAAGGGAGGTCTCCCGAGCGCAGATTCGTCCAGCCAACGGGCAGAACGGTGACGTCGACACGGTTGAGCTGACCGGTCATATCCGGATCCCTTCCCTTCTATATCTCCTTGTCCTGCAGCCACATTTCCAGCAGGGCCAGCTGCCAGAGCTGGTTCGCGCCGAGGGTGGTCCTGGGAGTATTCGGGTCGGTGAACAGGGCGTCAACGTACTCGGGCCGGAACAGCCCGCGGGCCCGTGCCGCCGGTGCGGTCAGCGCTTCCCGGACCATCTCCAGCATCGGTCCTTCGAGGTGCCGAATCCCGGGAACCGGGAAGTAACCCTTGGTCCGGTCGATCACCTCGTCGGGCACCACGCCGCGGGCGGCGTCCTTGAGCACGCCCTTGCCGCCCTGGGCCAGTTTCAGCTCCGGCGGGCAGGCCGCGGCCAGTTCGACCAGCTCGTGGTCGAGGAACGGCACCCGCGCTTCCAGCCCCCAGGCCATGGTCATGTTGTCGACCCGTTTGACCGGGTCGTCGACGAGCATCACCTGCGAATCGAGCCGCAGGGCCGCGTCGACCGCGGTGGTCGCGCCGGGCCGGGCGAAACTGGCCGCGACGAACTCGCGGCTGACGTCCGCGTCGATCAACCACTGCGGCGCGAGCTGGGCGGCCAGCTCCCGGTGCGGGCGATCGAAGAACTCATTGGCGTACGCGTCGACCGCCCCGCCCCGGGCCACGCCCGCCAGGGGCGGATACCAGCTGTACCCGGCCAGGATCTCATCGGCGCCCTGGCCGGACTGCACGACCGTGACCTGCTTCGCGACGTCCTCGCTGAGCAGGTTGAAGGCGATGCAGTCGTGGCTGACCATCGGCTCGCTCATCGCGGCGACCGTGCGGGCCACCGCGGGCAGGAACCGGTCCTTGCCGATCCGGATCTGGTGGTGTTCGGTGTCGAACTGCTTGGCGATCAGGTCCGAGTACGCGAACTCGTCGCCGCTCTCCCCGGCCGCGGCTTCGAAGCCGATGCTGAAGGTGCTCAGCCCGCGCTGCCCGTGCTCGGCCAGCAGCGCCACGATGTAGCTGGAGTCCAGTCCGCCGCTGAGCAGTACCCCGACCGGCACGTCGGCCACCATCCGGCGCTCGACCGCCGTACGCAGCTTCTCGTGCACCGCCTCGGCCCACTCGGCGCGGCTCATGGTCAGCGTCCGGGAGAACGACGCCGCCCAGTAGCCGCGCTCGGTGCTGCTTCCGTCCGCCTGGATGATCCGGACCGTGGCCGGCGGCAGCTTGCGCACCCCCTCGATGATCGTCCGTGGCGCCGGCACGACGGAGTGGAACGTCATGTACTGCTGCAGCGCGATCCTGTCCAGCGAGGTGTCCACGTCTCCCGCCGCCAGCAGCGCGGGCAGCGTCGAGGCGAAACGCAGCCGGCCCGGCCGCTCGGCCAGATACAGCGGCTTGATGCCGAGCCGGTCGCGGGCCAGCATCGTGGTCCCGCTGGCGTGCTCGGTGATCGCGAAGGCGAACATCCCGAGGAAGTGCCGCACACAGTCGGCGCCCCACCGGTGGTACGCCTTCAGGATCACCTCGGTGTCGGAGGTGGAGAAGAACGTGTAGCCGTGCCCGCGCAGCTCCTCGCGCAGCTGCTGATAGTTGTAGATGCAGCCGTTGAAGACCAGGGTCAGGCCGAGCTGCTCGTCGGTCATCGGCTGGGCGCCGGCGTCGGAGAGGTCGATGATCTTCAGCCGGCGGTGCCCGAAGGCCGCCCGGCCCCGCTGCCAGAGCCCTTCGCCGTCCGGACCGCGGGTGGCCAGGCACGGCAACATCCGGCGGACCGCTTCAGGGTCTGCCGGGCTGCCGTCGAACCTCAGTTCGCCGCCGATTCCACACATCGTCCGACCTCCTTGGGGGCAGTCGGAAGCGCACCCAAGAAGGACCAGGCTCTGCGTCCGATATTTCGGTTCTGTATCTGAGTTGTGAACGTCTTAGCTCAGCAGCCAGGTGTCCTTCGAGCCGCCGCCGCGGGAGGAATTGACGATCATGCTCCCGGCCGGGGCGACCCGGGTCAGGGCGGCGGGCGCCACCACGGACTGCTTGCCGGTGAAGACGAAGGCGCGCAGGTCGACGTGTCGGGGCGCCAGCTGGTGGCCGTCGAAGACCGGGAGGGTCGACAGGTCGACCACCTCCTGGGCGACCCAGCGATGCGGCGCGGCCTGGATCTGGCGCCGGAGCGCCTGCAGGTCCTCGCGCGAGGCGTACGGCCCGATCACGATCCGGTCGCCGCCGTAGCCGTCGACCGGTTTGCAGACCAGCTCCTCGAGCCGGCTGAGCACCTCGGAACGCTGCTCGCGGATCCCGCACAGGTAGGTCGGCACGTCCGCCAGCAGCGGCTTCTCACCCAGGTAGTACTCGATCAGCTGGTGGACGAAGGCGTACACGGCCTTGTCGTCGCCGATGCCGTTGCCCAGCGCGTTGGCCAGCACGATCGTGTCCGCGTGCAGGGCCGCGACCAGGCTCGGCCCGAGCGGCATCCCGTCGGCGCCGGGGGAGTGCACCAGGCTGTCCTCGCCCATCCGTAGGTAGATCACGTCCACCTTGTGCTTGCGGCCGTTCTCCAGCCGGACGACGATCGCGTCGTCGACCAGCAGATCGGTGCTGCGGACCAGCGGGACGCCCATCTCCTCGGCGAGCATCCGGTGCTCGAACCAGGCCGAATCGTCCGGGCCCTGGCTGAGCACGACCACCTTCGGCTCGTCGTCGGCGGCCGGTCCGGCCGCCTCGAGCAGGGCCTGCCTGAGCAGCGCCGGGGTGTCTTCGATGCTGAGCAGGCCGGCCGGGCGGGGCAGCTCGGGCAGCACCGCCTCGGCGAGCCGGCGGTTCTGCATCGCGTAGCCGATGCCGGACGGCACCCGCAGGTTGTCCTCCAGCACGCACCAGTTGCCGGCTCCGTCGCGAACCAGGTCGACGCCGGCCACCTGGGTCCGGACCCCGCTGCGCCGGACCAGCGCGCCGCTGGGCCGCAACTCGGGCGAGCCGTCGATGACCCACTCGGGCACGACGCCGTCGGCGACGACGACGCGCTCGTTGTAGACGTCGTTGACGAAGGCGTCGAGCGCCTTCACCCGCTGGATCAGCCCGGATTCGAGCTGCTCGCGGTCGCGGGCCGGGACGATCCGGGGTACCAGGTCGAAGGGGAACAGCCGGACGGCCGCCTCCCCGGCCACGCTGAAGGTGATCCCGCGGGCGCGCTGTTCGTCGGCCTTGGCGTCCTCGCGGCGGCGCAGGCCCGCCGGTCCCAGAGCATTCAGGACATTCACGATCCCCGCGTACGCCGGGTTCACCTCGCCGTCCGGGAAGGCCTCGTCGCCGGCCGCCGCATAGGGGGTGAGCCTGCCGGGGATCGTCTGCCCGTGCGGGCCGATGCCGGTCGCCCCGCCCCGGGTGTCGGCGACCACCAGGTCGACGATGTCCGAGATGCGGCCCCGGCGCTGCATCTCGCGGCGCTGCCGGGCGGCTGAGCTGCCCCGGCTGAGCTGCTGCACGGACAGGTCGAAGACCTGCTCCCAGTCGCCCAGTTCTTCGAGCTGCGGGCGCAGATCGCCGACCAGCCGTTCGACGGCGACCGCGGCCGGGATCGGCACGGGCGAGCGGGGCAGGTCGAGCAGGTCGCCCTCCAGGCCGGAACGGGCGGCGCGCCACATCGCCGCCCGGTGCAGCGGCGGCCGGGTCGCCCCGATCGGCTTGCCGGCCCGGTAATCCTGGCGGGCCCGCAGCACCAGGCCGCGGAACAGCCCGGCCAGCAGCACGACCGTGTCCGCGTCCGGGCTGGAGTCGGTGACCCGCAGCTCGACCGTGGGCAGGTGCGCGGAGGGGCGCACGTCGAAGTAGATCATCTTCGGGTCGGTGATGGTGCCCGAGGCGATCAGGTCGGCGACCAGGGCGTCGTGGTCGGCGGCCGAGGTCACCTCGCCGCTGTCCCCGGCCGTGGGCCAGCGCATCCAGATCAGCGACCGGGTGCTGGCGTAGCCGGAGTCCTCACCCATCCAGTACGGCGAGCTGGCCGACAGGGCGAGCAGCACCGGCAGCGCGGGCATCACCCGCTGGGCCACCGCGACGGCCTCGTCGGGGTCGGGGATGCCGACGTGCACCTGGGCGCCGCAGATCAACTGCTCGCGGACCAGCAGCTGGTAGTCGTCCAGCATCCGGCGGTAGCGGGAGGTCGGGGTGACCGGCAGTGAGTCGAGGTCGACCAGTGGGACGGTGCCTGCGGCGACCAGCCCGAGCCCGAGCGATTCGGCGACACCGATGGCCCGCCGGCGCAGCTCGACGATCCCGTCCCGCAGGCCGTCCAGCGTCGCCGCGACCGGGGTGTTCGTCTCGACCACCGACCGGTGCAGCTCCGCCGAGTAATTGGCCTGGTCCAGCTGGTCGAGGATCTCGGGGGCGCGGGGTACGAGCTCCCGGGTGCGGAGGTCGACGACGTGCAGTTCTTCCTCGACGCCGAGGGTCAGATCGGTGCTGAGATCGCTGCCTGCCTCCTCCGTTCCATCGCCCTCTGTGATCCTGAGTGACTCCGTCATTACCAAGACCGCCTATGTCGTCGTCCAGTTGCCCGGAGCCTTGTCGGCTCGTGTGCCGAAACTGTCACGCGCCCATCTCGGCAATCGACCAAGCATGTCGATCGTGACACACGTTCCGATGAACATCAGTGCATGACGATTTCCGTCCGGAGCGCAACATTACGGATCGTGGTGGCCCGCTGCGCCGAAAGTGATGAACCCTCCCAGTGTGCTCCGCCACGGCGTCGGCCGAACGGCCAGTCGGCGGGTGCCGCGACGCATCTATGCACGAACGGGCCAGCGAAAGGTGACGAAAAAGCCCGTAGACTGCAATTCGCCGGGTGCCGGACAGCGGTTCGGACGGGCGCCCCGCGACGGAGGGGTGGCGCGTGCCGAGCGTCGATCCGATGGTCCGGCCCGGCGAGGTCGTTCTCGTGGGGCCATCCGCGAGAAGATCGCATACTTCCGGTCGCTCGATCCGGTCGGTGCGGGAGAATAGCCCGGTGGCCAGACCCCGGAGCACGAACGCCTGCCCGTGCGGGCTCGGCCAGCCGTACGACGAGTGCTGCGGGCCGGCGCACCGCGGCCAGCCCCCGGTCAGCGCCGAGGCCCTGATGCGTTCCCGCTATGCCGCCTTCGCCCTCGACGACACGGCGTACGTGCTCAGCTCGTGGCATCCGGACACCCGGCCGGCGTCCGTCGAGTCCGATCCCGACCTGCGCTGGGTCGGTCTCGACCTGCTCGTCACCAGCGGCGGCGGGATGTTTGACACCGAGGGCGTCGTCGAGTTCGTGGCGCACTTCCGCGACGGCGGCCGGGCGGGCGAGATGCGCGAGGTGAGCCGCTTCGTGCGGCACGCCGGCCGTTGGGTCTACTGGGGCCCGCTGATCAGCGGTTAGCGCCCGGGTGTGCTGCAGTGGTCACCGGATCATCGTCGAACGTCAGGCAGGAGCGGTCAATGTCGACCAGTCACCAGCGGCCGATCGAGGACGGCATCGTCCGCGACTTCAAGGTCAATCTCTCCTACGGCGGCTATCTGCACCTGGACGAGATCCTGTCGGCGCAGCACCCGGTCAGCGTGCCCGCGCACCACGACGAGCTGCTCTTCATCCTCCAGCACCAGACCTCCGAACTGTGGCTCAAGCTCGTCCTGCACGAACTGCGCGCGGTGCAGCGCCAGCTCGCCGCCGACGAACTGCGGCCGGCGTTGAAGGGCCTGGCCCGGGTCAAACACATCCAGCGCACCCTGACCGAGCAGTGGTCGGTGCTGGCCACCCTGACCCCGAGCGAGTACGCCGAGTTCCGCAGCTTCCTCGGCACGTCGTCGGGCTTCCAGTCGTACCAGTACCGGGCGGTCGAGTTCATGCTCGGCAACAAGGACGAACGGATGCTCTCGATCTTCGACGACGATCCGCGGGCCGGCGCGCTGCTGAGCGAGGCTCTGGAAGCGCCGAGCGTCTACGACGAGTTCCTGCGCTACCTCGCCCGGCACGGCCATCCGGTGCCCGTGGAGCTGCTGCAGCGCGACGTGCGGCTGCCGTATCAGTACAACGCCGACCTGGTTCCCGTCTTCCGGCACATCTACGAGAACGCGGAGCAGCACTGGGCGGCGTACGAGGCGTGTGAGGAACTGGTCGACCTGGAGGAGAACTTCCAGTTGTGGCGGTTCCGGCACCTCAAGACCGTGGAGCGGACCATCGGCGTACGGCGGGGGACCGGCGGATCGAGCGGCGTCGCCTTCCTGCGCGCGGCCCTGGACCTGACCTTCTTCCCCGAGCTGTACGCCGTCCGCACCGAGATCGGAGTGCCCCGTTGACCGACGACCTGCTCGACCGGGCCCGGGCCCTGGACGCGGCCGACCCGCTCGCCGGGTACCGGGAGCAGTTCATCACCCCGCCCGACTTCGACGTGATCTCCTACCTGGACGGTAATTCCCTCGGCCGCCCGCTGGAGGCGACCGCCCGGCTGCTCGACGACTTCGTCCGCCGCCAGTGGGCGGGCCGGCTGATCCGCGGCTGGACGGACGGCTGGATGCAGTGGCCGCTGCGGCTCGGCGACCGGCTCGGCGAGGTGGCGCTGGGCGCCGCCCCGGGCCAGGTCGTGGTGGCCGACTCGACCACGGTGCTGCTCTACAAGATGGCCCGGGCGGCCGTCGACGCGCGGCCCGGCCGGCGCAGGATCGTGCTCGACACCGACAACTTCCCGACCGACCGCTATATCATCGAGGCGATCGCGGCCGAGCGCGGGCTGAGCCTGGTCTGGATCGAGACCGACCCGGCCGCCGGGATCCGGCCCGGCCAGGTCGCCGACGCGGTCGGCGAGGACACCGCGCTGGTGCTCTTCAGCCAGGTGGCGTACCGGTCGGGGTGGCTGGCGGACGCGCCGGAGATCACCCGGATCGCGCACGCCGCCGGGGCGCTGATGCTGTGGGACCTGAGCCATTCGGTCGGCTCGGTGCCGCTGGCGCTGGACGACTGGGGCGTCGACATCGCGGTGGGCTGCACGTACAAATACCTCAACGGCGGCCCCGGCGCGCCGGCCTTCGCCTATCTGCGCGCCGCGCTGCAGTCCGAGGTGCGTCAGCCGATCTGGGGCTGGATGGGGCACCGGGCCTCGTTCGAGATGGGCCCGGGCCACGAGCCGGCGCCGGGGGTCCGGGCGCTACTCAGCGGCACCCCGCCGATCCTCGCGATGGTCCCGCTGGAGGCCAACCTGGACATGCTCGCGGCCGCCGGGATCGGCGCGGTCCGGGCCAAATCCGAGAAGCTGACCGGGTACGCCCTGGAGCTGGCCGACCGCTGGCTGGCGCCACTCGGCGTGCAGGTGGCCGGCCCCCGCGAGCCGTACCGCCGGGGCGGGCACATCACGCTGCGCCGCCCCGGCTTCGAGCAGCTCCTCGAACCGTTGTGGCAGCGGGGCGTGTTCCCCGACTACCGCCGTCCGGACGGGCTGCGGATCGGGCCGGCCCCGCTGAGCACCAGTTTCACCGAGCTGCACCGCGGCCTCGCCACCCTGCGCGACCTGCTGGCGGAGCATCGGTGATCGTCGCCGACAGCCTGTGGTGGGGTGGCCGGCTGCACACCGGCGTGGCCCTGGCCGGCCGCCGGATCGTGCCGGTGGCCGAGATCCCGCCCGATACGCCGGTCCGGCGGCTGCCCGGGACGGTGCTGCCCGGGCTGGTCGACGCCCACGTGCACTCCGCGCTGGTCGCGCTGGGCACGCTGCGGGCCGCCGGGATCGCGGCGGTCTGGGATCTGGGCGGGGCGCCGGCCCGGGTGCGCGCCCTGAGCAAGCGCCCGGACCTGCCCCGGATGCGCTACGCGGGTCCGTTCCTGATCGCGCCCGGCGGCTATCCGAGCGACCGCTCCTGGGCCCCGGCCGGGAGCTGCCGGGAGATCCACTCGGCCGCGGACGCCGCCGACGCCGTCGGGGAGGCGCACGCGGCCGGCGCGACGCTCATCAAGGCGACCGCCCACGCGGGCGGCCCGCTGCTGCCGGCGCGGACCCTGGCCGCCCTGGTCGGGGCGGCGCACGCGGGTGGGCTGCCGGTAGTCGTGCACGCTGAAGGGCCCGGCACCGTCGCGGCCGCCTACGAGGCGGGCGCCGACCTGCTGGCGCACACCCCGTGGACCGAGGTGGCCGACGCGGCCCTGGTCCGGGACTGTGCCGCGCGGATGACCTGGATCAGCACCCTCGACATCCACGGGTGGGGGTCGCCGACCCCGGCCCGGGCCACCGCGATCGGCAACCTGCGGTGTTTCCGGGAGCATGGCGGAGCGGTCCGTTACGGCACCGACCTGGGTAACGGCCCGTTGCCGCCGGGCGTCAACGCCCGGGAGATCCGGGCGCTGCTGGAGGCGGGCCTGAGCCCGGCGGAGATCATCGCGGCGATGACCGAGGACGATCAGGACGAGCTGGGCTGGATTCCGGGTGGGCTGGGCGACGATCCGGCGACCTTCGCCGACGAGCTGGCCACCGCCCGGGTGCTCGGGCCGCCGGTCGGCCCCGGGTGTGAGCTCAAAAGCTGACGGTCTCCCCGGTCGTCGCGCTGACCCGGGCCGCGTCCAGCACGTCCATCGTCCGGACCGCGTCCCACGGGTCGACGGGGACGGGCCCCGCGCCGCTGATCGCCGCCGCGAAGGCCGGGTAGAACGTGTCCCACCGGCCGCGCTCGCTGCGTACCGGGGCGAGCGTCGCGCCCCGGTAGAGCCGGCCCCAGGCGTGCTCGGGCTCGGCGCCCCAGCGCTCGCCCAGGTCCGCCGGCGACCGGCCCGCCTTCAGGGCCGCCTCCTGACCGTCCAACCCGTCCACGATGAACGAGCCGGTGGTGCCGGTCACCCGCAGCCGCGGGCCCGGCGCGGCCTGCCGCCAGCTGCCGGTCAGGTGCGACTCCACGCCGTTCAGGTGGTGCAACGCCACGAAGAACTCGTCCTCGAGCTCAGTGCCGCCGTGCAACTCCGCGTAGAGCCGGTCGGCCGGGCCGAAGAGCAGCATGGCCTGGTCCACCAGGTGCGAGCCGAAGTCGAGCAGGGTCCCGCCGCCGGAGCCGGGCATCTGCCGGGCCGGGTCCCAGCGTTCGAGCCGGGACTCGAACCGCCGGACCTCGCCCAGCGTGCCCGCGCCGATCAGCCGGCGGACGGTGAGCAGGTCCGAATCCCAGCGGCGGTTCTGGTAGACGGTCAACAGCACGCCCGCCTCGCCGGCCAGCGTGACGACCTCCCGGGCCGCCTCAGCGTCCAGGGCGAACGGCTTGTCCACGACCACCGCCAGGCCCAGCGCGATCGCCTCGCGGGCCAGCTCGGCATGCGTCGCCGCCGGAGTCGTCACGGTGACACCCTGCACGCCCGCGGCGGCCAGCTCGGCCAGCGAGTCGAACGCGGCCACCCCGGGATGATCTTTCTTCAGAACGGCCCGGCGCTCCGCCGACCGGGTCACCACCCCGACGAATTCCACGTCGGGTGCCGACGCGATCAACGGGGCGTGAAAGATCCGCCCGCCCGAGCCGTAACCGACCACTCCCCAGCGCACCATGGTCGAGAGTCTACGACTGGGCCATTGGACGAGAACGCGCTCCGCGAGCTACGGTCGGCCTCCGTCAGCCCCGGGCCACCGCCATGACCCCGAGTCACCAGGTGGTCGGCCCATGCACACCCGTCGCGCCCTTCTCGGCGCCGCTTTCGCCACCGTCGCGGCCGTCCCGCTGGCCGCCCTCGTCCGCGCGAACGCCGCCACCGCCCTGTCCCTGCGGGTCACCAACAACACCGGCGCGTTCGGCGACAACGAGATCTTCCTCTACCTCGTCGGCACCAATCTGGATACCGGGCGGCAGGGCCACGTCAGCGCCGACGGCGTCTTCCGCGAGGCGTCCCCCGCCGACAACAACCAGTCCGACGGCTTCGCCGACCTGTCGATCCCGTTGACCGGCAACCCGATCTCGCTGCCGCACATGTCGGGCCGGGTCTACTTCTCGCTCGGCGCCAAGCTGAAGTTCAAGGTCGTCGGCGCCAACGCGCTGCAGCACCCGGCCGGCTGGGTCGCCACCGATCCCAGCTTCGGCGTGCTCTACGACGTCGTCGAGTTCACGTTCAACGGCGCCGGGATGTTCTGCAACACCACCAGCGTCGACATGTTCAGCGTCCCCGCGGACATCACGCTGACCGGGACCAGGACGCAGACGACCGGGGCGCTCAAGCCGGGTGCCCGGGCGGCCATCTTCGCGGCCATCAAGCAGATTCCGGGGTTCGCGCCGCTGATCGTGGCCGACCGCCGGGTGATCGCGCCCGGTCACGGGCTGGAAGCGGGCCTGTTCGCGGCCGATTTCTACGACTCCTACGTCGACCAGGTGCTGGCACGCTACGCCGGGACGGACCTGCGGATCGTCGCCAATGCCCGCACTTTCACCGGCCGCGTCGCCGGGGGCACGTTCACCTTCGACAACGGCGCCGCCCCGATGGCCCGGCCGAGCACCCGCGACATCCTCTTCTGCGACGGTGCGCTGGCCGCGCCGAACGACGGGATCACCGGGCCGGTCGCGGCGGTGCTGGGTGCGGCGTACAACCGGTCGACGCTGCTGACCAGCGCCGACCAGCCGGCCACCGACCCGGCCGGCTTCTACCCGGACGCCGTCACCAACCACTACAGCCGCGTGCTGCACGACAACTACCAGGACGGAAAGGTCTACGGGTTCGCCTTCGACGACGTGGCCGACTTCGCCTCGTTCATCCAGGACAGCGCGCCGACCTCGGTCACGCTGAACCTGTCGCCCTTCGCCTGAGCGGCCCCACCCCGGCCGGCCGGTGGGCATGGGCAAGGAGAACGTCGAGGAGTTCGGCGCCGCCGCGGCGGGGGAACCGGCGCTGACCGCGTTCCTGGCCGACGCGGTGAGCGAGCTGGCCCACGTGCAGGCTGCTCAGATCTCGGCCGCCACGGGCGATCTGGCCGAGCTGACCTCGGACGATGGCTGACGAGCTCCTGGTCCGGGCCGGTGATCTCTGAGCCGCTTTCGGCGAGTGGGCCGGGCGAGAGACCGATCACTTCGGCTGTTACCGGGTGGCCGCAGGAGGCAGTCTGAGAGCGAGATGAGTTCCCGCAAATTCGCCGCGCTGCGCAACCCCGACTGCCGTCCGTACCTGTTCGGGGCCGGGCTCGCGATGATGGCCGACAACGTTGAGCACGTCATCACCTACTGGGTGCTGTGGCAGAAGTTCCATTCGCCCGCGCTGGCCGGCTTCCAGGTGATCAGCCACTGGGTGCCGTTCCTGCTGTTCTCGGTGTACTTCGGGTCGCTGGCCGACCGGTTCGACTGCCGCCGGGTGATCCAGGTCGCGCAGGGCCTCTTCATGCTCGTCTCGGCCGCCTGGGGTGTGCTCTTCCTGGCCGGCTCGCTGCGCGTCTGGGAGGCCTGCCTGCTGTTGGTGCTGCACGGGCTGGCCGGGTCGCTGTGGGGTCCCGGCGAGCAACTGATGCTGCACGACTTCGTCGGCGACGAGAACCTGCCCAGCGCGGTCCGGCTGAACGCCACCTTCAAGAGCCTGGGCATCCTGTTCGGGCCGGTGGTCGGCTCGGTGCTGCTGCTCGGGCTGGGCCCGACCGCCGGGATCTTCGCCAACATCGCGATCTACCTGCCGCTGACGCTCTTCCTGTTCCGGACGACGTTCACCGGGCACACCCGCAACGGCGACGTGCGCGGGGAGCGGCTCACCGTGGTCGACGCGGTGCGGGTGCTCCGGCAGGTCGGCGCCAACCACACCCTGGTCAGCATGATCATCCTGGGCGGGCTGGGCTCGTTCTTCATCGGGGCGTCGATGCAGTCGTCGATGCCGATCTTCGCCGCGGATCTGGGCTCGGCCGGCGCGGGCACGGCGTACGGGGTACTGCTGTTCGCCAACGGCGCGGGCGGGGTGCTCGGCGGCATCCTGCTGGAGGCGACCGGCTGGGTGAAACCGAACGTGTTCGCGGCCGTGGTCAGCACCGGGATCTACGGCCTGACCACGGTGTTCTTCGCCGCCACGACGAGTTACCCGTTGGCACTGCTGGCGCTGGTCATCGGCGGCGTGGCCAACCTGGCGTCGATGTCGATCGGCCAGACCGTGGTCCAGCTGCTCGCGCCGCCGGCCGACCGGGGCCGGGTGATCGGCGTCTACGGCATGTCCGCCAGCGGGCTGCGCTTCGGCAGCGGGATCACGGTCGGCCTGTTCGGGGCGGTGGTCGGCATCCACTGGTCGCTCGGCCTCAGCGCCGCCGCGCTGTGCGTGGGCACCGTGCTGGCCGGCGTCTACGCGCGGGGCGGTCGCCGGTCCCGCTCAGCCGTGGACAGCCGCGGCTAGCCCGACCCGGTCCTTACCCCCTCGGCCTTCGCCGGGTACATCGCCAGGTCGGCGCGGCGCGGCCTCGCGGGTGCAGACCAGTTGCCCGGGTTGAGCGTTGCCTTCAGCCGCTGAGCCTTCAGCCGCCGACCGGGACCATCGCGCCGAGCAGCCGGTCCAGCGGGATGCTGGCGAAGCCGACCCGAACGTCGCTCGCCCCGTACGGCAGCCAGAAGCGGCCGTCGTGCACCATCCCGCCGCACGAGTAGACGACGTTGGGGACGTAGCCTTCGCGTTCGGTCTCGTCGGGGTCCAGCAGCCCCTGCGGCAGGTCGGCGAGCACCCGCTCCGGGTCGTCCAGGTCGAGCAGCATCGCGCCGATCGCGTAGCGGCGCATCGGGCCGACGCCGTGGGTCAGCACCAACCAGCCCGCCTCGGTCTCCACCGGCGAGCCGCAGTTGCCGACCTGGATCAGATCCCAGCCCCGGTGTGGCTTGAGCAGCGGGATGGCCTCCTGCCACTGCATCTGCTCATCGCGTACGGACAGTCCGAGCGTCTCGCCGTCCGAGCGGCACAGGGCCAGGTCCCGCCCGCCGACGGCCCGGGGGAACAGTGCCATGCCCTTGTTGCGGGCGGCCGGCCCGCGCATCGCGGTGACCTCGAAATGGCGCAGGTCCCGGCTGTGCAGCATCCGGCCGCCGATCTGCCGCCCGTCGTACGCGGTATAGGTCGCGTGGTAGGCAATTCGCCCGTCCGGCTCCTGAACCTGCACGAACCGGGCGTCCTCCATGCCGTTGCTCTCGGCCGGGGTGGCCGGCCAGAGCACCCGCTGGTGCAGCGCAACGGCCACCGGGAAGACGGCCGCGTAGTCGCTCGCCACGATTCGCCGGATCACTTCCAGCGTCTGCGGCGAGGTGGTCCGGGCCAGCAGCTCGCCGGGCAGGTGCGCGAGGACGTCCTCGAACTCCTCGTCGTCGTAGCGCTCGGGTAGCGCGTTCATGATGAAGGCCGAGACCTCGTTGTCCAGATTCTCCTCGTGCAGGCCGGCCAGTAGCAGGTCGCGCCGGTGTCGGGCGCCGGTCCGCTGGCCGATCATCAGCGGCCCGCTACGGTCTTCGAGCCGGATGGTGTCACCGGGCCCGAGGATCGCCGAGCAGAAGCCGACCGAGGAGATGTGCCCTTCGCCGATCTGCCGCAGGCTGATCGCCACCCGCAGTTGGCTCTGCGAGAGGTCGTTCTGGTCGGGGTGCGGCACCATCGACGGGTTGCACAGCGCCGCCGCCTCGACCGCGAACTCGTGACTGAAGTACGCCCCGATCAGCGCCCGCCCGTTCGGCGTCAGCTCCACCTCGTGTGGGACGCGGTGGTGAACCAGGTCGTAATGATGCTGGAAGGTGCCGCAGATGTCGTGGTGGCGTCCGGCGAAGCGGGCCAGGACGTCCTCGAGCAGCCGGACGGTCTCGTCCTCCTCGAGGTGCAGGATCCGCTCGATCAGGCGGGACGCCCTGTTCTGCACCAGCTGGGCGTCCTCGCCGGGGACGAAGAGTTTGATGACCACGCGGGTGTCGTCCGGTTCCATGACGAGGTCGTGGCGGACGGCGACGGCTGAAGTATTCATAACTGCGGTCACGCTAGCCGCCTGACGGTCGGGTCGCGCCGCGGGACGCCAGTTGCCGTGCGTGCTGCAAAGTGGCGAGAAGCGCGAGAGTGGATTCGGCACCTTGGTTCACATTAGGCCCATCTGGAGTGAGCCCGTCATATCCTCCACCGGTTTGCGGGTCGAACATGACCACCGACGTATCGTTGTCGCCCAGGAACCAGGCGATCGCCTGGAGCAACGGCGCGTCCCACCGATCGTCACCGGTCACGGCGGCCGCAGTGGCACAGGCGTCCGCGGTGGCGGCGGTCTCGATCGCCTGCTGGTCGTGCCGGTGCTTGGGGATCCCGGGCCGCCAGCCGCCGACCGGCACGGTCGACAGGTGGCCCCGGTGCTCCTGCATCCGGCAGAGCCAGGACAGCATCCGCAGCCCGTCGGCGAGCAGCGGCTCGTCGCCGAGCAGGTCGCCGGCCGCGATCAGCACCTCGGCCAGCGCCGGGTTGGCGTAGGTCAGCTCGCGCTCCGGCCACACCCACTCCGGGTCCGAACCGGGCATCCCGATCACGGTCGCCGCGTCGGCCAGCAGGTCGGCGGCCGTCGACGAGTGCGGGTCGGCGCGCAGCACCTCCGCCGCGCCCAGCCCGGCAAAGGCCATCGCCCGCGACCACGTCGAGCGTTGCCGGGCGGCGATCCCGAACGCCTCGCGAGCCTCGGCCCGGATCCACGGCACGCTGCTGCGGCTGGCGGCCGTGCCCAACCCCCAGACCGCGCGGCCCCACCAGTCTCCCGTCGACGGCTCGTCGGTCCAGCGTCGGTCGTGGCCCATCCGGTTGCGGCACCGCCCGTCCGGGGCGAGCGCGTGGGTCAGGAAGGCCAGATACCGTTCGGCCAGGCCGGCGACCACGGCGGTGGGCTGGCGCTCCCGGCTCACGACCAGCAGTCCGCGGGCCACGTCGTCGACGCAGTAGCCGTGCTCCCGGCGCGCGATCGCGTTACGGGCGTGCTCGAACAGGCCGGTGTCGTCGGAGAGCCGGGCGAGGTGCGCCCAGTTCGGCTCGGGCGCGTCGGCGAGGGTGAGCGGCGGCGGTACGAGCCGCAGGGTCTGCACAGTCACGCGGTGCCTGCCTTAGGCGCGCGCTCGCGGCCTTCGCTGCGCTCGGTGCACTCGCTCACGCCCGTGCCGGCCTTAGGCGTGCGCTCGCGGCCCTCGCTGCGCTCGGTGCACTCGCTCATGCCGGCAGCTTCGCGGCGTTCGGGATCTGGCTGCGGTCGGCCAGCAGCCGGGTCGCGAGCGCCGCGTAGCGGGCGGCGACGGCGGGCCAGCGCAGGGTCGGGCCGCCGGTCAGCCCGCTCAGCCCGGCCACGTGTGGCTGAGTGATCAGATGCCCGATCGCCGCGGCCATCGCCTCCGGGTTCTGGTGCGGGACGAGCAGCCCCGGACCGTCGGCGAGCAACTCGACGGCGTGCGGGAACTCCGTCGCGACCACCGGTACGTCCGCGCCGACCGCCTCGATCAGCACCCCCGAGGTGACCTGCTCGGTCGAGTCGTACGGCAGCAGCACCACGTCGGCCGAGCGGATCAGCCGGCTCAGGGTGGCCTGGTCGTGATAGACGTCGTCCCAGGTCACCGAGTCGGCCACGCCCAGTTCGGCGGCCAGCGCCTGCAGCGACCCGCGGTAGACGTCGCCGTCTTTGGCGAGCACGTTCGGGTGGGTCCGGCCGGCCACGGTATAGGTCGGGGCCGGGTGCCGGTCCTGCAGCAGGGCCAGCGCGCGCAGTGCCCATTCGATGCCCTTACCCGGGCCGAGCAGGCCCCAGGTGAGCAGATGCGGGCGCTCGCGATGGTCGCGCGGGGCGCTGGAGTGGCTGGCCGCGCCGTGCGGGATCACCGTCACCTTGCGCGGGTCGACGTGGTATCCGGCGGTCAACCGGTGCCGGGCGGTGTCGGTCATCGTCACCACGGCGTCGGCCCGCGCGGCCATCTTCTCCAGGACCGCACGCTGCAACGGGTCCGGGTTGCTCAGCACGGTGTGCAGCACGACGATCGAGGGCACCTTGAGCCCGCGCAGCAGCGGCAGCACCTCCGCGCCGGCGTCGCCGGGGTAGATGCCGTACTCGTGCTGGAGGATCGCCACGTCGAAGCGGTTCAGGGCGTTGGTCGCGGCGACCCAACCGCCCAGTGCGCCGGTGCGCCAGGTGTGCACCACCTGGGGCGCCTGGCGGTCCAGTGGCAGTCCGCCCGCCTTGTCGTCGGCCAGCAGGCGGACCACACCGCTGCCGCCCAGCGTGTTCAGGTGGGTCGCGAGTGCCGCATTGAACGTCGCCAAACCGCATTGGGTCGGTGGATAGGTGCTGAGAAAGCCGTACGTCGCGGGCATGACCAGCCCTTTCTTGTCAGCGGCTGCCCCCGACGCAGGTTCTGGTCGGCGCTGGTGGGCACGCCGGCGCCGCCGCGCGGGCGACTCGCCGGCCAATCGGAGAAATGATTCCGATCAGCGCGTATTGCACCTAGCGACGTTAACAAGAACCGTTTGTTCAGCTGACGATTTTGCGGTAAATCCGCAGGTAGTCGTCGACCATGCGGTCCGCGCCGAAGCGTTCCCGGGCCCGTTCGCGGCACGACGCCCGGTCGATGCCGCCGATCGCCGCGACGGCCGCGACGGCCTCGTCGACCGTCTCCACCAGCCGGCCGGTCACCCCGTCGTCGACCACCTCCGGCATCGAACCCTTGCGGTAGGCGACCACCGGGGTCCCGCAGGCCATCGCCTCCACCACCGAGAGCCCGAACGGCTCGGCGAAGCCGATCGGGTGCAGCAGCGCCGCCGCCGAGCCCAGGATCCGGCCCCGGTCCGCCGGCCCGACCGAGCCGAGGTAGACCACCCGGTCCCCGTCGATGCGCGGCTCCACCAGCTCCCGGAAGTAGTTCTGGTCCTGCACGATGCCGCAGACGATCAGTCGGCGGCCGGCCCGGCGGGCGATCTCGATCGCGTCGTGGGTGCCCTTGTCCGGGTGGATCCGGCCGAACGCGACCAGGTCGGCGCTACCGGCCGGGTCGAAGGGCAGTTCGTCGAGGTCGATGCCGTGATACACGGTGCCGAGATAGTCGAGGTCCGGCGAGCGGTCGCTGTCGGAGATCGAGACGAAGGAGGACCGGCTGCGCGCGTACGCGGGCAGGATCCTGGGTCCGGAAAAGCCGTGGATCGTGGTCAGCATCGGGGCGCCGCAGAAGCCGGAGAAGGCCAGCGGCAGCCAGTCGAGGTGGTTGTGCACGAGGTCGAACTCGCCGGAGCGGCCGAGCGCGTGCGCGACGTGGATGGCCTCCCAGACCCGCCCGTCGATCGACGGATCCGTCTCGTAGCCGGTCGCCACGACGCCGTCGAGGGTGGCCTTCGTGACCGAGTCGAGGGTGGCGAAGAGGGTCACCTCGACGCCGCGTGCGGTCAGACCCTCGGCGAGCAGGCTGGTGATCAGCTCCCACGGCCCGTAGTGGACCGGTGGCGTACGCCAGGCGATCGGCCCCAGCAACGCCACCTTCACGACAAAAGCTCCATTTCGACGATAACCACGTGTTCAGTATGCCGTGCCCGTCTACCCGCCGATCCCGTGCTAGAGAAGACCCATGGCAGGCGAGTGGTGGAAGACGGCGGTCGTCTATCAGATCTATCCGCGCAGTTTCGCCGACGCGGACGGTGACGGGATGGGCGATCTGCGGGGCGTCATCGCTCACCTGGACTACCTGGCCGGCCTCGGCGTGGACGTGCTCTGGCTGTCGCCGGTCTACCCGTCCCCGCAGGACGACAACGGCTACGACATCAGCGACTACCAGGACATCGATCCGCTGTTCGGCTCGCTGGAGATCTTCGACGAACTGCTCGCCGGGGTGCACGAGCGCGGCCTGAAGCTGGTGATGGACCTGGTCGTCAACCACACCTCGGACGAGCACCCGTGGTTCGCCGAGAGCCGGTCGTCGGTGGACAACCCGAAACGGGACTGGTACTGGTGGCGGCCGCCGCGTGCGGGCATGGCCGGCGGGACGCCCGGGGCGGAACCGACCAACTGGGGCTCCTTCTTCGGCGGCCCGGTCTGGGAGTTCGACGCGGCGACCGGCGCTTACTACCTGCACCTGTTCTCAGCCAAGCAACCCGACCTGAACTGGGAGAATCCGCAGGTCCGCGAGGCCGTCTACGCGATGATGCGCTGGTGGCTCGACCGGGGCGTGGACGGCTTCCGGATGGACGTCATCAACATGATCTCCAAGGACACCGCGCTGCCCGACGGCAACCTGCCCACCGGCGGGGCGTACGCGGACGGTTCGGCGTCCTTCATCGACGGCCCGCGGATCCACGAATTCCTGCACGAGATGTACGACCAGGTCTTCCACGGCCGCGAGGCGCTGCTGACCGTGGGCGAGATGCCGGGCGTGACGGTCGAGGAGGCGATCCGCTACACCGACCCGACCCGTCAGGAAGTCGACATGGTCTTCCAGTTCGACCACGTCTGGGCGGACCGCGGCCCCGACCCGTGGCAGCTGATCCCGCTGCGGCTCACCACCTTGAAGGCGATCTTCGGGCGCTGGCAGGCCGGCCTGGCCGAGCGGGGCTGGAACAGTCTCTACTGGAACAACCACGACCAGCCGCGGGTGGTCTCCCGCTACGGCGACGACGCTGACTTCCGGGTCGAGTCGGCCAAGATGCTCGGCACCGTGCTGCACCTGCACCGCGGGACGCCGTACGTCTACCAGGGCGAAGAGCTCGCGATGACCAACTATCCGTTCCGGACGATCGCCGACTTCCGCGACATCGAGGCCCTCGGGCAGTACGCGGACGCCGTCGGCAAACTCGGCCGCTCCCCGGAAGAGGTGCTGACCGTCCTGCGCGCCCGCGGCCGGGACAACGCCCGCACACCGATGCAGTGGGACGACTCGCCGCAGGCCGGCTTCACCACCGGAACGCCGTGGCTGGCGGTCAACCCGAACCACACCACGGTCAACGCCGCCGCCGCGGTGGCCGACCCGGATTCGGTCTACCACCACTACCGCAAGCTCGCCGAGCTGCGGCACAGCGAGCCGGCCGTGGTGGCGGGCGACTTCACCATGCTGCTTCCGCACGACGAACGGCTCTACGCCTTCACCCGGCGGCTCGGCACGACTGAGCTGCTGGTGATCGGCAACTTCAGCGCCGACACGGTCGCCGCCGGGATCGACGACGCCGCGGCGTGGGCAGCCGCCGAACTGGTGCTGACCAACACCGCGACGCCGGGCGACGATCTCATCTTGGGGCCATGGCAGGTAGTGGTGTACCGCCGCGCGGTCACCCGGTGAAACGGCTCAGCCGGTGAAACGGCTCAGCCGGTGATCGTGTTCCACGAGTAGGCGAGCAGCGCGAAGGCCGCGCCGAGCAGCGCCAGCGAGACCCCGCGGGTGCCGATCGGTAGCGCGGCGAGCACGAGCAGGATCACGGCGACGAGGTAGAAAAGGGCAGGCAATGACATCGGAACTCCTCGATAGGTTGGGTGGCAGAGCGGCAATACCCCGCTGTCGAGGATTTTCAAACCACGGTGCGCGTCGGCGCCTTGACCCGCGCAGTGTCGGGGGCCACTCGGGAGCCGGGTGGGTGCAAGTGGGGAGCGGGTGCTCAGGCGGGCGTACGGGCACCCGATCCCAGGTTGCGTGCACACCTTCGCGACCTCAACCGTTGCCCGCCGGCGTCTGCGGGCCGGGCTGGCCGTGGCCGTCCTCGCTGCCGGCCTGGGCTGGGCCCCGCACGCCGCCCAGGGTGACGAGGTCACCCCGCCGGTAGCCACCGAGTCAGCGGAGCCCACGGCACCGCCCGAGCCGGTCCCGCCCACGGCACCGCCCGAGCCGGTCCCGCCCACAGCACCGCCCGAGCCGGTCCCGCCCACAGCACCGGCAACGCCGGTCCCGCCGACCGCGACTGTCCCGCCCCCGCCGAGGGTTACGCCCCCGGTGTCGGTGACGCCGGTCGCAGTGCGGATCATGCCGCTCGGGGACTCGATCACCGCGGGTGTTGGCAGCAGCGCCGGCAGCGGCTACCGGCAGGTGCTGCGGGGCGAGCTGGCGGCGAACGGGTTGCGCGTGGACTTCGTCGGCTCCCAGCGGCGCGGGCCGGGGCCGGACGCCGACAACGAGGGGCATCCGGGCTGGCGTACGGACCAGCTCATCGACGGCCTGCGACCGTGGCTGGCCGCGGCCCGGCCCGACGTGGTGCTGCTCGACATCGGCACCAACGACCTGCTCCGCAACGTCCACCCGGACTCCGCGCCGGGTCGCACCGCCAACTTGATCGACCGGATCACCCGCCAGCTGCCGAAGGCGCGGGTAATCGTCGCGAAACTGCTGGTCGTCGGGCGGGACGCGGCCCGGTTCCGGCGTTTCAACGCGGCCCTCGCCGCCGTGGTGGCGGCGCGCGGGCCCCGGGTGACGATGGCCGACATGTCCCGGGTGCCCGCCGCCGAGACGGGTGACGGCGTGCACCCGACCGACCTCGGCTACCGGCAGATGGCCTACCAGTGGTACCAGGCGCTGCGCCCGGTGCTGGCCGGCCGCGCCGGGCGGTGGATGCCGGCGCCCGACCCGTTCCCGATGCCGGCGGTGCGGCTCTCCCGTCCGGTCGCCGTCCGGCGGGGCGCCGCGGTCGTCCTCACGGGACGCTTGACCGCGCGGCTGACCAGCGGCGATCTCGGTCGGGTGCCGGTGCGGTTGACGTACCGCCGGGCCGGTACCGACCGCTGGGTGTCGATGGGCGCGCGAAGCACCGATGCCGCGGGCGCGGTGATCTTCAGCCGCCGCCAGCAGCCTTCGGGTTACTACCAGGCGACCGTCGTGAGTGGTCGCGCCGCCGGCCGGCGCAGCCCGGTGATCCGCGCCCCGGCCGGCGCAGCCCGGTGATCCGCGCCGCCGGCCGGCGCAGCCCGGTGATCCGGGCCGCCGGCCGCTGACCCGCGGTCAGCTCGCCGCGGGCCGAATCCAGACCTGACAGAGCCCTTCGGAGCAGGAACGATTCCGAACCTGCCGCCTCAAGGCAGACATCTGCGGTCAGTCGTGGCCGGGCGGTTTCTGCCCGGCCAGCCAGCCGGCCACCTGTGCACGGGAGGTGAAACCGAGCTTGCTGAGAATGTTCTCCACGTGACCCTCGGCGGTGCGCTGCGCGACGACCAGCCGGGCGGCGATCTCCCGGTTGCTGAGGCCCTGTGCCATCAGCGCCGCCACCTCGCGTTCCCGCTTCGTCAGGCCGGTGCCCGCGGCCGCCTCGGGCCGTGGCTCGGGCATCGTGACCCGGGGCCGGCGTTCCAGCGCCACCGCCACCGCGTCGGCCGTGGACAGCTCGAAACCCCGCCGCCGCGCCGCCTCGAAGGCCTCGGTGCCGAGCCGGGCCCGCACCGCGGCCTCCGTCTCGCCCCTAAAGTCGTACAGGGTCCGGAACGTTCCCGGCGAGGTGTGCATCGCCTGCCACATCCGGTCGGAAGCGCCGAGCAGGATCGCCGAACGGTGATCGCGGCGCTCGCTGCCGGCCGTCCACGCCAGCGCCTCGACCGCCAGCCCGACGGTGAACTGCTCGTCCTGCAGAACCTTCCGGATGACCAGGCTCTCCTTGGCCGCGGCGGCCGCACCCGCGGTGTCGCCGTCGCGCCAGTGCAGCACGCTCAACGCCCACAACGCGAACGACCGCCACCACACCTCGCCGCTGGCCGCGCCCAGATCCCGGCCGGCGATCAGGTCCGGATACCCGTCCGGGGGGTGCCCGGCGAGGCCCCGGGACAGGCCGAGCACGATCAGCGTCCACATCTCGCCGCTGGCCGCGTCGATCTCCCGGAAGCCGGCCAGCGCCCGCTCGAACAGCGGCAGCGCCCAGGTGTACTCGCCGGCGAACATCGCCTGGCAGCCCTCGATCAGCGTCAGCCAGGCCCGCTCCGGCGACGGCGGCAGGCCCTCGGCCAGCTCGTAGGCGTCCGCCAGCAGCGCGGTGGCCCGGTCCGGGGCGCCCTGTATCGTGGCGATCCAGGACGCCACCCGCAACGCCTTGACCCGGGTCCAGTCCCGGGGCGCCGGCATCGCCAGAGCCCGGTCCAGCCAATGCCGCCCCTCGGAGAAGAAGCCACGGACGAACCAGTGGTTCTGCAGGTCGGCGGCGAACCGCAGGGCGCGTTCGGCGGGCCCGGCGGTCACCGCCCACTCCAGTGCCACCCGCAGATTGGCCTGCTCGTGCCGCAGTCGCAGCGTCAGCGTCGTCTGTTTGGACGAGACCCAGTTGCGGTCCGAACGGGCGGCCAGGCCGGCGAACCAGTCGCAGTGCCGCCGGGCCACCGCATCGTGTTCCCCGGCGGAGAGCAGCCGGGCCGCGCCGTACTCCCGGGTGACCTCGAGCATTTTGTAGCGGGCGTTGACCTCACCGGACCGGGTGAGGATCGACTTGTCGACCAGCGAGGCGATCAGGTCGAGGATCCGCTCCGCCGGCAGCGCCTCGTCCGCGCACACCACCTCGGCCGCGTCCAGTTCCAGGCCGCCGGAGAAGACCGAGACCCGCGACCACAGCGTACGTTCGGCCTCGGAACACAGCTCCCAGCTCCACTCGATCAGGGCGCGCAGGGTCTGCTGGCGGGCCGGAGCGTTGCGGGCGCCGGCGGTCAGCAGCCGGTACCGGTCGGTCAGCCGGTCCAGGATCTGGTCGAGGGAGAGCACCCGCAGCCGGGCCACGGCCAACTCGATCGCCAGCGGCATCCCCTCCACCGCCTGGCACAGCTTGCCGATCGTGACGCAGTTCTCCGGGGTCACCGCGAAGTCGGGCAGCACGGCGGCGGCGCGTTCGACGAGCAGGCTGGCGGCCTCGTAACGGGACAGGTCGGCCATCGTCCAGGCGGTGTCGCCGCCGGGCACCGAGAGCGGCTGGACGGTCAGGTTGGCCTCGCCGCCGAGCCGCAACGCCTGCCGGCTCGTGGCGAGAATGCGCAGCTCGGGACACGTACGCAACAGGGTCCCGGCCAGATCGGCGCAGGCGCCGACGAGGTGTTCGCAGTTGTCCAGGATGAGCAGCGCCTGCTGGTCGGCCAGGAACGCGGCCAGGCCCGGCGCGCCGGGACTGATGGCCACCTCGCGCACCCCGACCGCCTCGGCGACGGTGACCGCGACCAGGTCGGGATCGCGCAACTCGGCCAGCTCGACGAACCACACCCCGTCCGGAAAGCTGCGCCGCACCTCGGCGCCGACCCGCTGCGCCAGCCGCGTCTTGCCCACGCCGCCGGCCCCGGTCAGCGTGACGAGCCGGCTGCCGGCGAGCATCCGCCGGACGACCGCCACCTCCTGGCGGCGGCCGACGAAGCTGGTCACCTCGGCGGGCAGATTTCCGAGATATCCACGTGAGGTCGTGGCGATGCTCATAAAGGCACGGTAGTGGGTGCGGCCGGTGATCGCGGAGAGCCAGATTGTCGAGCCTGGACGGTATCTGGACGAACCAGACATCAACCGGGATCATGGTACGCGCATCGCCCCGAAGCCTGAGTCGATCTCACGTATGTCGGCGGTGGCCCGGGCAGTTCCCCTGCGGGATAACAGGACACGCGTAGTGATTCAGGTATTTTCCCCGTGTTCGTAGCGTGAGGATTCGGACCAGGATGGGGAGATGTTCGCGGACGTTCGAGTCGAGAGGGGTGCCGCATGGGCCGCCACACCGCCGAGTGGCCGGAACCCGATCCGTCCGGTCTGGAGGTTCGGGCCGTCAGCCCTGGCACGCGGCCTCCACTGCACGCCGATCTGTTCGCACCCTCGGCCGGCGCCGCCGCCGAGCGGGTCGAGGCTCAGCGCGCCGCCGAGGCCTTCGACCAACTGGTGCAGCCGCATTGGGCCGCACTGCTGGCGTACGTTCAGCGACTCACCGACGGTGACGATGCGCTGGCGGAGTCCATCGTCAAGGAAACGATGTACCGGGTCGCCCAGGATCCCTCGCGGTGTCCGCAGCGGTCCTCGGCCATCGGGCCCTGGCTGGTGCTGACCGCCTGCAACGTGTTGCGCGACGGGCAGCGCCACGCCCCGGCCGGGCATGACGATCGGCCCGACATGTCGCGCCTCGCGGCGGCGGGTTCCATCGGCGCGGTCGTGCCCGGCACCACCGTCGCGGGGGCGCTCGAGGGGCTTTCCGAGGCGCACCGGGAGCTGCTGGTCGAGCTCTTCTACGACGATGTGAGCCTCGAGAAGGCCGCGCACGACCGTGGTATTTCGGTCGAGACCATGAAATCCGGGCTGTACTTCGCGATGCGCTCGCTGCGAGCTGTACTCGATCAGCAACTGGCCGACCGGCACGGCCCGCAGTAACACGGGTCCGCGGTGGGTCAGCGCGGCGGGCGCCGGCCCGAGTACACGGTCACCGTCGTGCTCGCCGTACGCCCGGAAAGATGCACTGCCCGGATGGTCAGCACTCGCGTGCCCGGTCCGAGGTCCAGGGTGGTGGTGCGGTCGGAACGCGGCGCCGAGACGACCAGCCGGCCGTCGACGTAGACATCGAAGCGGTTCATCAGCCCACTCGGTGTGCTGGTGGTCCAGAGTGGACGGATGGTGCCCCTGGTGTAGAAATAGCCGCGGCCCGATCGGACCGCGCCGGTCAGCCTGGACAGCCGCAGGCGGGCCGGCCCGGCCGCCGCGATCGCCCGGATCGCCGGCAACTGGGCGTAGAGGGTGTCGCCGGGGCATTCGGTACGGCCCGTGTCGCGGTGCCCGGCGATCCGGTTCAGGACCGGGGTCGCCCCTTCGGCGTAGCGGTCACTGCCGGTGGAGACCAGGGTGGTCCGCCCACTCGCGAGGTTGCCGTACATGCCGATCTTGTACGCGGCCACCTGGGCGATCACGTTCTTGACCGTCGCGCTGACCGCGGTGTTGCGGTAGTCGCCGATGACCGCGATGGCGGCGCTGTGCATGTTGAAGCCGAGCGTGTGCGCGCCCAGTACGGGCCGGGTCACCCCGCCCCGGCGGCCCTCGAAGAGCTTGCCGCACTTGTCGACCAGGAAGTTGTAGCCGATGTCGTTCCAGCCCTTGCTGCGCACGTGGTATGCCTCGATGCCGCGGACGATGCGGGGCGAGTCGGCGCAGTTGTAGTCGCCGGGATCCGCGGTGTGGTGCACGAAGAGCACCTGGACGTCGGTGGTGTACGCGGGCGGCTCCACGACGATCGACTCGTTCGCGCCCCAACCGGTCCGGCTGACCAGGTTGGGCGCCGGGCGCGGCTGATAGCCGACCTGGCCGCGCCCGGTGCTCCGGATCGCCGCCGGCCGGCGGTAGGCGGCCGGTACCAGCAGCGGCTCGCCGGAATCGGGGTTGATCAGGTCGAGTCGCAGGCCGGCCGGGATCGGCGTTGCGCCGACGATCCGGGTCTGGACGCCGTCGGAGTCGCCGACCCAGATCGGGTCGGTGCTGCCACGGCCCGGACTGAGCCCGTCGGCGGCGGTGGGTTCGTCCACCGCGAGAGCGCGCCAGGCGCTCCAGCGGTGACCGGCCAGCGCGTGGGTGCGCACCTCGACGCTGACTCCGAGCGCGGCGCGCGGGTCGCTCCAGGTCGCACCGAGCAGGGCGAACGGCTTGGTGGCGTGGCCGGCCTGCCCGGGGCCGATCGCGGTCAGCGCCACGGTGCGAAAGCCGGTGCCACCCAGCTCGATCGTCTGCAGCGCCGGCCCGGCCGGTCCGGCGATCGGCGCCTGGCCGGGCTGGGTCGCCACCACCGCGGTGGCCGCCGCACCGGTCAGCGCCGCGGCGGCGACTATTCGGGTGCTCGTCTGAACCAGGTTCATGCGTCCCCCCGGAAGAAAGAATTGATCACGGCCGAATAGGCCGAATCCAGGATGAAACGAATTCACCACCCACGTGCCCAATTGCCCCAGCAGGTGACATCCGTCACTTGAGGTGAATGCGGCGGCACGGAAGTCTCGACGAGCGGTTACGGCAAATTGGCTGAAAGGCTGTCGTAATGGGTCGCTCGATCGGGGATCTTGGGAAAGTCGGATCACGCCGTGTGAGCCGATGAGCGAGCGACGATCCGGCGGGCAGCATGGTCGCCCCGGGGCCTTGCGGCCCAGGGCCCGCCGGGGAGCCAGAGGCGAATCCACGCGCTCTCGTCGTAGGTCCCCACGCCGGGGTTGCGCGGCGTCCGGCGGTGTCCGGCCGCCCCGCAACCCCGGTCGGGCCGGCCGGAGCTGTTCATGCCGGCCCGGGCGGCCGTCGACGGGCACCGGTGGATCGTCACTCGCGCCGACCCCTCCTGGCCTGCCCGGGGTGCTGACCTCGTGGTCCGTGCGACGCGCTCGACCGGGCACCTCGCCAATCCGTAATGTCGGCGACAGTCCTGCCGAAAGGGGGTTCGTGACCTCCGCGCGCGGATCTTGGCCAGCCTGGCTCTATGTCGGGCTGGGCGCGAGTGTCGCCACCGCGTTCGGCTTCGGGCCGCAGACGCTGCAGACTCCGGCCAGCCTGGCAATCCTGGTCGGCGGGCTGTGGGCGCTGACCTACGGGCCCCGGCGCAATGCGGCGGGCGTACGGGGCCCGTGGAACCTGCTGCTCCTGGGCGCGGCGCTGTTCATCGTCGCCGTGATCATCCGGGCGGTCGTACCAGGCGCCAACGCGAGTCCGCCCGGCCCGATGGTGCTGCTGCCGGACGCCGTGGTCGTCCCCGGGTACCTGGCGACGGGTGTCGCCTTCGCCGGGATGCTGCGCCGGCGGCGGGCCGCCGAGGACGACCCCGCACGGGCCGACGCGCTGCTGGCGGGCCTCGCCGTGGCGTTCATGACCTGGACCTACCTGATCGTGCCGTCGATGGATCAGGTTGACCTGACCGTGCCGCGGACAGCGAACGCGTTCTTTCCGATCATCGACGTGGTGCTGGTCGTGCTGGTCTCCCAGCTGGCCCTGGCCGGCGGTACCCGGCAGCCGGCGTTGTGGTTGCTCATCGTGTCGTCGTCATTACTCTTGGTCGCGGACTTTCTCTTCACCCTGCGCGACGGTGGGCTGCTGTCGGTACCGGTGCACGTCACGGACACCATTTTCATGTTCACCTTCATGTTGCTCGGCGCCTCCGCGCTGCACCCGTCCATGCGGACGCTCACCGAGCCGCAGAATGTCGAGGTCACCGACCTGGGCCGGGCCCGGCTCATGGCGATCGCCGTGATGGTCGTCGGCCCCGTGGTCATCACGACGGTGAAGCCCGCGGAGTCGCCGTTGATCGGCGGGGTGCGCGCCGCGCTGTGCGTCCTGCTGATCCTCGGCATCTTCGGCCGGGTGGTCCGCTCCAACAACTCGCGGGCCCGGGCCGAACGGGTGACCCGGCGCCGTGCCACCCACGACCAGCTCACCGACCTGCCCAACCGGGAACTGCTCGCCGAGACGATCACCGCCTGGGGGGACGCGGCGGCCGGCGCGAGCCAGGAGATCAGCCTGCTCTTCATCGACCTGGACCGCTTCAAGATGGTCAACGACCACTGGGGCCACCGGGTCGGCGACGAGCTGTTGTGCCAGGTGGCGGGCCGGTTGAGTGCCCAGGTCCGGGCCGAGGATCTGGTCTGCCGGATCGGCGGCGACGAGTTCGTCATCGCGCTGGCCAGCCCGTCGCACTCGCGGCTGGCCGAGTCGCTGGCCGACCGGGTGCTGGCGGAATTCGTCCGCCCGTTCGTGCTGTCGGTCGGCAGCGTGATCGTTTCCGCGTCGATCGGGGTGGCCAAGACGGTCGGCGGTGCCGAGGCGTTGGAACTGGTCCGGGACGCGGACACGGCCATGTACAAGGCCAAGGGCTCTGGGCGCAACGCGTACGCGTTGTTCGACACCTCGCTGCGCGACGAGGTCCGGGACCGGATGAACCTGGAACAGGCCCTGCGCGGGGCCCTGCGCAACGGCGAGCTGTCGGTGCAGTTCCAGCCCCTCGTCGACCTGGCCACCGACGAGCTGGACGGCTTCGAGGCGCTGATGCGCTGGAACCACCCGCAGCTCGGTTCCGTCTCCCCGGTGGACTTCATCCCGGTCGCCGAGGAGACCGGCCTGATCGTGGAGAGCGGCACCTGGCTGCTCCGCGAGTCGGCCGCCCAGCTGGCCCGATGGATCGCCGAACGCCCGTTCGCCGCCCGCCAGCTGCACGTCTCGGTCAACGTCTCGGTACGCCAGCTGCGCGACCAGGCCCTGATCGGGATCGTCCGCGACGTGCTCGCCGAGACCGGCCTCAAGCCGTCGAGCCTGTGGCTGGAGATCACCGAGTCGGGCGTGATGGAGGACATCGAGACGGCCCTGACGACGCTCAACGCGCTGCGGGCTCTCGGCGTCGTGATGTGCATCGACGACTTCGGCACCGGCTACTCCTCGCTGAGCTACCTCAACCGGCTGCCGGTCGGCATCGTCAAGATCGACCGGTCGTTCATCTCGGGGGTCGGCGACAACGGGGTGAACGAGCCGATCGTGCGGGCGGTGCTGGCGATGACCCGGACGATGGGCCTGCGTGTGGTCGCCGAGGGCGTGGAGACCGAGGCGCAGCGGGACTGGCTCCGCGCGCAGCATTGTGAGCTGGCCCAGGGCTGGTTCTACGGCAAGGCCCAGCCGCCCGCGGCGCTCGGCGAATGGGTCCACCGCCCGGCCTACGCCGGCGGCTGACCCGGTCGAGGGCGGCGAACTGCGCAACGTCAAGCCCGGTTGAGGGCAACACGCCGGAGCCGCCCGGACCGGTGGGTCACGGGCGGCTCCTGGCTCACAAAGTTCCAGGTCAGGCCTTGGTGTCGGCCTCCAGGTGTTCCTTCTCCGCTTCGGCGGGCTCGTGCAGCGGGCTGTCCGGGCCGTCCGACGACTTCAGTTGCTGCTCCTTGCGGCGCTGACGAGCAGCCTCGGCCAGCACCTCCGGCGTCGGGACAAGGGACTTGGTCATGGGACCTCCCACGGGCCAGGGCCCGGCGCCGCTGCCGCCACAGTGCGTCGGGCCGTTCCGATCGATAGTCCGAGAGTACGGCGGCCGAACGATTCGGCACGCCGATACGGCTGCATGAGCCCTGCAGATGCGCCGCGAGCACCACGGATGAGTGTTGTCGTCATGACAGAGTGCGAGGAACTTTCCGAACGCCGGCCGGGCGCCCTGGTCGGGACCGCCGGGCCGCGCACCGTCGAGCCAGGCCGGGAGCCGGGCCTCAGCCGGGTCCCTCCGGAGCGTGCGCCGGCCCCGGCCACGCTGGCTATACAGTCCGGCGTCGATGGACGCTACGCCCGGGAACGGATCGACCATCAGGCCGCCGCTGGGCTGCTGACCTGGACCTGATCCGGGTTCTCCGGCCGCCGGCCACGACGACGGTGCCAGCCGACGAACCGGTCCGGATTATGGCGGTACGGCGGGACAATCCACTCACGGACCCGGCCCGATCACCCCGGTACCGGCACCCGTGCGAGGATCCCGTACGCCGCCCGGTCCGGATGCCGGGCGGCCGCCGTCGCCCCTGAACGAGCACTCGGGTCACGATCTGACCCGCCACCGCGACCCGGGCGCGGCGCATCGCTACCGTTGTCGGGTGTCTGAGATCCCGTGGTGGGGGCTGCCCCTCGTCGCCGCCGTGTTCGCCCTGGTCGGCGCTGGTGTGACGGTGCTGGTCATCGCGCGCAACAACTACGTCCGCGGCCGGGTACGCAAGACCCGCCGGTGGTATTCCGAGCGTAAGGACGCCTACATCACCCTGCTCGCGGTCTTCGAACGTGACATCTACCGGCTCCGCGCCGGATACGCCGCCGGGACGCCGAAACCGGACGCGCTGGCCTATCTCGACGAGGTCGGCCCGGCCCTGATGCAGGTGCGGCTGCTCGCCTCGGGCCCGGTCCGCAGCGCCGCCCTGTCGGTGCACAAGGTGCTCGAACAGCTGCACGGCCCCGGACCGGAGCCGGGGCCGGACACGACAGCGCCGTTCCTCGAACTGCTCGGCCACGCGCCGCTGCTGATGCAGGAGTTCGAAGTGGCGATCCGCGACGAGCTGGAGATCGCGCCGACCCCGCCGCCGGCCCCGCTGATCGGCGCCACCCCGGGTCAGCGGCGCTCCCTCGCCCGCAACAAGGACTGACCGGATCGTTGCGGCACCGCCGCGGTCCGTGCCTGGTCCGGCACCCGCCGGCGGTCCCGAATGTCAACCGGGCGGCAGCGGTTGCGGCTGGACCGGGCGGAGGACCTGATCGGAGACGGTTCGCGCATCCGGACCCCCGCACGCGTGCCGGGCCGCCTGCTCCGCGGTATTCAGGTCGAAGTCCCCGGCGACGTCGCCGACCGGAACGACGCGCAGGATGTCCTGGTGGGCGCGCAGGTAGTCGCGGGCGCCGTGATCACCGGCCGCCGACTCGGCGACGCCGGCCCAGTGCTCGCGGCCGAGCAGCACCGGATGGCCGCGGCGGGCGTCATAGCCACCCGTCGCCAGGGCCGCCGGGGTGGCGTCGGCGGTGATCCGGCGTACGGCGGCCGGGGTGACGCCGGGCATGTCGACCAGCAGGACCACCGCGGCCCCGGCCGGGCTCGGCCGCAACGCCGCCAGGCCGGCCCGCAACGACGAGGCCATTCCGGTGGACCACTGTGGATTGTCGACGAAGTCCAGCTCCGGCGCGGCGGCCCGGACCTGGTCGGCTCCGGCGCCGATCACCACCACGGTACGGGCGCAGCCCGCCTCGGTCAGCGTCCGGGCCGCGTGCCGCACGAGCAACTCGCCGCGCCACTCGACGAGGGCCTTCGGCCGTCCGAAACGGCGGCCGGCGCCTGCGGCGAGAACCAGCCCGGCGATCTCCATAGGCACAGCGTATCGGCGGGGTGTGCCGCCTGACGGGAACCCGACTGAGCGGCCTGGTGCGAGCACCCTACGCTGCACGGATGCACGTAGCGATCGTCGGCGCCGGGCCTACCGGCCTGTTCAGTGCCATTGCTCTGGCCGGCCGGGGACATCGGGTGACCGTGGTGGACCGCGATCGGGGCCCGGCCGTGGACGGGTCGTGGGCGCGCAGGGGCGTCATGCAGTTCCACCATCCGCACGGGCTGCGCCAGCAGGTCATCACCTGTCTGGAGGCGGAGCTGCCCCCGGTGAAGGACGCGCTGCTGGCCGCGGGCGCGGTGGTGACCGTGCTGCCGGCCGAGGGCCCGCGCCCGGAACGGTTGCTGGGGATGCAGTGCCGCCGGTCCACTTTCGAGCGGGTGCTGCGTGCGGTGGCCGTCGGCACGCCCGGCGTCACGCTGCTGAGCGGCCACGCCGACGACGTGCTGCCGGCCGGTGGCCGTGCGGCCGGCCTGCTGGTCGACGGCCGGGAGCTGGCGGCCGATCTGGTGCTGAACGCCTCCGGACGCGGCGGCCGGATCGGCGACGGGCTGCGCGGGCCGCAGGAGGGCGCCGACTGCGGGATCGCCTACGTCTCCCGGCACTACGAGCTGCTGCCCGGCGCCGAAATCGGGCCGGTGAACCGCCCGATCGGCCTGATGCTGCGGTTCCCCGGCTATCTGGCCGGCGTGTTCCTGCAGGACAACCGGACGGTGTGCCTGCTGATCGCCCGGCTGAGCACCGACCGCGCCCTGGCCGGCCTGCGGCACGAGGCGGCCTTCGACGCGGCCGTCCGGGCCGTCCCGGGCATCGACACCTGGGTCAGCCCGCAGCGGTGCCGGCCCATCACCGGTGTGCTGCCCGGCGGCCACCTGCGCAACTCGTACCGGGGACAGCTGCGCGACGGCCGGGTCGTGCTGCCCGGCCTGATCCACGTCGGGGACGCGGTCTGCACCACCAACCCGACCGCGGGCCGGGGAATGGCCACCTCGCTGATGCAGGCCTGCGAACTGCTCAGGCTGCTCGACAGCGGCGACGACCTCGAAACGGTCACGTTCGGCTTCGACGCCTGGTGCCACGAGCAGATCCGCCCCTGGTACGCCGACCACCTGGCCTGGGACGCCGACGAGGTGCGCCAGTGGTCGGGCCAGGACGTCGATCTGAGCCGTCCGCTGACCTCGGGCCACATCGTCGCCGCGGGGCAGGCCGACCCGTCGCTGATGCGGCCGATCGGCGCCTACCTGGGGATGACCGCGCTGCCCCAGACCCTGCTGGCGATCGAACCGCGGGCCCACGAGCTCTACGCCGGGGGCTGGCGGCCGCCGCTGCCGGTCGGGCCGAGCCGCGACGAACTCGTCACCCTGATCACCCCGATCGCGGCTGCCGCCGCCCGCTGAGCCCGCGCAACGCGGCCAGCCCGAGCGCGCTGCGCGGCTGGTAGGCGACCCGCCACAAGCCACCGTGCGCGGCCCCGAACGCCTCGTCCTGCCAGGCCAGGTCGGCGGCCGGCCGCGGTCGGCGCAGCTGGTGCACGAGCAGGGCGGCCATGAGTTTGTTCGAGGTGGTCGGGGCGAAAACCTCCACCCCGAAGAGATGCGCCCCCGCGTACGCCGCGGCCAGCAGCCGGTTGTTCGTCACCGACCGGGTGTTCGTCGGCGGGGCGACGGCGAAACTGGTCGTCACCCCGTCCTGCCGGGAGATCGTGGCCCGCCAGCGCTGGATCCGCTTCGCCAGGGCGTAGTTCGGTCCCTGCTGGGCGATGAGGCTGTCGGCGATGCCCGGATCCGCGTCGCCGGGATAGTTCGGCCGCAGCAGCCGCCCGCCGGAGAGCCGCCCGGTCAGCCGGGCCCGCCGGCTGCGGTCCCGGAACCGTTCGCCGGCCTGGGTGACCGCGGAGTGCGGGACGGCGTACACGTCAGTCGGCGTGGCCAGGAAGGCCAGCGCGGTGTCCGGACGCTGCTGGCGGACGTGCACGGTCAGCGCGTCGACCGCCGCCGACAGTCGGGCGTAGACCGCTCCGGGAGCGTAGACGTAGTTGCCGAGGACCAGCCGGCCGTCGATGCCGGCCAGCCACTCGGCGACCGCCGGCAGGTCGGTGAGCAGGTCGGCGCCGTTCTCCGGAATGATCAGCCGGCCGGCGGCGCCCTCGGCGGTGCGCCGGATCCGGGCCTGCAGCTCGGGCCGGGGCAGGTCGACGCCGACCACCGTGCCGCCCCAGCCGAGCACCGCGGGCAGCGGGCCCATCTCCGCGGCCGCCCCGAGCACCACCACGCTCAGATCGGCCAGGTCGAGCCAGTCCGGGTTGGCGGCGACCTCGCGGACCATCTCGACGCAGGACTGCTCGATGGTCCCGGCGGCGGCCCAGACGTCCAGCTGCCGCTGGAGCCCGGCGCCGCGGAGCAGCTCACCCGCGTACGGAAGGATCAGCTCGGTCTCGGGTTTCTCCGGGCCCGTCACCGTGACCGTCCGCAGTGGCCGGTGGGCCGGGACTCTCAGCGCCTCGGCCAGCGTGAGCTCCGCGCCGTCCTGCTCGGCCCGCATCCGGTTCTGCACGGCGGCCAGCCCCGCCCGGGCGATCGCGTAACCCGCGCCCGGTGCCAGCCCGGCCTCGACCAGTGCCCGGAAGTGCCGCGAATAACCGCGCCGCCAGTTCTGTTCCCGCCGGGCCGCTTCGGCCGCGGCCGGGTCGACGGCCTGCATCGCCTCGGCCACCACCGCCCGGCCCAGGGCCGAACTACTGCGCTCGCCGGTCGCCGTCCGGGGGAAAACCACATCGGTCACCGGCACAGTCTCCACCTTCGGCCGCCGCCATGGGCAGGAGGCAGGGTTGGACCGGCTGGCAGGAGAAGGCCGAGGATCCGTGGCGGCGGATCCCCGGCCTTCTATCTCGCCACGCTAGCGCCTGGGCATGGTGGCCCGATCGTGGACGATGCCAGGGAGGTTGCAACCGCCACGCATTCGCCAGCGCCGTTGGAGCGGGCAGGCCGTCACCAGGCTCGCGCGGTGACGTATTTCTCCGCAACGGCCGCCGATTCACCCAACTCGGCCTCGGTCACCGTCAGCTCGTCGCCCACCTCGGCGCCCACCTCGGCCAGCAGTTGCCGCAGCAGGGCGCCGGCGGCGGCGGCCTGCGGCGCGATCCCGGCGGTGACGACCGGGACGGCCCGCTTACCGGCCAGAGCGGCGGCCGGGAGCTGGTCGAGGAGCACTTTCAGGACGCCGGTGTAGCTGCCCTTGTAGGTGGGTGTCGCGACGACGAGCACCTCGGCCGCCCGGATCAGAGCGAGGGCGCCGGCGGTGTCCGGGTCGCCGGGGGTGAGCAGCCCGGCCCCGAGCGCCCCGGCGTCGACCACCGCGGGCTCGGCGGCGCCTTGGGCGTGTGCGATCGCCGTTGCGACCGCGGTGGCCAGGACGAGGGTCCGGGAACCGGGACGGGGATTTCCGGAGACGACGACGATCGTGGACATCGGGTGGTCCCCCTGGGCTGTGGTCCAGAATCTGGGAGGCATGCTGTCGAGACCACCGTGCGTTGCCGTTCACCGTCCTGTCAACGGGCGTCCCATATCCTAGTAAGCCTATGGGAAACCTGTTGACAGGTTCGGGTGTGGCGGACGACAGTGGGGCACTGTGAGCGACGACTTCCACCGTAGACTGCACCACGTCGCGCCGCTCGGTCTCAGTGGTGAGACCGCGCAGACGGCCGGCATGACGCGGATCGAGGCGATCAGCGGGCGGACCGTCGGCAGCCGGGCGCTGTGGATGGGTGAGACGCATGTCGCCGCCGCCACCGCCAGCGGCAACCACCACCACGGCGAGTCGGAGACGGCGATCTACGTCGTGCGCGGCAAGCCGGTCTTCGTTTTCCTCGACGAACAGACCGGCGCGGAGACGCGTCTCGAGACGAAGCCCGGCGACTACGTCTTCGTGCCGCCGTGGGTGCCGCACCGCGAGGAGAATCCGGACCCGGCGAACGTGGCGGTCGTGGTGATCGCCCGTACGACGCAGGAGGCCATAGTGGTCAACCTGCCCTCTCTCGAACGCGCTGACTGAACCATTTCGGTGGACGCCATCCCCCCTTCGCCGAGGGGATCGCGCCGTTTCAGTCGCCGCCGAGATCCGGCCGGCGACTCGTTCTGCCCTCGGGAGGAACAGTGTCCGTGCTCGCCACCCATCCCACCTCGTCCCGGCGTGCCCGGATCGGCCGCCCCCGGCTCGCCCGGCTGCGCACGATCCCGGGGACCGTCACCGTGACCATCAGCGTCGACGCCGTCGGCACTCCCGAGGGCGAACGTGTCCTGGCCGTCCTGCGTGATCTGGTCGCCGCCGCCGGCTCGGTCGTGCTCGTCCCGCCGCCGGACGGCACCGGCGCCGGGCTGCGCCTGGATCCGCGTTCCCGGATCGCCACCCGCGACGGCAAACCGCTCGATCTGAGTCGTCTCGAGTTCGACCTGCTGCTGTTCTTCGCCCGGCATCCGAACGAGGTCTTCACCCGCAGTCAGTTGCTGCTGCAGGTGTGGGGCCACAAGCACACCACCAAACGCACGGTCGACGTGCACGTCAGCCGGCTGCGCACGAAGGTCGGCGAACCCGAAGTGATCACCACGGTCTACGGCGTCGGCTACCGGTTGGCCGACGAGGTGCCGGTGGCGCTCGGCGATTAGGCCATCCGTATCCCGACTGGGTGATAGCGCCGTGGCTCCGACTCTGGCCTGATCCGGACCAGGGTGTGCGCCGAGCCGCTCGGCGTCTACGGCGTATCGGGCTTCTGACCCATCTTTTTACCCATGGTGTGAAGGTGGTCACTCGCGAGTGGCCGCCGTACGCATGAGTAGGACACATATGTGACAGTCGATCCCCCCGCGGGGGACATTGATGAGATTCGCCTCGCCATCCGCAAGGAGTGCCGCATGCCCGCCGAAACGCCGATCGATTCGAAACGAAAGGTCGAGCGCGGAGAGTTGACCCCCGGCTGTCCCGCGCACGCCGGCCCGGACGACGTCTGGAAGGTGCAGGACTTCGGCACCGCCCGGGCGATGCTGCGCCACACCGAGACCCGGCAGGCCGGATTCGGCATCGAGCGGATGGACCGGAGGAGCGGCAAAATGCGGATGCCGGTGCTCTTTCGCGATGGTGCGGAGCACCGCGAGCACCGCCGGCAGACCGCCAAGTACTTCACCCCGAAGAAGGTCGACACCTCGTACCGGGAGCTGATGGGGCGGCTTGCCGATGAGCAGTGCGATCTGCTGCGCCGCCGGGGCGAGGCGGATCTGTCCCAGTTGTCGTTCCGGCTGGCCGTGGCCGTCGCCGCCGAGGTCATCGGCCTCACCGAGAGCGTCCCCGGCATGGCGAAGAGGCTGGAGCGGTTCTTCGAGGAGCCCGACGGCACGCCCGGCCGGCGTAACCCGAAAGCGGCGTACAAGCAATGGCGGTCGCACCTGAACATGGCGCTGTTCTACTGGCGTGACGTGCGCCCGGCCGTGGCCGCGCGCAAGGCCAAGAGCCGCGACGACCTGATCTCGCACCTGCTCGGCGAGGACTGTACCAAGCCCGAGATCCTCGGCGAGTGCATGACGTTCGCCGCCGCCGGCATGATCACCACCCGCGAGTTCATCACGGTCGCGGCCTGGCACCTCTTCAGCGACGACGCCCTGCGGCTGGCCTACGTGGAAGGCACCGAGAAGCAGCGCGTCGCGATCCTGCACGAGATCCTGCGACTCGAACCGGTCATCGGCAACCTGTTCCGCCGCACCACAGCCGAGATCCAGGTCGGCGACGTGACGATCCCGGCCGGCGCCCACGTCGACATCAGCGTCGCGGCGACCAACCTGGACTCGGCCGCGGTCGGCGCCGACCCCGGCGCGGTGTGCCCGGCCCGGCTCGTCGCCGACGGCGTCGGCGACGCCGGCCTGTCCTTCGGCGACGGCCCGCACCGCTGCCCGGGCGCCTACATCGCCATCCAGGAGACCGACATCTTCCTGACCAAGCTGTTCGCCCTGCCCGGCCTGACCCTGGTCCAGGAGCCGACCACCCGGATCCGGCCGGAGATCGCCAGTTACGAACTGGTCGGCATGCGCCTTAGGGTGAACTGACCCGTTCGCCGAGGACCGGGACGGCGAAGCCGATCTCCTTGGTGACGGCTAAGCGGGGACTAACTGCCGGTTCATCGAGGACCGGGAAGGCGAAGCCGATCTCCCTGGTGACGGCGAAGCGGGGACTAACTGCCGGTCTGGCCGGATTCGTACCGGAGGGTTTCAGCGACGTTGTCGGCTTCCACGTGTCCCGGTCCGGACACCGGCGGCGCGGCCGGGCGCTCATTGCGGCGCGGCCGCGCGGTCCTGGCTCGCCGCGCCGGTTCGGTGAGCTCCTTCGGAGCGACCGTCGGCTGGGTGGCCCTCCGCGGCCGCCGGCCGCGGACCGCCCGCGCCGTCGCCTCCGGCTGTCCGTCGTCTACGGACGGCCTTCGCCCGGGCGAGATCCCGCCCGTCGCCGCCGTCCGCTCCCGGTGATCACCCAGATCCGATCTGGACGGGGTACGGTCTGCCCTGGTCGTAGTCGGTCCCGGCTCGAATACGACGACCAGTTCGCCCTCGATGGTGACGAAGTCTGAGGCCGGCTCCGCCTCAGCGGCTCTGGAGCGCGCTGATCCAGGCCCGTTCCGGGCGGCTCCGCTGTGCCGTGATCCGGGCTCGTTCCCGGCGGCTCCGGTACCTCTGGCTCCGGGCTTAGGGGCGGTCGCCGCCTGCATGGGGACGTCGCGGGACTGGCCCTCGTCGGCCCCGGCTGCCGTCGGCTCGTCGGCCCTGGCTGCCGTCGGCTCGTCGGCCCCGGCCGTCGGCCTGTCGGCCCTGGCTGCCGTCGCCCTTACGACCGGCTCCGGCTTGCTTTCGGCGGTGGCCGGACCGTCCGGCGGGCGCGCTTGTCCTCGCCTGGGGTCGTCGCTCAGATCCTGGAGCACCACCCCGGCGGTGGTCAGGCGTTCGGCCACCCCGATGTCGATCCGTTCTTCCCGGCGGACGGCTGCCGACAGCCCCAGGTACAGCAGGGCGCCGAGCAGGACTGCCAGCACACAGCCGGCCGGCAGTACGACCAGGTCCGTGCGGGCGGCGTCCGGCAGCAGCGCCCGCGTCGCGGTCGTCGTGCCCAGCACCCACTCCCGCTGACCCGAGTGGAAGGTCTGGGTGCGCCGCACGTCTCCGGTGCGGTTCTCGGATACCCGGGCGACCTGGGTCAGCAACCCGCTCGCCGAACGGGTCAGCAACGTCGCGTCCAGCAGGCCGCCGGACTCCGCGGACAGGCTCGCGGTGAGCAGGTCGGTGCCACGGACACTCAGTGACAGATAACCGGCCGGCGTGCGGTCGCCAGTCTCGTAGACCGGCGCGAGCACGTCGAAGGACACCTGTTGCCGTGGTGGGGGCAGCGCCGCGTCGCCCGGCAGCAGGTACGGGTCCGAGAGCGCGATGCCGCCGGCAGTGCGGGCCAGCCGGGCGCCCTCGACCTCGGCCGGGGTGGCTGCCTGGTCGGCCCCGATGGCGGTGGCGGGCCCGCCGTTCAGGCCGCGGGCGAAGACGGTGAACAGGTGTTGCCGGGCGCCCTTGACCGGGTCGATCGTCAGCCCGGGCACGCCGCGGGAACGCCAGGTCGCGGCGACGGCGCCGAGCTGGTCGGGGGAGGCGGGGACGAGGAACCGCACGGCGACGGCCGCGGGCAGGTGCTGGGCCACGATCGCCGAGGTGATCCCGGTGAAACCGGCCGCGGTGGGCGTCGGCAGGGCGTTCAGGCCGGCGGCGCTCGCGCGTACGGTATCGGTGTAGGCCGAAAGCTGACCGCTCACCGTGCTCTGCAGGGCCGCGCTGGTGTCGGTCATCCGGATTTCGGCACTGCGTTGCAGGGCGTTGTGCAGGTGGGCGGCGAGGCCCAGCGACACAGCCATCCCGCCCAGAACCATGACGAGGGCGAAGAAAACGGACCACCCGCGTGATAAGCCGCCGGTGCTTTTCCTCGCCATCCACCCGAATTTAGCTGGACTTTCGGCTATTTGTCGGAGAATCCTCCTCGGCCACCCGCTCCTCGCCGCGGCGGCGCAGCATTTTCAGGCCCGGCAGCCCCGCGATGGCCAGATGCAGATCCTGGGTCACCCCGAGCAGTTGGTGCAGATCGGGGCCGACCTGGTCGAGCTTGCCGAGCAGCGGCATCACGTCGTCGATCAGGTGCTCGCGCAGCCGGGGCAGCTCGTCGACCATCCGGATCGCCGCGGTGACCTCGTCCGGCGACAGCTCGTCGACGAAGCGGCCGGCCAGCGGCGCCGCCTTCTGCAGCATCGGCAGATACCCGTCGAGCAGCCGGGACAGCTCCGCGGTCGCCGCCGCGGCCTGCTCGACCGCGGCGGTGGCCGTCCCGGTGGCCGCCGAGGCGTCCCCGAGCACCACCCCGGCCGTCGCAGTGGCCCGCTCCGCCTTCTCCAGCACCGCCGAGGCCCCTGCCGTCACGGCCTCGGCCACCGCCACCAGCCGCGACGCCTCGGCGGTGACGCCGCCGGCCTCGCCGACCAGGTCGGCGGCTCCGGCGGTGACGGTGCCGGCACGGACCACCAGGCCGGCTGCTGCACCGGTGATAGCCGCGGCCTCGTCGACGATCCGGGATGCGCCGGTGGTCAGGGCTGAGGCTTCCTCGATCGTCAGGGCGGCCGCCGCGGCGGTGGCCTGTGCCGACCGGACCGTCTCCCGGGCCTGGGCCACGATCACGGTGACCTCGTTGATCAGGCCTTCCGCGCTGTCGGCGATCACTGTGATCCGGGTGACGAGCAGTTCCGCCTGACCGAGCAGGCTCATCGCCCGCACCGGCACGGTCGAGACGGCCGCGGCGGCCTCGATCACCTGGCCGACGGCAGAGCGGGTCACGTCGACCAACGCGGACGGGGACAGCGCGATCGACGCGGCCCGGGAGAGCAACGCGGACGGTGACGGAAGAAGGGCCATCTCTCCATTGTGCGCCGGTTACTGTCCGTGATGACGACCGAGCCCTGGGTCGAAAGTTCAGGCTAATTTTCCATAGATCCTTTGTCGGGGCGGCGCAGGGGCCTCCGGCGCGGCAGTATGCAACGGTGGCACGTACCGGAAGGTGGATCCTGGCCGTGGCGGCAGTGGGGATTCTGGGTGGCGCGGGTCTGGTGGCGGTGGGCATGACCGGCGCCGACGGCGGGCACATTCCCTTCCTCCCCCAGGCCGTCAGCGACAACCTGGCGCCGTCCGCCGGCCCGACGGCGACGGCGCCGGCCGGCCCGAGCCCCCGGGAACTGGCCGACCGGAAGCGCGCAGCCCAGGTGCAGGCCCTCGACGCCGCGCTGGAGAAGTACGCGGCGACCGCCCCGGAGTTCTCGGTCGCCGTGCTCGACAGGAAGACCGGCCGGCGCTATTCGTTCCGCGGCGGCGAGACGTACGAAACCGCCAGCGTGTTCAAGGTCCAGGTGCTCGCCTGCCTGCTGCTCACCGCGCAGGATCAGGGCCGCGACCTGACCTCCACGGAGCTCAGCCTGGCCAAGCGAATGATCACGCAAAGTGATAACGACGCCACTACAGCCCTGTTCTCCCGGCTCGGTCGCGCGCCGGCGATCACCCGGTGCAACAAGCGCATCGGGCTGACCTCGACCCGGGTCAGCCCCTCGTGGGGCCTGACCCGCACGACGGCCGACGACCAGGTCACGCTGCTCGCCGAGCTGGCCGACACGAAGGGCCCGCTGGACGCGGAATCGCGCGATCTCGCCGACGATCTGATGAGTTCGGTGGACGACGACCAGGACTGGGGTGTCCCGGTCGTCGCCCGGGCCGGCGAGCACACCACGGTGAAGAACGGCTGGCTGCCCCGGTCGCCCGAGGGCAACCGCTGGATCATCAACACGGTCGGCCGGGTCACCGGCCGCGACACGGACGTCTTGATCGCCGTCCTGTCGCACAACCACGCGAGCATGTCCGGCGGCATCGGCGTGGTCGAGAAACTGGCCAAGCAGACCCGGCAGTATCTCAGGTACTGACAGAGATCGTGCCGCGGCCGTGTCCACCGGCCCGGCGCAGCGAATACTAGGCGGTCTCGGGCTCGTCACGGGTTTCCAGGCGGGCCGTCCGGCGTCTGTTCCACCAGCTGACCGCCTGGCCGACCAGCACGACCAGGGCGATCGCGGCGACCACGCCCTCCCAGGGCTCGGCGAAGATCGAGCCGCCGGCCACCCCGATCCCGGCGTAGACGACCGCCCAGAGCGTGCAGGCCGGGGCGTTGGCGATCACAAAGGTGCGCCAGCTCAGCCCGAGGAAAGCGGCGGCGAGCAGCACCGGCACCCGGCCGCCGGGCAGTAGTCGGGAGACGAGCAGCACCGGGATCTGACTCCTGTGCAGGCGTTCCTTGACCGCGGCCAGGTGCTCCTCGTCGCGCAGCCAGCGCAGCCGCCGGGCCAGCGGCTCCCCGCCGGCCCGGCAGGCCGCATACATGACCAGGTCGCCGAGGTAGGCACCGGCCGCACCGGCGGCGATCACCAGGAGGATGGTCAGCGGGTTGGTGCTCAGTGCCAGAGCCGCCGCGCCGCTGACCGCCGCGCCGGTCGGCACGATCGGGATGATCGCCCCGAACGCCACGACCAGTAGCAGCCAGCCGATCGTCTGCAGTTCGGCGGTCACGCGCCGGGCCCGATCGCCAGCGACTCACCGTGGGCCAGCACCCGGACCCGCGAGTCGGGTGCGGTGCGCTCGGCGATCCGCGCGAACTCGTTGCCGGGGCCGGAGAACAGGTGTTTCCGTACGCCGGACAGACCGACCGGCCAGAACGTGCCGTAATGCACCGGGACCGCCCAGCCGGCCTTGACCCGGTGCAGGGCCTCGGCGGCGGCGACCGGGTCGAGGTGGTGGTGCGAGCCGAGGGTTGGCCCCCAGCCGCCGACCGGGATCAGCGCCAGGTCGAGTGGGCCCAGCTCGGCCATCTCGTCGAACAGTCCGGTGTCGCCGGCGAACCAGGTGCGGACGGCGCCTTCGACGACGAAGCCGACGGCGACCGCCTTCTCCCGGGACCAGGGA